>NYTG01000025.1 GCA_002683395.1 Halieaceae bacterium | reverse complement strand
AGGGGCGCATCCGGGGTCCGGGCCAGCACCATGTGCACGATGTTCTCGGAAATGTCCTGCTCTCCCCCAGAAATCCACATCTTGGTGCCTGTCAGTGTGTAGCTACCGTCGCCAACAGGCTCAGCCATACACCGAATATCGGAAAGTGATGACCCTGCATGAGGCTCGGACAGACACATGGTGCCAAACCAACGGCCCTCAACGAGGGGTGGAAGGTAGCGTTCGCGCAGCGCCTCGCTGCCGCAGGCCTGCAGCATGTGAGCATTGGAAGATGTCAGGAAGACGTAGCCAACAGCCGGGGCATTGGCTGCTTGAAAAATACCCTGCATGAAATTCGCCACCACCACCGGTAGCTGCATGCCACCCAGATCATGATCAAACGTTGCCGCGGGCAGGCCGGCCTCCACAAAGGCTTTCAGGCAAGCCTTTAATGAATCGGGTGTGATGGCCTGTCCGTCCTTAAAGACGGGTTCGTTCTCGTCATGCTCTGCCGCGCAGGGCAGGAACTCCTCCTCCGCCATGCTTTGGCACAGATCGAGTATGGCGGTAATGCTCTCGCGATCGTGCTCGCCGTAACGATCACTGGCAAGTAGCGACCCCAGGTCAAACATTTCATCGAGATAGAAATCGACGTCGCGTCGATTGACGATCGTGGACATAGCGTGCACCGGAACGGATGTAGTAAGAAGTGAGNCGCGACCCTACAAGAGGCTGCATCATGGATGCAATCATTTAGGGTGATAGGGAATATTCTACCGCGCAATCACACTGCCTTGAGGCAAGGCTTCTTTGAGACAGTTTGGCAGCGCAGGGAAAACGTTGAGCCGTGCGCTACCGGCGATCAGTCGGANTGTCTTCCCGTATGTTGACGAGGCCCTACCAACTCGGGGCGAATCGGCGTCACATTCTCTGCTTCGAGTGTCTTGCGAACCCGCTTACCAACACGACCCTGCTTGATCCAAACATAGTCATGTCGGGGCTCATGCCCTGAGAATCCCATCACGTGCTCGGTCAAAATCGTCGTGACGTCGTTCAGATCCATTTCTGCACAGGCACGCAGCAAGCGATGCGCCGCATCCTCGATGAGGTCGAAGTCAAAGGACTCCTCCTCTGCACGCATAATCATGGGGTGCCCGGTACCCGTCACAGATGTGCCCAGCAGCAGCTCTTCGTGAAGCTTCTCGCCCGGACGCAGACCGATGTACTCGAGGTCAATATGCTCACCAAATACGTTGTCGCGTTCGATATCGTATCCACTGAGTCGAATCATCCGTTCGGCTAGCTCGACAATACGGACNGGTTCACCCATGTCCAGAACAAATACGTCACCACCGGTACCCAGGGCTCCCGACTGCAGCACCAACTGAGCCGCCTCGCGAATACTCATAAAGTATCGGGACACCTCGGGATGGGTGACCGTCACCGGCCCACCGGCACTGATCTGCTCACGGAACAGCGGCACCACCGAGCCCGAGGAACCCAAGACATTGCCGAAGCGCACGATGCAAAAACGGGTTGGCGTCTCAATCTGAGATAAACCCTGCAGAATCAATTCTGCGAAGCGTTTCGACGCGCCCATCACATTNGTCGGTCGAACCGCCTTGTCTGTTGATACCAGTACAAAAGTGTCAACCCCTGCCCGGTGAGCGGCCCAGGCCGCGCTCCAAGTGCCATGCACGTTGTTCGCCACGCCCTCGGCAACGTTGTACTCCACCATTGGCACATGTTTGTAAGCTGCAGCGTGATAAACGGTATCCACGGAGAACGTACGNAAGATGGATTCCAGCCTTTGCTCATCGCGGACGCTGCCAAGCAAGGTCACGACAGGAAAGCGGAGCCCCTGCCGTTGGCACACGCTCTTGATGTCGCGATCAATGCTGTAGAGCGCAAATTCCGAGATATCCAACAGGATTAATTCTTTNGGCGACGAAGCCAAAATCTGCCGGCAAAGCTCGGANCCGATACTGCCACCCGCTCCCGTCACCATCACGACCTTATCAGTGATGCAGCGATCTATGAGCTCAGGGTGTGGGGGGACCGGTTCACGACCTAACAAGTCATCCAGATCAACGTCCTGAATCTGATTGACGATCGCATTGCCAGTAATCAGCTCACTAATCTTGGGGATCGTTCTTACCCGGACGGGCAAGCCCACCAGAGAATTAATAATGGCCCGACGCCGCTCCTGAGAAGCGGAGGGTATCGCCAGCAGCACCTGCCGCACGACATGCTCATTTACCAGGCTGGGTAGCTCGTCGGCTCCCAGTACAGGCCGGCCATTAATAACGGTCTCATGCAAGCTCGGGTTGTCATCGATAAACGCCACGACCCGATAGTCAGTGCCGTGGTTTAGGGCATTCAGCAATTGGCGCCCGGACTCCCCGGCACCATAAATTATGACACTGCGGGCATCTGCACGCGTGGTGACTTGATGCCAGGCGCGCGAAATCAATCGCAAGCCGCCTATACCCACGAACAACAGCAACCAATAGACCAACGGAGCAGTAGCAGGCAGGCTGGCCTCGGTAACGAAGATGGCGACACTCAGCGCCAACGTGGAAAAGCTGACCGCTTTCACCAAGTCCCATACCGCCTGCTGCCCCATATAGCGGATCACAGAGAGATATAAGCCTTGCACGATAAAAATGACAGCAGTGCCCAACAACAAGAGCCCCGTCATTAATGGCGACAGTGCGCCGAGGGCTGCGGCGCCGGCCTCACCACCAATGGCGGCTGACCCGTAAAGGGCACCTAGCACGACGATGAGATCGAGCACCAACCATCCCGAGACCCGGAAGGTTGAAGGCAGTGAGCGTCGGGTAAATATCCAGATGACCGCGGCAACCGAATGAGCACTCATCGCGCGAAAACGCGACGCCATCTTCTTGACCATACGCACCTGCATCACGCAACCGAATCACCAATAGATTCAGTTGGTTACTTGGAAAGGCGACAGTTTACGCTCTGAACCGCGCGTACACCACTGCCATCGCGGCAGGAATGGCTGACAAAAGTACCAGAAGCGGCGGGAATACCTCGCTGCTGACAGCCGTCACGGCCAGCGGAAATTGCCAGGCCACCTGCATTCCAAGCACCCCTAGGGTAATGGGTAGAGGACTGCCCGCGACGAGGCTGAGGCGCTGATAAGCATGGTCACGATGAGCCACATGCGGCGGTCTGCCCGCTAAGCTTCGAATACACAGCGTCATGCCGGTATCCACTAAAAAAGGCATCATCAGTATTATCCAGGCCAAGCCAACCGACATATCGGTCGCAAAGGCCAAAAGCCCCAGGACGGCGAGGAAAAAACCTAATGGAACAGCCCCTGCATCGCCCATAAACAGCTTGGCAGGCGGCCAGTTAAAGCCAAGAAACGGTGCGCAGCAAGCCAATAATAACGCGCATAACCAAGCGAGGATCGCATTAGGTGCCGCACCAAAAGTGGCAATCAGACCCAGCCCCGTTGCGACACAAAGCGCCTGCACAGTCGCCAGACCATCGGCACCGTCCATGAAATTAACGAGGTTAATGCACCACGCAACGGCTATGCCGGTCAGCAATAAAGTTGTCGTGCCCAAGGGGAGAGCTGAAGACAACAACCAGGGCAGCGCTATCCCCGCACACAGATAACACAGCAGCCGGATAGCACTGGGAAGGCCCCATTTGTCATCCAACAAGCCGATCGCCGTCAGCCCCGCGATCAGGAGCGCAATACCGGTAGCACCGGGTAGCGCAGTGGATGATCCAACGCCTGCCGCTAGCAGCGTCATCGGTACCAATCCACCGCTGACGACGGTCGGCGTTGAATGCAAACTTCGCGCATTGGGTTGATCCACTAGATCCAGAGAGGGTGCGACCCGGAGAAATAGCCAGAGCCCGGCGGTAGAACCCAGCAACATCGCGAGCAGGATCAACATGAACCGACGGTTTTTCGCGCGCGACAGGAAGCCAAGGTCAGTCGCGCTTGCCATCCTTCTATCTCAGGGGGTGTTCCACACCATTGATTGCTGGACAGACCTCGCCAGGTGGTGCCCGCGACATTACCCTGGCGCCAATCGAGCAATCGGCCACCCAACTTGCAGAGCCACTGTGGCGTAACACCCAGTTTGGATCGCGTAGACAGCGCCCGAGAAATTTGCTCCGCGTCGTAACACTCACCGTCTATGGCCGCGAGTACTGAAAGACCCCCCGACGCACCCGAAATCCCTTGCGCACAGCTGATAACTAACTCCACCAGATCAGGCCGTGCCACCATGGACCGGCGGCCAATGGCGGGAAGCAAAGCGGGCCAGCTACGCATGAGAAGATCGACCAACCTAAGATTTGCGGTAAGCGCCTCGTCATAAATGAGCCCGGGACGCACTACCGTTAGCGCGCTGCCTGATGCACCAAAGGCTTTCTGTAGTANCTGCTCGGCGCGCCACTTTGAGGCAGCGTAAAGCTCTTCAGGCTCCCGGTATGCGTGTGCTTCGGCATCGGGAGTGCACGCGTCGGCTGGCACCACATTTAAGGAACTCAGATAGATGAAGTGGGCCACTCCAGCTGCCGCTGCGGCCGCAGCGAGCCGGCTCGTCCCNTCAACATTNACAGACTGATAATCAGCTGCTCGGGCTTGCCGATGCGCTAAACCTGCGCTGTGAATCACACAGGACACNNCGGCAAATAGGTCCTCNGAAGGGTCATTGGGAGCCGCCATGTCGTAGTGCATCCAATCCACGCCCGCCTCCCCGGGCGCGGAGCGGCCCGCCAAGCGAACNGGTATGCCGCGGTCTTTCATTGCTGCGCACAGCGCAGCACCAAAATAGCCGGTGGCGCCTGTTAGCAACAACAAGGCGCCGGACTCCGAGTGATCTTACTGCAGTCGGATAGCACTACGGTTCTTCTCAACAGTCGCTAGACCAATACCCTGAACTGCCGCCAACTCATCAATGTGCTCAAACGGGCCGTGGGCCTCCCGATACTCAATAATGCGATGCGCTTTGGCGATGCCAACCCCTTGTAGCGACTCGGCAAGCACCTCTGCACTCGCAAGGTTGATGTTAACCGGCTCAGTCGCGAAGCCAGTCAGGGGGCTCAAACCCAGAAGCAGTGCCACGAGCGCCAACGCCTGTGCTGCCAGTGCAAAGGGGGTGCGCGCCGAGCGGGCGGGCTTGCCACAACGTGCGGCCGGATCATGTTTTGTGAACTGTGACGTCATTTTTTTCTCCATCAGTCTGGTCGAAATGCCCACCAACGTGGGCTCANCCAAACTATGGGCCGGTACTCACTCACAAAGCAGATCCCNGAGCGCTTCGCATCTTGANTGGCTNCAATTCATGCGATGTTAAGCAGCGGCGAGAGGTGACTGCGTCATGACTAACCTAACCATTACACTGCCGGTCCAGTGCGGTCCGTATCTGAGCCGCTGTGCCGGCGGGGTCGCTGGAGGCCGTTATGGAGCGACCAATGACCAAATGCGTTGCACCAGCAGACACCGCACTTTCCGGCGTAACAATTCTGCGCTGATCGCCTGCGGCATCTCCGGCCAGCCGAATACCCGGCGTCACAAGTAAAAATCCCGGTCGCTGCCGCGCAGCAAGCACGGCAGCTTCTGCCGCTGAGCAAACCACNCCATCGAGGCCTGCAGATTCNGTNAGAGCAGCCAGCTTACACACACGATCGATCGGCTCTCCCTCCCAATCCAGCTCAGCCAGATCCTCGCGAGCCATGCTGGTCAGCACCGTTACCGCCACCAACAGAGGNGGATGCGCGACAGCGGACAGCGCTTCTTTCGCAGCGCGCATCATTCTCGACCCACCTCCTGCATGCACGTTGACCATCCACACTCCCAGATCGGCAGACGCTTTGACTGCCTGTGCGACCGTATTGGGAATGTCATGGAATTTAAGATCGAGAAAAATATCGAATCCGAGATCGTGCAGAGCACGGACCACGTCGGGTCCGGCAATCGTAAATAACTGTTTGCCCACCTTAAGGCGCACGCTGCTGGGGTCGAGCTGCCTCGCCAGCTCGATCGCCGCCTCAGCGGTGTCGAAGTCCAGCGCGACGATCAGATTAGCGCCACTGTCAGCCATGGGATTGCTCCAATGCGTCACCGCGGTAATGAATAGAATCCCAATGGCGGCAGCCAGGACAACGCCAATGACGGGCCTTACCGGTGAATCCACAATGGTCGCATCGATAGTCTTGTTCGGCGTTGGTGAGTCGATCGAACACCTGGCGCTCCGGCAGTGATGCCTCGGATTGCAGGCCCTTGAGCACCAGCGAAGCCGCCACGGAGACCGAAGGCTGATCCACCAAAGTCTTGCGCAGGAACGCCTCAGCGGCCTCCTTACCTTGCTGGACCTCCAGTTCTCCCGCTAACGATAAGGCCAACAGCGGCGAAGTTTGCGCCTCGTAGTAACGCTGTAGCGACAAGAGGTAAAGTGCCTCATCCTCATGCGCGGAACAAATATCGCTCAGTANCGTCAGGAACTCGGGCGTGCAGGTACGATCACTTCCCATAATGATATGAAAGTGCTCAAGCGCCGCCGCCGAATCCCCCTTAGACAAGCTAAGCCTGGCCAATCCNATGCGGGCACGCAAATCTGCAGGTTGATCCCGAAGTGCGTCCCCATACAAGTCGCCGGCCACCTGCATATCACCCCTCTCCAACGCAGCCTCGGCCTGCTCACATAGATATTGCCCGCGTAGCTGCTGAGCCGGCTGGCCTTGCCCAGCTGCAGGGTGTCCTGCCGTGTCGGCCTCGATCAGCTGCTCGGCGATGGCAACGGCGGCCACCCAGTCTCGCTGCGCTTCGTAAACGTCAAGTAAATGCCGCTGGGCGGTCGCGCTGAAGTCGGTAGATTGCCCCGCCAAATCTAATAGCAATTGCTCGGCGCGGTCATAGAGTCCCGCAGCAATAAAATCTCGGGCCAGCTCGAGGTGTGATTGATGTAGCTGCACCGCCGTTAGCTGCGGTCGCTTCAGTAAATTTTGATGAATTCTGATCGCCCGATCGACCTCACCCCGTTTGCGCAAGACGCTTCCAAGCGCAATGTGGGTATCGAGGGTATCCTCATTAACCGCCAACGCCTCGGTAAAAGCATCAACGGCACCTTCCTCCTCACCATCGAGCAAGAAGTTGAAGCCTCGGTAATATTGGGACGGTAGCTGGGCACGCTCTGTGCCATCCATGCGCAGCCCACCCCGTCCAAGAGTCCAACCGGCTGCCACCGCAAGCACGAGCAGTATCAGCAAAAGCCCGTTATTCAGTATCACGCTAGGTGCCCTTCTCAGCAGCCGCCAGCAGGCGATCTCGTTGCTTGCGAAGCCGACGGATAGTGGCGGCGCGCCTGAGAGCCAGCACAGCTCCCGNTGCCAGACCGATGGCAACACCCAGAGCGAGCGCGAGCAAAATCCAAANTGCAATGGGTTGCGACGGCAGTTGAAAAAGCACGAGATCCAGAGGAACGGCCTGCGTGTTCTGTAACGCGAAGAGCCCTCCCGCTGCTATGGCGAGCACTGCAAGCAGTAGCGTCAGCCCCTGTCTCAACCAGTGCATGGTCAGAAACCGGACTTGACGGCCCGATTCACCCTGTCCCGCAGTTCTTTTCCAGGCTTGAAGTGCGGCACGTGTTTGCCATCAAGCGCCACGGTGTCGCCCGTTCTGGGATTTCGCCCCTGCCGGGGTTCGCGGTAGTGGAGAGAGAAGCTGCCGAAACCCCTAATCTCAATCCGCTGTCCGGAAGAAAGGGTTTCTGTCATGTGGTCAATCAACAGTTTGACCGCCAATTCGACGTCTTTTGCGCTCAACTGGCTTTGACCATCGGCCATCAAGTCAATCAGTTCGCTTCGCGTCATGCTTCTACTCCAGTGAGCTCTGCAACCATTTTGGCCGACACCTCCCGTGTTGGCAAGTCACTCATTTTAATAAGGTTTATAGATTTACCTCCGGTGCTTCTGCGCGCAAAAAAAAAGGCCGGCAAAAGCCGGCCTCATCGTCTTTAATCCGACTCACTGATCTTCCATTTTCGCCTTGATCAGATCCCCGATCGTACCGGGGGAAGAGACTTCATCCTGTTCTTTCAAGGACGCAACCGCTTCTTGTTCGTCATCGATATCCTTGGCTTTGATCGACAGTCCGAGTGCCCGGCTCTTACGATCAACATTCACGATCTTCGCCTCCACGCTGTCACCTACGCTCATTGCAGAACGGGCATCGTCAACGCGATCGAAGCTGATGTCGGCGGCCTTCAGGTATCCCTCCACCTCATCAGACAGCTTTATCGTCGCACCCTTGGCATCGACTTCAGTCACCGTACCCGTCACAAGACTGCCGCGNTCATTGTCGCTGACATAGAGTGAGAACGCGTCGTCTTCAAGCTGCTTGATGCCCAGNGAGATACGCTCCCGTTCCGGATCGATGGACAAAATGACTGTCTCGATCTCGTCGCCTTTCTTGTAATTGCGAACNGCTTCCTCGCCGGTTTCGTTCCAGCTGATATCACTCAGATGAACAAGGCCATCGATATTGCCTTCTAGACCGATGAAGATACCGAAATCGGTAATCGATTTGATGCTGCCTGAAATCTTGTCGCCCTTGGCATGGTCCGAAGCGAACGCATCCCAGGGATTCTGAGTGCACTGTTTAATGCCCAGTGAGATACGGCGGCGCTCTTCGTCGATATCGAGCACCATGACCTCGACCTCATCACCCAACTGCACGATCTTGGACGGGTGAACGTTCTTGTTTGTCCAGTCCATCTCTGAGACGTGCACCAAGCCTTCAACACCCTCTTCGATCTCGGCAAAGCAGCCGTAGTCAGTGAGATTGGTGACTTTAGCCACCACACGGCTACCCTCAGGGTAGCGACCCGTGATCTGTACCCAGGGATCTTCACCCAGCTGCTTGAGGCCCAGTGAAACACGGTTGCGCTCACGATCGAACTTCAGGATTTTGACATCCATCTCCTGCCCGACTTCTACAATCTCGCTGGGATGCTTAATGCGCTTCCAAGCCATATCGGTGATGTGCAACAGACCGTCAACACCACCCAGATCCACAAACGCGCCGTAATCAGTCAGGTTCTTCACCACACCCTTCACAGACTGGCCTTCCTGCAGATTCTGAAGTAACTCTTCTCGCTCGGCGCTGTTCGCCGACTCCATTACCGCGCGACGCGATACCACAACGTTATTGCGCTTCTGATCGAGTTTAATCACCTTGAATTCAAGTTCTTTCCCTTCGAGATGCGTGGTCTCGCGGATGGGGCGAACATCAATGAGTGATCCCGGAAGGAATGCGCGAATGGAGTCGATATCGACCGTGAAGCCACCCTTCACCTTGCCATTGATAACGCCCATCACCACTTCTTCAGCCACGTGCGCTGCTTCCAGACCTTTCCAGGCCTCGGCTCGCTTCGCTTTCTCGCGGGAGAGTTTGGTCTCTCCGAAGCCGTCTTCAACGGTCTCCAGTGCCACCTGCACTTCGTCGCCAACGCTGAGGCTACACTCACCGTTGGCATTCATAAATTGATCAAGGGGAATTACCCCTTCTGACTTCAAACCGGCATGGACAGTGACCCATTCGTTATCAATGTCGATGACGACACCCGTGACGATCGATCCGGGTTCCATATCAACGGTTTGGAGGCTTTCTTCAAAGAGTTCAGCGAAGGATTCGCTCATGATGATGTTCCTGAATTGCGGAGTGAGCTCACTCCTGCCGACTTCCAGACCCAGTCGGGTTTATTGTCCTGACGCGTCGGCGGGGCCTAGCCGTTACTCCGATACGTCACTCAGTAAATTGCGGCCATCCGCTAGTTCGCGAACCGCCTGTAAAACTTCGTCAGCCGACAGCGTTGTACTGTCTATGACGATGGCGTCCCCCGCTGGAACCAGTGGCGACACCGCTCGGGCTTCGTCCCGCGCGTCTCGCTCCTGTATGCCAGCCAGAAGGCGCGCGAGACTAACACTCTCCCCCATGCCCTGCAACTGATGCAAGCGGCGCTCGGCGCGCGCCTGTGCACTCGCCGTGAGAAAGATCTTCAGTGGAGCGTCGGGAAACACAACGGTCCCCATATCCCGGCCATCCGCAATCAAACCCGGCGTTCTGGCCAGCTCCTGCTGCCTGAGTAGCAGTGCCGCACGGACCCGCGGCAACGCCGCAACCCGCGATGCATCAAGACCACCCTGCTCCGAACGAATGGCGGCTGTGACATCCTGGTCAGATAGCCATACGGTGACGCCCTTTTCACCCGGCTGGAAATCCACATTTAGTGCGCGTGCCATCTGAGCGACCGCCGTCTCATCATCGAGCGACACGTTCGCCTGCCGACACGCATAGCCAACCACTCGATACAACGCGCCACTGTCTAATAAATGCCAGCTAAAGGCGTTCGCTAAGTGCTGACTCAACGTGCCCTTACCCGCACCGCTGGGCCCGTCTACACAGATTACCGGCACGGAGGAGGTCATTCCTCTGCAGCTTCCAGACGCAATCCGGTTTGCACCGCGAGCGCCGCAAATCCGGGAAACGATGTCGCCACGTGGGCGCAGTCGCTGACCTTGATTCGATCGGAAGCTCTCAGGGCAGCCATAGCAAAACTCATGGCAATGCGATGATCGTGATGCGTCGTAATCACGCCGCCCGTCATCTCACCGCCCACTACTTCAATACCATCGGGTTGAACCCTGTTCTCAATACCGAGCTGCGAGAGCCCCTCGGCCATGCTGGCTATCCGGTCACTTTCTTTTACCCGCAACTCCTCGGCACCACGCAGAACCGTCACGCCGTCCGCGCACGCCGCAGCGATGAGCACCGCTGGTAGTTCATCGATGGCGAGCGGCACCGCCTCAATCGGAATATCAATGCCCGTAAGCGGGGCGTGACGAATACGGAGATCTGCGACCGGCTCGCCACCGACCTGACGTTCATTATGGATCTGGATGTCCGCTCCCATGGCCCGCAAAATGGTGATGACGCCGTCTCGGGTGGGATTGATCCCCACGTGCTCGAGGGTGAGATCAGAACCGGGGGCGATTGAAGCCCCGACCATAAAGAAGGCCGCTGAGGAAATATCGGCAGGGATATCAATATCTGCACCGGTCAGCTTTCCACCGCCCTCAAGGCTGATCACACCGTTGTCGCATGCCACCCCGTAACCGAACCCAGTCAACATGCGCTCGGTGTGATCGCGGGTGGGGGCGGGCTCAGTCAAGCTAGTGCGCCCTGATGCGAATAGTCCCGCCAACAACACGCTGGATTTCACCTGTGCGCTGGCGACGGGCAAGTCATAATGAATGCCTGTCAACGCGCGCCCACCCTGAATCTCCAAGGGCGGACACCCCTCGTGGGAACTGATCAATGCGCCCATCTGCGACAGGGGTGTAATCACCCGCGCCATGGGGCGTCGCAGAAGGGACTGATCGCCGGTGAGCACGCTGTCAAACGACTGACCGGCCAGCAGGCCCATCATCAGCCGGATACTGGTACCCGAATTGCCGACATCCATGACCTGCTTGGGGGGCTCGAGCCCGCGCAGACCGACCCCCTCGATCGTGAGCTCACCTGCATCGGGGTCCGTGATCTGCACGCCCATGTCCCGAAACGAGGCCAGAGTTGCCAAGGCGTCCTCACCCTCGAGAAATCCACTGACTGTCGTCCGGCCTTCCGCAATGGAGCCCAGCATAATCGACCGATGTGACATCGACTTGTCACCCGGCACGCGGATGCGTCCGGTGAGCTTTCCGCCCGGATCAAGATAAAAGTGCATCAGTCTGCCCGCTCCGACTGTCGGGGCAGTGGATTAAGAATGTCATCGTGGGCGCGGCGCATTTCCCGACACCGCGCAAAAAAGGCCTCCAACGCATCACCTTTGGCATCTGCGATGAGTGCCCGCAACTGCTGATGCTCCTCTGCCAGGGCATCCATGGCATCGAGGAGCGCGTCCCGGTTGGTCAACGCAATATCCCGCCACATCAGCGGATCCGAGGCCGCGATCCGCGTCATATCTCGCAGTGCACCTCCCCCGTGCTTCATCGGGGCCAAGTGGTGATCGCTCAGCATCGCCGTGAGGGCGAATGCAACCATGTGCGGCATATGACTACTCGCCGCTAACGCCGCGTCGTGATCCTCCACCGACATAGACGTCAGTCGGGCGCCCGCTGCTTCCCATAACCGCTCTACCGTGCGCACTGCCGAGGCATCGGTATCAGCGGCCGGCGTCAAAATCACCTCCCTCCCCTGAAAGAGCTCCGGTATCGCCGCCTGAACACCACTATGCTCGCTGCCGGCTATGGGGTGACCCGGCACAAACCGGGAATAAGCCGGCACAGCGGACTCAACAATCAACCCCTTAATGCTGGCCATATCTGTCACCACTGGCTCACCCGAGCGTCGCGCCAAATCTAGCACCGAAGGCAGCAATCTAGCGGTGGCTTCTGGAGGGGCCCCGATTACCACCACATCCGCTTCGGCCACTACCGACTCGAGGTCCAGACTAAAGCGATCGATCAGTCCCAGCGCGAGACCCCGCTCCAGAGAGGGTGCACGAGGCCCCCAGGCAATCAGGTCCCCACCCCAGTGCGCAGCTTTCAGCGCTCCCGCGAGCGACCCCGAGATCAGCCCCAGACCAAGGAAAGCAACGACGGGGTCATTTTCAGCGTTCACAGTCAAATCGGAGCTCGAGGGTATGAGCCCAGCCGCTTCAGCATAATCGAGTGCTCCTCAATCTGACCCATTACCTCGCCCATCACCTTATCTGTGAGGTGGCCCTCACACTCGATATAGAAGACATAAGTCCACTTTTCCGTTTTGGAGGGGCGGGAATCAATGCGGGTCAAGCTGATCCCGTTTTCCTCAAAGGGCCGCAAGAGCCCCAGCAGTGCTCCCGGTCGATTTCGAGCGGACACCAGTAAGGAGGTCTTGTCATGCCCGCTAGCCGGAACACTTTCCTTGCCCAGCACCAGAAATCGTGTCGTATTGCTGGAACTGTCCTGAATGGCACTTGCTAGCGGCTCGAGGTGATGGAGCGTCGCCGCGAGCTCGCCGGCAATCGCTGCCACACCCGATTCGATGCTGGCTCTCCTCGCCGCCTCACCATTGCTGGCAACCGCCTCTCGGGGAAGGTCGGGCAACTGACTGTCCAGCCAATGCCTGCACTGCCCCAGCGCCTGTTCATGCCCGAGGATCAACTTAATCGACGAAAGCTCGGCCCCGGGGGAAGCAAGTAGATGGTGCACCACGGGCAACTCAATCTCGCCCGTAATCTGCAGTGGAGACTCCAGAAAACAGTCAAGCGTCTGACCCACCATGCCTTCTGTCGAATTCTCAACAGGGACCACGCCGTAATCGCACAATCTTTCTTCGACTTGCCGGAATACCTTGTGAATGCTGGCCTGCCCCATCGGGACCGCCGATTGACCAAAGTGTTTCAGTGCGGCCGCCTGAGAGTAAGTGCCGTCGGGCCCCAAGAAAGCGACCGACAGTGGCTGCTCAAGTGCCAGACAAGTCGACATGATTTCCCGAAAAATAGACGCAACGTGATCGGACGCCAGCGGCCCGGGATTGCGTTCCTGAATAGCGCGCAAGACCTGAGCCTCGCGCTCAGGGCGATAAAATACCGGAGGGCCGTCCTCGGACTGAGCCGCCTCTAGCTTGACCTGAGCGACTTCTCGAGCGCATCGCGCTCGTTCACTGATCAGATCAAGCAGTTGGCTGTCGATCGCATCAATACGTTCTCGGATCTTATTGAGCTGTTCATCAGGGTCCATTGGGTATCCCCTCGCCACGCCAGTTACCCGTGGCGTTGTTCAAAATCCTGCATGAAGTCACACAGGGCGTCTACCGATGATTCCTCTACCGCATTGTATAGACTCGCGCGCATGCCGCCGACCGACCGATGACCCTTCAAGTTGAGCAGCCTTGCCGTCTCCGCTTCCTGCAAAAACACGCTGTCCAGTGCCGCATCTGCGAGCGTAAAGGGCACATTCATTAGCGATCGGCTGATACGCTCCACCGGGTTGCTATAAAAATCGCTGTCGTCAATCGTATGATATAGCTTGCTGGCCTTCCGACGGTTGATCGTCTCCATTTCTCCCAGCCCACCCAGATTTTCGAGCCACTCAAAAACCAGGCCCGCCAGGTACAGGGCGAAGGTGGGCGGGGTGTTATACATCGAGTCATTGTCAGCGGCGATCTGCCAATTCAGCATGGCCGGTGTCTCGGGGCGGGCGCGTCCCAATAACTCGCGATCCACGATCACAAGGCAGAGACCTGCGGGGCCAATATTTTTTTGTGCGCCAGCATAGATAACGCCGTACCGGTTCACGTCAATGGGGCGCGACAAGATAGTCGATGACATGTCTGCCACAAGCGGAACCTCCACTTGCGGCACAAAATCAAACTCTAACCCGCCAATCGTCTCGTTGGGGCAGTAGTGCAGATAGGCCGCAGACGGGTCCAATTGCCACGCTTGTTGCGGGGGCACCGTCGTAAAACCGGTGTCTTCAGAGGTGGCTGCAACATTGACCGAGCCAAAACGCTGCCCTTCTGCATGGGCCTTTTTAGACCATTGCCCTGTGATCACCTGGTCTATCGCTTGGCCCGCCACGCTCAAATTGAGCGGCACCGCGGCGAACTGCAGGGAAGCCCCGCCTTGAAGGAAGAGGACAGCGTAGTCATCTGAAATCGACAGTAAGCGGCGCAGCGAGGCCTCGGCCTGCTCTGCGACAGATACAAATGCGGGGCTGCGGTGACTGACTTCCATCACCGACGATCCACTGTCGGACCAGTCGAGGAGTTCTGCTTTAGCGCGCTCCAACACGGCCCTCGGCAGGGCAGCGGGGCCTGCGCAGAAATTATGCGCTCGAGTCACTCGTTGGTGTCCTCGTCTCCCTCCACAGCTGCGTCCTCTGCAACGGCTGCACCTTGTGCCCCCGAATCGACCACAGCAACGTCACCGCTAACGCCTTCAGACGACATGGTGTCAGGGTCCGAGGTATCAATGTCATCCTCGGCAATACGGCTGACGCTGACCAGCGCCTCACCCTCGCGGGTACGAATCACCCGCACACCTTGGGTGTTACGGCCTTGCACACCGACCTCTTCAACCCGGGTTCGCACCGCAGTACCCTGGCTCGAAATCAGCATCATTTCGTCGCCATCCCAGACCTGTTCGGCACCGACCAGCGAGCCATTACGCTCTGAGGTCGTCATGCCAATCACGCCTTTGGTACCGCGACCTTTAACCGGGAATTCACTGGTCTCTGATCGCTTACCGTAGCCGTTCTCGCTCACAGTGAGGATCTTGCTGCCGTCCTTGGGCACCACCAGCGAAATCAGGCAATGCCCCTCTGCAAGCCGGATGCCGCGCACCCCGCGAGCGGTCCGACCCATGGCACGCACCGCAGACTCGGCGAAGCGTACCACCTTGCCTTCACTGGAAAACAACATAATGTCTTGGCTGCCATCGGTCACAGCGGTACCCACCAGGACGTCATCCTCGTCGAGCTCAATCGCGCGGAGACCGACGCTGCGCTGGCGCGAGAAAAGACTCATATCGGTTTTCTTGACCGTACCGTTGGCGGTAGCCATGAAAATAAAATGGTCGGTCTCGTAACCCTCAATCGGCAAAATAGAAGTAATCCGCTCGCCCTCATCAAGGGGGAGTAGATTCACCATGGGCCGACCCCGGGCGTTGCGGCTGGCGAGCGGGATATGAAACACCTTCAACCAATAGACCTTTCCCAGATTAGAAAAGCAGAGGATCGTCGCATGGGTACTAGCGATGAGCAGATGTTCAACGAAATCCTCGTCCTTGACCGCGGTCGCACTGCGGCCGGTTCCGCCACGGCGTTGGGCTTGATAATCCGTCAAGGATTGGGTCTTCGCGTAACCACCGTGAGAAATCGTCACGACGCGATCTTCTTCAGTAATCAGGTCCTCGACCGTCAGATCGTGCGCCGAATCCGAAATCTGGGTTTTGCGATCGTCCCCGAATTCTTCTACCAGCTCTTCCAGCTCCTGCCGGATGACCCGTTTTAGCCGGTCCGGATCACCCAATATCTCGAGATAATCCGCAATCTCTGCAATCTTATCGGCATATTCCTGGAGCAACTTCTCGTGCTCTAGCCCGGTCAGTCGATGCAGCCGCAGGTCAAGAATCGCCTGAGCCCGAGCGGGCGAGAGATGATACTGGCCCTCGTGGATACCGCACTCTTCGGGAAGATCGTCAGGTCGGCAGGCGTCGGCACCCGCGCGCTCAAGCATTACCATGACATCACCCGGGGTCCACGGCCGTGCCATCAATCCCTCTCGGGCATCCGCCGCGGTGGGTGAGGCCTTGATCAGCTCGATCACCTCGTCGATGTTGGCCAGCGCAATGGCCAGACCCTCAAGTACATGGCCTCGCTCGCGCGCTTTACGAAGCAAATACATGGTGCGCCGGGTCACAATTTCACGCCGATGACGCACAAAGGCCTCAATCATCTGCTTGAGGTTGAGTACCTTGGGTTCACCGTCAACTAACGCCACCATATTGATGCCGACAACCGACTGAAGCTGAGTCTGGGCATAGAGATTATTGAGCACCACATCGCCTACTTCGCCCCGACGCAGCTCGATGACCACGCGCAGACCGTCCTTATCAGACTCGTCGCGCAGTTCGGTAATACCCTCTAGCTTTTTTTCCTTAACCAGCTCTGCAATGCGTTCTATCAGGCGCGACTTATTTAACTGATAGGGAATCTCGTGGATGATGATGGTGTCTTTGCCCTTCGACTCATCCGTTATCACTTCGGCCTTAGCCCGCACGTAAATGCGACCTCGACCCGTGCGATAGGCCTGCACAATCCCTGCGCGGCCATTAATCTGCGCGCCGGTAGGGAAATCTGGGCCGGGTATAAATTGCATCAGCTCTTCAATGCTGATGTCGGGGTCCTGCAGAGCGGCCAAACACCCAGCGACTACCTCGCGGAGGTTATGAGGTGGGATATTCGTTGCCATCCCCACAGCAATACCCGAAGAGCCATTAACAAGGAGGTTGGGGACTCGGGTGGGCAAAACGGACGGAATTCGTTCGGTCCCATCGTAATTGTCGACAAAGTCGACCGTCTCTTTATCGAGATCCGCAAGCAAAGCGTGGGCAATCTTAGCCATGCGGATTTCGGTGTAACGCATGGCAGCCGCGGAGTCACCGTCGATAGACCCGAAGTTTCCCTGACCATCCACCAGTGGGTAGCGCAGGGAAAAATCCTGCGCCATTCGAACGATGGTGTCGTAGACCGCAGAGTCGCCGTGGGGGTGGTATTTACCAATGACATCACCCACGACCCGCGCTGACTTTTTATACGACTTGTTCCAGTCGTTATTCAGCTCGTTCATTGCAAATAGCACCCTGCGGTGCACGGGCTTCAGCCCGTCGCGGACGTCGGGCAAAGCCCGGCCCACAATCACGCTCATGGCGTAATCCATGTACGACTGTTTCAGCTCATCTTCGATATTGACGGGGAGGACTTCCCGCGCCATTTCCTGCGGATTTTCTGCCATGCGGGCTACTTAACTCGGCCTCGTGATTGGGCCGATACAGGCCCAGATACGTAATGGTGGAGTGTATCAAATCTCGCCGCCCCAAGCGAGTTTTTGCGACGCAATTTGGGCGCTTTACTGGCGCTAGCCACTGTATACTGGACGATCTGTTCGAGGAATCTCCATGCCCGATTTTGACACGGTGCTTCACCCTGACTTTCTGGTGCCGATGGTACCAAAGCGCGAGGTCATCACCGGCCACAGTGTGGCGGTAAAGGCAGGGCAGATCGCCGCCGTTTTGCCACGGGGGCAAGCCCAAAGTGTTGTCGGGGCGGAGCATGTCGAACTGCCGCACTGCGCATTAATGCCCGGGCTGATCAATCTGCATTGTCATGCCGCCATGTCTTTACTCAGGGGCTACGCCGACGATCTGCCCCTGATGACATGGCTGCAGCAGTACATCTGGCCGACAGAGCGTCACTTCATCAGTCCGGAATTTGTTCGCGACGGCTCGGAACTCGCCATCGCCGACCTGCTGATGGGCGGCACTACCACCGTCGCTGATCAGTATTTTTTCCCCGAGGTGACGGCCGAGGCGGTGGACCAGAGCGGTCTGAGAGCACTACTGACTTTTCCTGTGATCGACGTTGAAACGGCGTGGGCGCGCGACGCAGAAACGTGCATTAATCGGGGCCTCGCGCTGCGCGACCAGTACCGCGACCACGATCGAATTGAGGTCGGTTTTGGCCCTCATTCAACTTATATGGTGAGTGAGCAAACACTCTCGCGGGTGGCGATGCTGGCAGAAGAGCTCGACGCTCCAATACAGATTCATCTGCACGAGACCCGCGAGGAAGTGCTGGCCTCAGTTGAGCGCTCCGGGATGCGTCCCATCGATTTTCTGGAGCAAAGGGGCCTATTGGGTCCCCGCACACAATGTGTGCACATGACGGCACTGGGCGAGCAGGATATCGAGACGGTCGCGACCCATGGCGCCCATGTGGTGCACTGCCCACGCTCCAATCTGAAATTAGGTGCCGGTATTTGCCCGGTCCAAAAGCTCCTCGACCGGGGCATTAACGTTGCGATTGGCACCGATGGTGCGGCGAGTAACAACCGGCTGAACATGCTGGGTGAAGTACAGACCGCTTCACTGATTGGTAAAGCACAGCACGGCGATCCCAAGGCGGTGGACGCCTGGACGGCTTTGGAAATGTCCACGTTGCACGGTGCACGCGCGTTGGGACAGGCCGATCGCCTGGGCAGTATTGAGGTGGGCAAGGCCGCCGACCTGATCGCAGTGGATCTGTCAGGGGTACAACACCTGCCGCGTCATGATCTCGCCTCAAGCCTTGTTTATGCGACCAGTGGTAGCGAAGTGCGCTGGAGCTGGGTAGCGGGGAAGCCCCTCGTCAGTGAAGGCAAATTGCAAACACTCGACTACACTGACCTGACGGCGCGAGCTGAGCGCTGGTCCGAGCAACTCGGCGCCTTCCGACAAACACTGGAGCTTTGACACGATGCTAACTGATGACAACGTGGATCAAGACGAAATTGCCAAGTTCGAGAAGCTCGCTTCCCGCTGGTGGGACCCAAACAGCGAGTTCAAACCGCTGCACGACATTAATCCACTCCGCGCAGGCTGGATTGACCAGCACGCCCAGGTCAACGGTAAATCTGTTTTGGACGTCGGCTGCGGGGGAGGCTTGCTTTGCGAGGCACTGGCGCACCGGGGGGCTACCGTCACCGGAATCGATATGGGCGAAGCGCCACTGTCAGTGGCGCGCCTCCACCAGTTGGAGAGCGGCGTCGAGGTAAACTACGTGCGCAGTACTGCGGAGGCATTAGCTGCAGAGAGAACAGGCGAATTCGCCGTGGTGACCTGCCTTGAGATGCTGGAGCATGTGCCCGACCCCTCCACCGTCATTCAAGCCTGCGCTGATTTATGCCAACCGGGCGGAGACCTGTTTTTTTCCACTATCAACCGCAACCCCAAATCATTTCTGTTCGCGATAGTCGGCGCCGAATACATCCTCAACCTGCTCCCGCGAGGCACTCACGAATATGACAAGCTCATTAAACCGTCGGAACTGGCCCGATGGATTCGCGCCGCAGGCTTGGACATGCAGGAGATGATGGGCATGACCTATAACCCGCTCACCAAGCGCTACCGACTGACGTCAGGCGATGTCTCGGTGAATTATTTAATCCGGGCAAAAAAGCCGTGACACCCTCCGGCTCTGGGGCCCGCGCCGTGCTGTTTGACCTGGATGGCACGTTGATCAATACCGCTCCTGAGTTCATCCATATTGGGCTGCAACTGCGGACAGAGGCGGGTTTGCCGTCTATGTCAGATGACGAGATCTGGCGCAGCGTATCGGACGGTGCACTGGGCATGGTGCAGGCAGCACTGGAGATCTCTTCCGCCGACCCCGCATTTGAAATGTGGCGGCAGCGATTCCTGACACTCTATGAGGCCGGTCTGGGGCAGCTGAGCGACCCCTATCCCGGGCTGACTGCATTGATCGCCCGCCTTCACCAGATGGATGTGCGCTGGGGTGTAGTCACCAACAAGCTAGAGCGCTTCGCTCGCCCTCTGATGGCGCAGATGCCTTTCAGCCCTCCTGCCCATGCGCTCATTACTCCAGATCATGTCACCCTGCCGAAACCTGACCCTGAGTCTGTGCTACTCGCCTGCCGACAATTGAATTGCGCGCCATCGGAGACGCTCTTTATTGGTGATCATCTGCGAGATATCGAGGCCGGGCGCGCGGCAGGGTGCCGCACCATCGCGGCGGCCTATGGCTACCTGGCAAAAGGCGAATCAGCAACGCAATGGCAGGCCGATAGCGTGGTGCACAGCAGCACGGAATTGGCCGAGGTGATCGAGGACATGCTGTCTTGAGCTTTATTCCACAAGACTGGCAGCCCGCAGCGGACGAACTGTCAGGCAAGACAATCCTCGTTACCGGAGCCAGTCGCGGCATCGGACGGGCCCTGGCATTGGCCTGCGCGCAACGAGGCGCCGAGGTATTACTGCTGGGTCGCGACGAGGCTGCGCTGGAGAACATCTATGACGAGATTACCGCGGCGAAACTCAAAACCCCCGGGCTCATTCCCCTCGATCTCAACAGCGGCGACTCCGCTCTCTACGAAACGCTGGCCGGCGAACTCACCGCGGCAGGGGTGATATTGGACGGTCTGGTCAACAACGCAAGCGTGTTAGGTGAACGACGGGCGCTTGCACAAACTTCGCCACAGAGTTGGCAGGAAGTGCTGCAAGTGAATATCACTTCGGTCTTTCTATTGACCCGCGCGCTGATGCCGCTACTGGAGGCAGCACCATCTGCCTCGGTGATACTCACCAGTTCCGGAGTCGGCCGACGAGGCAAAGCCTACTGGGGGGCCTACGCCGTCTCGAAATTTGCCACCGAGGGTTACATGCAGGTGCTCGCCGAAGAACTGGGATCCACTAGCTCTGTGCGCGTGAACAGCCTGAATCCGGGCGCGGTGAACACCCGCATGCGACGGTTGGCTTACCCCGCTGAACCTCCCGGCACTAACCCGGAGCCCTCGGAACTCACCGACCGCTGGATTTATCTACTGAGCGATGCGAGCCATGAACTGAATGGCGAAGCCCTCGACGCACAGGGCTGATCAGGCGTTGCGGCGTTTACCGCGGCCTGCGGCTCGCTGACCTTTATTCGCCAGACGCTCACGGCGCTCCAGTTCTTTTTTGGAGAGTGCAGCGGCCTTTTTCCCTGGTAGGCCCGCCATCTGATAGACGACATCGACATCCCGCTGGGGCAATTCCATCCATTGCCCCTTTTTCAGCTTGGAGGGCAGAAAGACTTCACCGTAACGAACCCGCTTCAGGCGCGACACCGTGCACCCCTGAGATTCCCAGAGTCGACGGACCTCGCGATTGCGCCCGCCCATGAGCACAACATAAAAGAAACGATTGATGCCGTCACCGCCACCTTCTCTAATATCGGTGAAGCGGGCAGGACCATCATCCAATTCAACACCCTGCTTTAAACGCTCCAGCAGCGGTTCATCGACTCTGCCCATGACGCGGACCAGATACTCTCGCTCGATGGCGCTCGACGGATGCATCAGGGCATTGGCCAGCGCACCATCGGTCGCAAACAGCAACACTCCAGAGGTATTGAAATCGAGGCGCCCCACCGAAATCCAGCGGCCGTTCTTGAGGGAAGGTAACCGCTCAAACACCGTTTTTCGGCCCTCGGGGTCACTGCGGGAGCACACTTCCCGCGGGGGCTTATGGTAAAGCAGCACACGAACCCGAGTGCCTTCTTCAAGCTCCACGGGTTTACCATCGAGTCTCACAGACTGCCCCGGTCGAACACGATCTCCGAGCCGAGCTAAGGTACCGTCTAGTGTGAGTCGCCCTTCCTCGATCCAGCGCTCCATTTTGCGCCGTGAGCCCAGGCCGAGGTTAGCTAATACCTTATGAAGCTTTTCGCCCTTGTTCTCATCGGCGGCAGGTTCCTCAGGGCGACGGGGTGTCTTGTTCGCCATTATCGGCTCTCTCCGCTTCATGTGTCGTGGCTTCAGCCGCATCAGCATCACCGTCCTTCGACTCAAGTTCCGCGTCGACCCCTTCGGCAACAGATTCGTCAGTGCCCAAGGCTTCCGCTGCAGCCTCGGGCAACTCCAGCGCCAATTCACCCGAGAGATTATCGAGCTCTTTGATCTCCGCCAGCGGCGGCAGCTGGTCAAGCGATTTTAAATTAAAGTAATCGAGAAACTGTCTCGTGGTCGCGTACATCGCCGGCCGACCCGGCACGTCACGGTGCCCCACTACTCGCACCCACTCGCGCTCCAGAAGGGTTTTTACGATATTGGTGCTGACCGCTACACCACGAATCTCCTCGATCTCCCCGCGGGTGATGGGCTGCCGATACGCGATCAGTGAAAGCGTCTCCATCAGCGCACGTGAATACCGCGCGGGGCGCTCCTGCCATAGGCGACCCACCCAGGCCGCAAGGTCCTGCCGCACCTGAAACCGATATCCGGAGGCCACCTGCACCAGTTCATAGCCTCGGTCCTCACAACGCTCCTCCACCATTTTGATCGCGGCGCGAATGTCTTCTTTGGTAGGACGCTCGTCCTCCTCAAACAGCAGTATCATTCTCTGTATGGACAGCGGCTCGCCTGCCGCCAGCAGCGCACCTTCCAAGATCTGCACCAATCCCGCTTCCATGTTTACTCCGACTTCGCCTTAATGTGGATGGGACCAAAACCTTCTGTTTGGACCAGCTCAATCAGGGACTCCTTCATAAGCTCCATGAGCGCCAGGAAGGTAACGACCACACCCAGACGCCCCTCTTCTGGCTTAAACAGTGAGACGAACGGCACGAAGCCGCCCTGATTCAAGGTCTCCAGCACCTGAGACATCCGCTCACGAGTAGAAAGTGACTCCATCTGGATCTGATGACTGGCGTACATCTCTGCGCGCCGCAGGACCTCGCCCAATGCCAGAAATACTTCACGCATATCAACCTCGGGCAATGGCCGCTCTATATGCAGATCGGGGGGAGCTGCTGAGGCCTGCCACAATTCCCGCTCTAATCGCGGCATTGCCTCGAGATCTTCGGCCGCCTTTTTGAAACGCTCATACTCCTGCAGTCGACGAACAAGATTGGCTCGAGGGTCTTCCTCTTCATCCTCAGCCTCACCCGCCCGTGGCAGCAACATGCGCGATTTGATTTCCGCCAGCATGGCCGCCATCAGAAGATACTCGGCGGCCAGTTCGAATTGCATCGCATCCATCAGCTCGACATAGCGCATGTACTGCTCGGTGATCTGTGCGACGTCAATATCCAGAATATCCAGATTTTGACGACGGATCAGATACAGCAGTAGATCGAGGGGCCCCTCAAAGGCATCAAGAAACACCTCGAGCGCCTGGGGCGGAATGTAGAGGTCTTTTGGGAGCTCAGTGACCGCCTCACCGCGAACCATTGCAAAGGGCATCTCTCCCTGCTCGGGTCGCAGAGACGCCTGCTCTGCCTCGGTAACAGTGTCAGCGAGAGCGGCTTGAGCACCTTCCTGTGCGGTTTTTTCAACGGAACTGGTCACAGCGAAATTATACCCTCAGGCAACCTCAAAGTCGCTGACGTCTCCAACACCGCGCCTTAAAATTAGCGGTGCCGACCCCGTCAGATCAATGACGCTGCTGGGCTCAAGACCACAGAAGCCACCATCGATCACCAAATCCACCTCATGCTCAAGCTGGTCGCGAATATCATGGGGGTCCGACATAGGATAGTCATTGCCCGGTAACGCGAGTGTGGCGCTCATCAGGGGCTCATCGAGTGCCCGCAACAATGACTGCGGAATCGGATGGTCTGGTACGCGTAAGCCGATGGTTTTTCGCTTCGGCTGCACCAGTCTCTTTGGCACGTCTCGGGTCGCTTCAAGAATAAAGGTATAGGGGCCCGGTGTGGCATGGCGCAGCAGTCGATACGCCGTATTGTCGACCCGGGCATAGGTGCCCAGCTCAGATAAATCACGACAAACCAGCGTGAAGTTGTGGTCGTCCCGCAGCGCCCGAATGCGTCGAATTCGCTCCATTGCTTTTTTATTGCCCAACTGACACCCCAGCGCGTAAGCGGAATCCGTCGGGTATACCGCCACTCCGCCACTCTGAATAATATCGACCGCCTGTTGAACCAGTCGGGACTGGGGCGTTTCGGGGTGAATGGCAAAAAATTGGCTCACAACCTCTCCCACACCCCGAAGCCCTCTGGGATGTGGGCGATGTCGATGCCCAATCCCCTGCCGTACGTCGTATCCCGATGAAAATCGGAACCCACCGAGACGCACAGGTCGTGCTCTTTCACCAAGCGCCATAGCGTGTCGGTATCGCCGGCTCTGGGGCGGCCATTAATGACCTCAATGGCTTCACCACCTGCGTCTGTGAATGCGCGTGTCAACGCCCGCAGCCGTGTTGCGGTCATTTTATAGTCGAGTGGGTGGGCCAGTACCGCTATCCCTCCCGCGCCGCGGATGGTGACCACCGTCTCTTCCAGGGTCGGCCACAACATCGATATGTCTCCAGGTTTTCCGCGCCCCAGAAAACGTTTGAATGCCACAGCCTCGCTCTCGACATGCCCTGCTAGCACCATCCAGCGCGCGAAGTGTGGCCGCCCTATCTGACCCCCCTCCGCCACCGCCATCGCGCCGGCCAGTGCGCCTGGCATGTCGGCACGTTCCAGTTTATGGGCGATTTTCTCCGCGCGATCTGCACGGGCTTGATTGAGCCTTTCCAGATGTGCGGTCAGAGCGGGCGCGCGAGGATCAAAACCGAGTCCTACTACGTGAATACCCGCCCGGCCCCATTGGCATGAGAGCTCGACACCACTGATCAATTCAAGATATTCAGGCACCGCAGTTGCGACGCTCAGATACCCGGCAATCGTGTCGTGATCCGTGAGTGAAAGACGCTTAACACCCTCCCGCGCCGCACGATCGACCAATTCGCGTGGACTCAGGGCGCCATCAGAAGCGGCACTATGTGTGTGGAAGTCAATCAAGGCAATCTCTACACTGCGCCCCGAGTCAGGTAAATCACCGCCCAGGCTGAGAAGAATCGGCGGATTGTCTACCATAGTAGAGACGATAGCGAGCGCCGCGGCGCGGGATCAGGCCAATCCATGAGACAACTGTTGGAATTTCTGCCTCTGGTGCTTTTTTTCGGTGCCTACCAGATGGACGGCGACACCGTGGCCGTCAGTGACTGGTCCTATACCTTTGATGGTATTTTCAGTGCCACCGCAGTGCTCATGGTCAGCACCGTTGTGGTGTGGCTGCTCTGCTCTGCACTGGCGAAAAAAAATGACCGACGCATGATGTGGATGGCCGTTGCTGTGGTGATTTTCGGTGCCGCAACGCTAATTCTGAGAGATCAGCGTTTTATCCAGTGGAAGCCAACGGTGTTCAACTGGGGGCTGGCGGCGATCTTTCTGGGGTCACAGTATGTGGGCGAGCGCAATCTCCTTCAGCGACTCCTGGGCAGTCAGCTCTCATTGACGCGTAAGGTATGGTCTCGACTCAATGTACTGTGGATCGGCAACTTTACGGTGGTCGGTGCTCTGAATCTTTTCGTCGCCTACCAATATGAGGAGGCCTTCTGGGTGTCTTACAAGCTTTACTCCAGCATTGGCTTCACGGTCGTATTGATGCTTTTGACAATAGTGATCGTCGCTCCCCATTTAAAAGATCAGGATGCCGTCGACGGAGATCACGAGCACGCGGGAGGGTCACAATGAGGTTACGCTCAGCAAATACAGTGTGCTCCTTGCGGGTCTTATTCCTGCCCGTTGTGCTGATGGCTCACTCGATAGGAATGGCTCAGGAGACCCAGTACGTCAGCGATAAGGTGCTCGTGCCCGTCCGCAGTGGCGCCGGTGCCGACTATCGTATTGTGAACCGCGGGCTGCCGTCTGGTACCGCATTACTGGTGTTTGCCGAGAGTGACGATGGCGAGTGGGCAGAGATCGAAACCCGTGGCGGAACCCGCGGCTGGATCCCCTCACAGTACCTGCAACAGGAGCCTCCGGCAGCCCTATTGATCAACGACCTGAGAGTTGAGTTGGAACAGGCGAGAGCTGAACGCGACCGTGTGGTCAGTCAGCTCAACCAGAGTTCTACCGAGGTGGATGAAGCCGACGAGACGATCATCGGCTTGACGACAACAATAGAGCGGACTCAGGCGGAGCTGACCGAGATCAAGCGCGTCTCGGCGGCCGCGCTGGATCTTGACCTGATGAATCAGCAGCTGGTTGCGGAGCTTGAGTCCGGACGCTCGAGCGCGGACCTGCTGAGACTGGAAAATGTGCGCCTCAGAGAGCGGATCGCCAACAATCAGATGATGGATGGGGCGTTGGCCGTTCTGCTGGGCGTGATTCTGGCGGTTGTCGCTCCTCGACTGTGGCCGAGGAAGAAGCGACCGGATGGATGGTCATGAAAAAGGAGAGCAGCATGACGAGCTATACGATTTTATTGCGGCAACTCGGGGTTGCTTCGGCAGTCGCTGCGTTGGCGGTGTCTTTGGGCTTACCGGGCGCGTGGGCAGATGACCAGACCGAAAACCCGAAGGTTTTGATGGAGACCACCGACGGCGAAATCACGATCGAGTTATTTGCTGACAAGTCTCCCATCACGGTTGAGAATTTTCTGCGCTACGTTGAAGACGGCCATTATGACGGCACCGTATTTCACCGGGTGATATCCAACTTTATGATTCAGGGGGGCGGTTTTACTGCCGAACTCAAGGAGAAGCCAACTCGAGGGCCGATCGTCAACGAGTCCGTCAACAAGCTCCACAACACCCGCGGTACCTTGGCCATGGCGCGAACCAACGACCCTGACTCGGCCTCTGCCCAGTTTTTCATTAACCAACGCAGTAACCTCAGGTTGGATTGGTCCGGGGGCAAGGAGGGCTATACCGTGTTTGGTGAAGTCGTCGACGGCATGCAGGTAGTCGATATTATTTCGCTATCGGATACCGGCACAGCGCAAGCACAGACGACGCGCGGGCCAACCAGCCTTCAGGATGTGCCGATCAAACCCATAGTGATTCTCTCTATCAGCCGACTGAACCCGTGATCCAGCTCAGCATTAATCTCAACAAGATTGCCCTGATACGAAATTCACGGGATACCCAACAGCCCGACCCCTGCGAATTCGCCGCAGCCGTGCTGAACGCGGGGGCGCACGGCGTCACGGTTCACCCACGACCGGATCAACGGCATATCCGTGCTGACGACTGTGTCCGCCTGGGAGAGACAGGCCTTGGTCTCCTAAAAGATAGCCGCACTGGGGAGGGTAAGCCAGCAGAGATCGAGTTCAATATCGAAGGTAATCCATTTGCGGCACCGCAAGCTTCGACCCGCGCCTCCGTGAGCGATTATCCAGGCTTTATGCAGTTGGTAGAGCGCGTTCGACCGGAGCAGGTCACGCTAGTGCCTGATGGTGACGAACAGCTGACTTCCGACCACGGCTTCGATCTTGATCACGACGGAGAGCGCCTCGCGCCGGTCATCCAACAACTCAAGTCATGGGGCTGTCGGGTTAGCCTGTTCATGGACCCGGTACCTCGACAAATAGAGCAAGTGCGTGCACTGGGCGCGGACCGTATTGAGCTTTACACCGAGACTTATGCTCAGGCGCATGCGCGCGGCGATTTTGCCGCTGTCCTCTCGCAGTTTCAGGACGCGGCGTCAGCAGCCACAGCCGATGGAATTGGAATCAATGCGGGCCACGACCTGAATCTACAGAATTTGCGAGACTTCCGGATACCAAACCTGAAGGAGGTCTCCATCGGTCATGCGTTCACCGTCGACGCGCTCCGCTTTGGTATCCCGGAAACGGTGCGTCGGTACCTCGATGTGCTGGGCTCCGCATAACGCACGATTGCGTTGACGAGCTTCCCCTTTGAGCCAGTTAGTCGATGACGAACCTCCGTACTTGGTGCCTCATTCTCAGGAGCCGATACGTTTGCTTTACCGTGATCCCCATTTACTCATTGTGGACAAACCCACATTGCTGTTAAGCGTGCCCGGGCGACACCCCAAGAACCGCGATTGTTTGCTTGCTCGACTGAGCGTGCGCTATCCGGGGGTCTCTGCAGTGCATCGTCTGGACTTGGATACATCGGGCGTCATGGTCGTCCCGCGCGATCGCGGGGCGCTCTCCAAGCTTGCCCGGCAATTTCAGGAGCGCCATGTCGTCAAGACCTATTTGGCGCGTGTCGCGGGCGAGGTTGCCCAAGACACGGGCGAAATCAATCTGCCGCTGGTGGCCGATT
The DNA here is from genome assembly GCA_002683395.1 of Halieaceae bacterium. Taxonomy (GTDB): domain Bacteria; phylum Pseudomonadota; class Gammaproteobacteria; order Pseudomonadales; family Halieaceae; genus Luminiphilus. The sequence continues at coordinate 32,667 of NYTG01000025.1, read as the reverse complement.
GGCCCAACCGCCCCAAACAGAAAGTGTGCTTTGACTCCGGAAAAGTTGCGCTGACCCGTTGGCAAGTGCTGAGTCGAGATCGGCACACTTCGCTTTTAGCGCTGACACCGGTGACGGGACGCTCCCATCAGCTCCGTATTCACATGCGTGAAATGGGACATCCCATTCTCGGGTGTGATTTCTATGCACCGGACGCAGTATTGCGCGCAGCCCCGCGCCTGCTCTTGCACGCAACCCGCATCGCGTTCAAACACCCCTTGTCCGGGCAGACTCTGATCGCCCATTCCCCCGCTCCGGCTGACTTTTATCTCGACTAAGCTGTCATTCCGGCCTGTCGCCCATATGCATTACCATGCGCTGTCGCAGTCTGGGGAGATCACCGTGGTTTCTCTCAATCAAGCAGGTCCAGAAAAAGTCATCGTGGTCAAACCCAACCACTCGGCGACCTGGCGTCAGAACCTGTGGTTGTTGGCGGCGCTGGCAGTCCCCTCGCTCGGGGCGGGCATTGCTTTCGCATTACTCGGCGCCTGGCCCATTTTACCGCTGGCCGGGCTAGAGCTGACGGCACTTGCCACTGCACTGTATTGGGTGAACTGGAAGCTGGAATACCGGCACGTCATCCGGCTAACGGATGAGTCAATCACCGTCGATAAAGGCTACTTTGTCCCGAAGCGAAGCTGGCACTTTGCGCGAGAAGAATCCGCCCTGCGCGTTGTACCGGAGCATCACCATTGGCAGGGCCCGGAGTTATCGGTTCACGATCGCCTCTCTGAAACCCGCATCGGTGAGTTTCTGAATCGCGAAGAAACATTAGAGTTACTGGGACTTTTGCGGCAAGAGCTCCGCATCCGAACCCACAGCCGCGACAGCTCGATTAAGGTCTGAGTCGATGACAAATCAGCAAGCCGCTACCAGCGGCAATGGTGGAGGTGAAAAAGTAGGCTTCATTTCCCTCGGGTGCCCAAAAGCCCTAGTGGACTCTGAGCGCATCCTGACCCAGCTGCGTATCGAGGGCTACCAAATTACACCGCATTACGAAGATGCAGGGGTTGTGATCGTTAACACTTGCGGCTTCATTGACGCCGCCAAGGAAGAAAGTCTTGAGGCGATTGGAGAAGCAATCAGGGAAAACGGTCGCGTGCTGGTAACCGGATGCATGGGCCGCGGCGAAGATGCCGAAGCGATCCGCGCCCGCCACCCCAAAGTGCTCGGCATTAGTGGCCCTGCCGCTTACGAGGAGGTGCTAGGGACAGTGCGTGAGGTGCTGCCGCATCGACACCAGCCTGATCCTCTTGTGGATTTGATTCCTGCGCAGGGCGTGAAGTTGACACCCCGACACTACGCGTATTTGAAGATTAGCGAGGGCTGTAATCATCGTTGTCGCTTCTGCATCATTCCCAGTATTCGCGGCGATCTTGTCAGTCGTCCAATCGGTTCTGTGATGGACGAAGCGGAGGGTCTGGCGCGGGCCGGCGTTCGAGAACTATTGGTGGTCAGTCAGGACACCAGCGCCTACGGCGTGGATCTGAAATATCAGACAGACTTTTGGCAGGGACGCCCTCTAAAAAGCAATTTACACAGTCTCGCATCGGCACTCTCAGAACTGGGCATCTGGATACGCCTGCACTACGTCTACCCTTACCCCCACGTCGATACGCTCATCCCGATGATGGCAGCCGGGCAGCTGCTCCCTTACATCGATATGCCGCTGCAACACGGCGCCCCAAGCGTACTGCAACGGATGAAGCGTCCTGCGGCTGCAGAAAAAACCCTTGACCGTATTGCCCAGTGGCGAGATCTCTGCCCGGAATTGACGATCCGCTCGACCTTCATCGTTGGTTATCCCGGGGAGACCGAGGCCGAGTTTGAGGCCTTGCTTGAATTTATCGAGGCTGCGCAACTCGATCGCGTGGGCTGTTTTCAGTATTCCGCAGTGAAGGGCGCCGAGGCGAATTCACTTCCCGATCCCGTGCCCGAGGACGTCAAAGCTGACCGCTGGCAACAGTTTATGGCACTGCAGCAAGGCATTAGTGCCCGCAAACTTCAGCAGAAAGTGGGCACCGTGCAGACGATTCTGATCGACAGCGTATCGGATGAGGGCGCGACGGGCCGAACGCCTGCCGATGCGCCTGAAATCGATGGTGTGGTGCACCTGCCCGGCGTAACCGAATTTCAGCCGGGAGAATGGGTGGAAGCTGAGATCACCGCAGCGGATGATTACGACCTCTGGGTGTCATGATTGCCGCCCCGCGCAAATGAATATTATTCTGCTCCAGCCCGATGACTGGTTAAACGACACGACGGTGGTGCTCGCGGACCGACGCTATCGACATTTACATGACGTGCTCAAAGTGGCCGTTGGGGATTCGCTCAGGGTGGGCTTGCTGGGCGGACAATCTGGCTGCGGCATCGTCGTTGCGCTGAGCGACAGTGAGGCTCACCTCGAGGTCAAACTCACCGAGCCACCTCCGGTCCGACATCCTCGCGATCTGATTCTGGCCCTGCCCCGCCCCAAAATGCTCCGGCGGGTGTTTCGCACGGTGGCCGAGATGGGTGTCTCTCGTGTTGATGTGATCCACAGCGCACGCGTCGAGAAGAGCTTCTGGCAGAGCCCCTTGTTAAGACCCGATCGAATCAACGCTGCCTTATTGGCCGGACTCGAGCGCGCGGGCGATACTGTGCTACCCGAAGTGCACCTGCACCCACGTTTCAAACCCTTTGTAGAAGATCGCCTACCGGAACTGATTGCAACCAACACTTGCTGGATCGCTCATCCCGGAGCAGATGAGGCGCTTAGCGGGCAAGTAGGTGAAGGTCTCATTATGCTCGGTCCCGAGGGTGGCTTTGTGCCTTTTGAAGTGGATCTTGCGCAATCAGTGGGCGCCCTTCCCGTCAATCTGGGCGCACGCACCCTCAGTGTCGACACAGCGGTCGCGGCAGCGCTCAGTCAGTCACTAGCCGGCACGAATTCTTAAGCTGCACCTGCCGAGACTCCCGATCCAATCGAACAAGCCACACCGGTGCCGCCCATGCCGCAATAGCCGGCAGGATTTTTATGCAGGTACTGCTGATGATAATCCTCGGCAAAATAAAAGATCGGCGCGGGCAAGACTTCGGTGGTGATTTCGCCATGCCCTGCCGCTGCCAGTTGCGATTGGTAGGCATCAAGGCTCTCGGCGGCAGCGGCATGCTGTGCCTCGCTGTGGTAGTAGATACCAGACCGGTACTGCGTGCCCACATCATTGCCCTGCCGCATTCCCTGAGTGGGGTTATGGTTTTCCCAAAACGCTTTGAGAAGCGCGCCGTAAGCCAGTACCGTCGGGTCAAAAATAATTTGTACGACCTCGTTGTGCCCCGTTTGACCCGAGCAGACTTCGCGATAAGTCGGATTGGGCGTTAGCCCTGCTGCATAGCCTACTGCCGTGCTAGTGACCCCGGAGATTTGCCAGAACAATCGCTCTACCCCCCAGAAGCACCCCATCCCGAACAACGCCTGCTCGCAGTGCGGCGCGAAGGGGGGTAACAGCGGTGTTCCCAGCACCGCATGCCGATCTGCAACGGGCATTGCGTCGTCGCGCCCCGTTAAGGCGCTGGCGACATCGGGGAGCGCATGCTTACGGCGAATGTCCATCCATTTCATCCTCTTTTTCCTGTCAAACGAGCTTAGTGGCGTTCATAGACGCATTTTTGTCATAATAGCCGGCTATTTTGACGACTGACAGTAAATCCCGCCCGGGGTGTGAGGTTGCCCACCAGGCAACCGCCCGACAACACAGCCTGCTGATGCAGGTGGCGGGGGAGGAACAAACATGACACACAACAAACGCGAACCCTTCAAAGCAAGCGATTTTTCAAGCCGAAAGCTGATGGAATTAGTCAGTGGAGAGACAGCCACTGACAGAGTTTCTCTCGATCAGGAGGCCTTTGACGCCGTCGTATCTGAGCTCGCTAGCCGACGCCACTACCTCCGCGAACTTCGCGATCGCGGTTTGCTCGCGCCCCGCGCGTCCTAGGTTTCACATCTCTAAGGATCTTGGCCGTCCCCGATCGGGCGACGTCGCTGCCTTTCTCGGCAAGACCCGGGCCATTCAGGCGGTTACCCGCCGGCAGGCAAGATTAGTCTTTGCTCTTGACGCCACAGCCAGCCGTGAAGCGACCTGGGAACACGCCCGAAAGCTTCATGGCGAGCTGTTCGACGCTGCCTCCACCGCGACCTCGCTTGCCGTTCAGCTATGCTACTACCGAGGGATTGGGGAGTTTAGAGCCAGTCGATGGCTAACCGAGTCCGGTGCGCTACTCGACCAAATGAGCCGAGTGACTTGCGAGGCGGGCGTGACACAAATTGGCAGAGTGCTGACTCACGCACTCGAAGCAGGGTCCGCGACTCATCCCATTCGTGCTGTCATTTTCGTAGGCGACGCCTGCGAGGAATCCCCAGAATCCCTCCTGTCCATCGCAGGCCGATGCGGCGTGAAAAAAATACCGCTATTCTTGTTTCAGGAGGGAGGTGATCCCACCACTCGCGCTGTCTTTCAGCGGATGGCGACATTGAGTGGCGGTGCCACGGTGCCCTTTGACGCCGGCAGTGCTGAGCACCTGCGATTACTATTAGGCGCCGTCGCACGATTTGCCCGCGGCGGCCTCAAAGCACTGTCTCGGGCCGACAACGCAGGTGATCGACTCCTGCTGGAGCAACTCGAAAAGAAGCCGTAGTGCCCGATTAAAACCGATATCATAGGCATTACCGTCCAAGCCACTCAGGAGCCGCTACTGCCGTGCCTCGAATGATCCTCCTACTCGCCGTTGCACTCACGCTGGTCATTTTGATCCGACGCGCGCAGCGGCAACCACCACACAAGCGACGCGGCGCCTATCTGCAGATTATTCTCGGAAGCGCCGTGATCGGGGTGGTGATTCTGACGCTGATGGGAAAAATGCACTGGATCGGCGCGGCACTGACCGGACTGCTGGTAGCGGCCCGACAGATGCTCCCCCTTCTCATTCGCTTCCTGCCGATGCTGGGGAGTCTTCGGGGGGGCGGCGCGAGCGCAGCAGGCAAGCAGTCAGAAGTGGCCTCTCGCATCCTGAAGATGACGTTGGATCACGACAGCGGCGATCTCAGTGGAGTGATATTGGAGGGGCCTTACAAGGACTGGTTGCTGCATGAGCTTGACCGACAACAACTTGATGAATTGATGGCCTACTGCCAGCACGAGGATACCGACTCGGTGCAGCTCCTATCCAGCTATGTTGAGCAACGCTTTCCCGGCGAAACTGATCATNGCGAACAGCGAGCGCACTCAGCCAACACTCACGCCTCTGGCCTGAACCGAGCGGAAGCCCTCGCTCTGCTCGGCCTCGAAGATGACGCCAGTGACGACGACATCGTGGCGGCACACCGCACATTGATCCAAAAGCTGCATCCGGATCGAGGTGGAAATGATTATCTGGCGGCAAAAATTAACGAGGCCAAGGATTTTTTGCTTCATTGAGCTGTCACAGGTTCCCGTAGCCTGAAGTCAATCGATCAGAAAAACCGTCAGGAGGGCCATAAGAGATGAGCGGCGCATTCGTCATCCGTAATCAGTTGGGACATTACTGGGGCAAATCGGGCGGCTGGGTCAAAGGAGGTCGGGCCGGTCAAGTAGCGTGCTGGACACACCGCGACCANGCCGTGAACACCCTGTTTGAACTGGGCTCCAAAGAGACAGATCTGCGGGGCGAGGTTCTGCTTGCCGAAACTGAAGGCAAGCAACCCAAAAACCTTGAACTCAGTCGCCATCCCGTTCCCAAATCCGGCAAGAAAAAAGACCTTGAAACCGACGAAGACGACCCCATTGAATAAGCAAGGAAAAGCGTTTTAAGGGAGCAAAAAATATGAGGATTTTGTTGTTTCTGGGCACCAATATCGCCGTTTTGGTGCTGGTCAGCATAATATTTAATTTGCTCGGACTTGAGGGCATCCTCGCCAANAACGGCGTAGATCTTAACCTCGGCAGTTTGCTGATTTTTTGTGCGCTATTCGGAATGAGTGGCTCTCTGATATCGCTATTTTTATCCAAATTCATGGCGAAACGAGGCACTGGCACGCAGATTATNGANACACCCCGNAACCNAGACGAACANTGGCTGNTCGANACAGTCNAANNACTNGCTGAGGATGCNGGNATCGGCATGCCNGAAGTCGGCATCTTTCCNTCGGACGCGGCCAATGCCTTTGCNACCGGGTGGAACCGAAACNANGCACTGGTNGCGGTCAGNAGCGGGCTATTNAGNCGCTTCGAAGAGCGCGAAGCGCGCGCGGTNNTGGCTCANGAAATCGGCCANGTTGCCAACGGTGACATGATCACNCTCTCNCTGATTCANGGNGTNGTNAATACGTTCGTNATGTTTTTCGCCCGCATCATCGGGCACACCGTTGACCGCGTAGTCTTCAAGACTCAGCGCGGCTACGGTATCGGCTACTTTATTGTGACGATTATTGCTGAAATTATTTTAGGGATCCTCGCGAGCATGATCGTCATGTGGTTCTCGCGCTATCGGGAATATCGGGCCGATGCCGCCGGGGCACGGTTCGCCGGGAGTGCAGGAATGATTGCCGCCTTGCAGCGACTGAAAGCCGAACAGGGATTGCCGCAAGATTTGCCAGGTGAGATGACGGCTTTCGGCATCCGATCACGGACTGGCTCCGGTTTTGCCGCTCTATTGCGCTCCCACCCTCCCCTCGACGATCGTATTCTGGCGCTCCAGAAAGGATGAACGCGAGAGTACTGTTGCACGCCTGCCTCGGTGCGATCCTGTTCCTCTGGCACGCTCTGCCGCTGTCCGCAACAGAGGCGCCTGATTATCTCAGCTTCTCTACAGACGACGAAGCCAACACAACCGAAGTCTTTCAACTGGCCAGTCCGGCTGTCGTATTCGTGACCTCAACGGAGCTGAGGCGGCAGCGCTTCACGCGAAACGTGATGGAGATTCCCCGAGGTGCGGGCTCCGGATTTATCTGGAACGCCGACTCCGGCCTGGTCGTCACCAACTACCATGTGGTCGCCGGTGCCGACCGCCTGACCATTACCTTAGAAGACGAACAGGCATTTCAGGCAGAAGTGGTAGGCCTTGCGCCTGAGCGAGATCTGGCGGTGCTGCGAATGATGGATCCGCCCGATAACTTGACCGAGTTACCGGTGGGGGATTCTTCAGAGCTTTCAGTCGGACGCAAGGTGATGGCCATTGGCAACCCTTTTGGTCTCGATACGACTCTCACCGTGGGAGTCGTCAGCGCATTAGACCGCGAGATCCAATCACCGAGTAACCGGACAATCCGAGGCGTCATTCAGACCGATGCCGCGATCAACCCGGGCAACTCCGGCGGGCCACTACTGAATTCTCTAGGGCAACTGATCGGCGTCAATACCGCCATTTATTCACCCAGTGGCGGCAGTGCGGGTATCGGGTTCGCTATTCCGGTGAACACCGTCATCGAAGTCGTGCCGCAGCTGATTGCATTTGGCAAAATCATGCGCCCTGTTCTAGGGGTGGAGCTGGCATCCGACCGCTGGCTGCGGCGATATCGCGTCGAGGGCGTCCCGATTGTCAGAACTTATCGTGGCTTCCCCGCCGAGATGGCGGGTATGGTGGGCGCCAGGAGAGGCTCGCGAGGGGAAATCATCCTCGGTGATGTCATCACCGAAATCGACGGCGAGCGGGTCGCCAATAATGATGAATTCCTGTCGGAGATGGAAAGACACCGCGTTGGCGACACCATTGACATCGTCACCACGCGAGAAGGCGAAGAAAAGCGATTTACCGTCGAACTGTCCGAAGTGCAGTAGAGCGGGTCAGCCACCAAGACGGTGAGGCCAGCTCTCAGGATCCAGCGTTTCTCGCGGTAATTGGTCCCGACTGAATCGGGGGGGCTCGCCCTTCTCCAGCTGCGTCTCATAGTGCTTGAGTAATGACATCGCAACGGGATAAAGCGCCCACAGCGCCAGCAAGTTAGTGAGGGCCAGTAATGCCATAGTGAGATCGGCGAACCCGAACACGGTGCCGAGATCCTGAACCGATGCCCACGCGATCATAGTCAGCACGACGAGCCTGAAGACTAATACCGCTCGTGATCCCAGCCGTTCGAAATAAGCAATGCTGTTCTCTCCGAGGAAACTGTTGTACGCAATGGTAGTGGTAGCAAATAATACTAGCGCCAGACTGACCAGTGGCTCTCCCCAGGCTCCTAGGTGCTCGGCTACGGCCATCTGAGTCAAGACCACCCCTTGAATCTGATCACCACCTGAACCATAGACCGGAGACATCAGAATGATCAATGCGGTGGCGGTACACAATACAATCGTGTCAATAAAGACGCTCAGGGACTGCACCAGCCCCTGTGAGAGAGGGTGAGGTACGTCTGCTGCGGCGGCGACATTGGGTACCGTCCCGAGCCCAGCCTCATTGGAGAACAAACCCCTTCTTGCACCCTGGGTAATCGCCGCCGCGATCCCGCCGCCCACAGCCTGCTCGAGGCCCAATGCGGATGAAAAAATCAGACCCAGCGCGCGGGGAATCTCGCTCACATTCAATACCAGCACTGCCAGGGCGAGGATCAGGTATGCCACGACCATGACGGGCACCACGATTTCTGAGACCCGTGCGAGCCGCCGAATACCGCCAAAGAGGATAATCGCCATGACTGCCGTCATCGCCGCGCCGCTCAACCAGGTCGGGACCCCGAAGGCGGATTTGATTGACGTGGTGACCACGTAACTCTGTACTGCATTAAATCCAAAACCAACGGTGAGCAATAACAGCACACTGTAGACCACAGGCAGCACTCGCCAACCCAGACCATAGTGCATGACGTAAGCTGGTCCACCGCGAAAAGTCTCGTCACCGTGCCGTCGTTTATACAGCTGCGCAAGCGCACACTCGAACAGGCTGGTCGCCATGCCTAGCAAAGCGATCAACCACATCCAGAACAGCGCACCCGGTCCCCCGAGAGTAATGGCGACTGCAACGCCTGCGATATTGCCGCCACCAACTCGTCCGGCAACGCTGACCGAGAGCGCCTGGAAGCTTGAGATGCCGCGGTCGGATCCCCGCCCTCCCCTGTCAGAAAAGACCGCAAATGCGCGCCGAAAAAATCTGAGTTGAACGGCTCTGGAGCCCACAGTAAAACGCACTCCGACGATCAGGAGAGCGGCGATCAACACATAGGACCAGAGCCAGTCCGTGAAAATCGTCAGCATCGTGGTCAAATCAATCCGGTGATCAGGATCAGTGCAACAGCGGGCACCACGACAAATCTCGTCAGCCCGCGCCAAAGGCCATACCACTGCGAATCATCCCGGAGTTCATCCTCACTCCGTTCACGATGCATGAACCAACCCGTGAACAGCGCGACCAGCAACCCCGCCATGGGCAGCAGTAACCTGTCGTACAGCGCCTCGGTGAGCTCGTTAAAATTCATGCCCAGCAGGCGATAATCTTCCCAGATGTTGTAGCTCAGCACGGAAATCACGCTGAGACTCGTGACCGACCCGATAACCAGAATCGTGCTACGTTCGCGCGAGGTATCGAGCTTTTCCTTGGTCCAGCTGGTCACGCTCTCCAGCAAACCCACCATGGAAGTGACACCTGCAACCGCCAGCATCACAAAAAAGAGCACCGCAAAGATCGAGCCCCCAGGCATCTGTGAGAAAGCAACCGGCAAGGTCTGAAAAATCAGACCGGGCCCACTCGCCATGTCTAAACCGAAGTGAAATACCGCAGGAAACACAACAAAGCCGGCCAGGATCGCAATCAACGTATCCGCCAGAACAATCGTCCCGGCGCCGCGTGCGATGGAGAAATCCCTGGGCAGATAGGCACCGTAGGTCATCATGCCTCCCATACCCACACCAATCGAGAAAAAGGCCTGACCGACCGCGGCAAGAACCGTCGCACCGGTGACCTTGCTGAAATCCGGCGTAAAAAGCCATTCGAGGGTTTCGACGAAGCCGCCGGCAAAGTAATTGTAAATACTCAGTCCTACGAGCAGTGAAAACATGAGCGGCATCATGACGGTCACGGCCCGCTCAATACCCGACGTGACCCCCGCATAAATGATTGCGCCGACAATGAGATTACCGATCAGCGTCCATAACACCATGGCCTGGTTGTCAGCCAACAGTCCCGCAAAAGTGGCTTCTGCGACCCCTGCGTCGAAATCAGCAAAACCCGTGACCAGTGCGCGAGCCAGATACCAGAGCACCCAGCCCACGACTACCGCGTACGTGATCGCAATCGTGTAGGCAGTTGCGACCCCCATACCGCCCACCACTTGCCAGCGTTTACTGCGGCCAGATTCTGCTGCGACCGCTGCCATGGACGTGGGAGGGCTGCCGCCTCCGCGCCGTCCCACCAGCAACTCTGCCATCAGGCAGGGTATGCCAATGGCAACAGCACACAGCAGGTAGATCATGACAAAGGCGCTGCCGCCGTTTTCACCCGTTACATATGGAAAACGCCAGATATTGCCCAGACCAACGGCAAAACCGACCGACGCCATCACAAAAGCAAATCGACTGGACCACACCGCGTTTCCTGCTGACACCATTAACCTGCCTCCTGCTTTTATGGGCTCGGGAGCGAACGCTCCCCAGACGCCTTGTTTATTCTGAGTTGGACGTTGCACACTCCAAACTACGGATGGATAGGCGTTATGGCAATATTAAAGCTGCCCTTGTACCAAGATATCAAAGCCTTCCGGAGTCGGTGTCGCGAAAAGGGAGACCGCGCGGCGAAAACGCTCATCCTTTGCCATCGGCCCACTCGCACGCAGACTCACCTCGTAAGCGCGGGCGACCAGATTGGCCTCTCCCGCCAGCAGCAACGCACCATTATCTGTGTGCATAACGGCCTGCACGCCATCAGACGATGCGCGGTCCCCCATCACATCAATACGGTAGTTGCCCAACGGGATGCTGCCACCGCTCGCCGTCCATATGCCGTCACGTAGAGTCACCACCCCTCGCGCCTGCACAAGATTGTCATCTTCGATTTCAATGCGATCAAATCGGCCCGAGAGTGTTCCACCCAAATACAGGGGAAAGAGCGCACGCAGTATCTGGGTGTCAAAATTTAGGCTGATATCGCGCAGCACCCACTGCCCCGTGAGCCCCAAGCCAATCCGACCGCGCAGAATCTGATCGCCCCACTCACTGGTAACCGTCAGGGGTGTGCTCCAACCCAGTCGCCATGGCTCTATCCGCCACTGAACAGCACCCAGTATTAAAGGGCGCTCGTCTATCATCGTCCAGGCCCTGACCGCTTGTCCGGACCAGATGGTGCCCGACAAGCCCGAAAGGGAGACATTGTCAGGCAACAACCCCTGAAATGTGCGCGCTGGTATTTGGGACACCACAAGCGCTAACAGGAGTGTGCCTGCGAGCCCCCGGCGGTACTTGATCAGCCATGCCATCGCTCAACTCCCAGCGATACGCAAAGTCGCATTCACTCCGCCGTTTTGGCCTGCGCTACTGATGGACGCATCTAGAACCGCGAGCCCGGTAACACCTTCTATCTGCTCGAGGAACTGCAGAAGACTATCAAAGGCCACCCCCTCAAACCGGATTTGTACTTCGCCCCGACTGTTGGGTTGCAGACGCTTAACGGCCAAACCATTCGCCTCACTTGCCTGACTGAGAGTGCGGGTCAAGTTGACCTGTCGACCACTCCCCCCAGCCCTCAAAGCAGCCAATTGCTCGACCTTGAGATCAACCCGCATGAGTTGCTGCGCCAGCGCTTGATTGCCGCCCTTCAGGCGCTCGCGGCGGCCATCGAGCTCGACAAAAATCAGCTGCACAAATACCCACAGTCCAAGTGCCGCCCCGAGTATCACCAGTGCGATCTGGTCCCGATTCGAAAGTGATTCAAACCACTGCCGCATCATCAAATCTCCACCCGCAGCCGCGCAACCACACCCTCTCTGCGCGCATTAGAACTCTCGAGCTCTGCACTGAGGGCACGCTGCTTCAATTGATCTCGCACTTGTTCTACCGACTGAAAATCCGGTGCTGAAAAATTGACCCGGATATCGCTCCCGCCACTGTAGTTCACCGATGTGAGCGTAATCTCCGGCACTGCGGCCGCTGCGCTGAGCAACGACACCAAAATGGGGGTAAATGCCCGGTGCCTGGCCCCCGCACCCAGCTCAGCAAGCTGGCGATTGAGTTGCTTTTCAACATTCACCACCGCGCCACGGGGGTTGATACGCCGGTAGCTTTCCTGAATGGTTTGACGAAGCTGCAGATCCTCTGCCTTTAGCATTTCATAATCCGCTATCGACAGACCTGTCTTCAAAATCAGGGCCACACCCAGCGCGACTGCGACGCGCTGCCACACCCCCCACCAACGCATCAGAGGCAAACGCGGTGCGAAATCGCCTTGGCGTAGATCAGGTCCCGCTGGCAAGGGTTCCGCCAACAGCAGCGCGTCAGACAGCCCGCCCTGTCGCCACTGCAGTTCGTCATGGAAACGTTCCGGAATCACCACCATGGCGCTTTGTTGGTCCTTTCCATAGGCCACTAGCGTGATCTGCTCCGCCTCCAACGAATCGAGAAGCGCTGGTAACAAGGCCATCTCGACTCGTGCTCCCTCTGCCTCGCCCCAGCGCACGAGCACCCACTCGTCTTCGAAAATCAACGTGCACTGCCCCGCGCGCCACGGCAGACATAAAACTTCGGTCACCCAAGGAAGCTCCTTTACCTTATCGGGCAATTCCTCCATCCACTGTGCAATAGTGGATCGCTTCACGACCCCCACCGCCTGCAGATCGTCCCGCATGGGGCTAAAGGCAAAATGAAGTTCGGTTACGTCCTCGATTAAGGATTCCTCGAGCATAAACGGCAAGGCGCGCCGGAGGTGTTTCACCTCTTCGGGTGCGACTGGGACAGTCATATTACGCACCACATCTGAGGGCAGTGCCAAACAGGTATTGTCTGGCAGACTAAACTCATCAGAAGCCAACGGCTCCGGTGCATGACCCGCTCGCACCAGAAACCCCTGCCCCTGATGCCAGCGCACAACATTGAGATTTTCGAGATTCATCGGCGTGGTATTCGCAAAATCAGTGGGTACCGATTCACAGACAAGAATCTCATCATAGCTCGCCCTCAGAGCGAAAAACAGCGACGGTCCGCTCCGGACCTCTATGCAAAACGCTGAACAAGTGGCGCTCCCGTTCGATCAGTTCGACCGCTGCGTCGAGAAGGAACCAGTCACTCCTCACGTCGAGCAAGGGCTCCAGCTCAGCCACTGCCTGCCCCTTCAACACCGGATCGTTAAGGAGGTCCTCCACGCGGCTAATCTCCCCTTCACGGCGCAGCGCATCGAGCCGTTCCCCCTCCATCACAGAGAGCGGTGACAGCTGATCATCGCCATTGAGACTGCGCAAAACCGGCAGTGGGCAAGTGAGGATGTTCAGTCTACCGGCCTGCTCAGGCCAAACCGTCACGAGTGGGGCCAGCGCCTGATAGACCTTAACCGTCATACCCTGTACTGCTCGCAATTCGCTGACACTGGCCAATGGACGATTGGCGGGCAAGTAGGGGAAGTCGGCATAGCGATACTCCGCCTCCTCGGCTCCATTGAGTCGTCGCGTTGCATCACGATCAATAAAGTCGGTAATGGCATCAGTCAGCACCGTTGCCTCATCGAGAGACAGCGACGCATCACCCATGGCTTGGAGAGCCCGAATGAGCATTTTTTGGGTTCCTGTCCAGCGCTTTTCCGGATCAGTCATAGCGGCCTGCGCACTCCCAAGGCCGTCGGACCGCTCACGCCCGCTCTCTTCGCCAGCGCCCACAGCGTCCGTCGCATCAGGATTGCCTGACCCGGTCGCCGGTGCTTCGGCCAGCAGATTAAGATTAATGCGGCCCTGCAAGTCCTCGATACGCCCGCTCATCCATCCTCCCGCCTCCAGCGGATAGGGTGTCGGGGGCTGCGCCCACACCTCCCCAAGGTGATCAGAGGGCGACTCGGCCCTGGCATCGGTGAGGCTGTCGGCCTGCAATGCCAGCTGCGCCAATCCTTCCGCCCCCAAGAGGTACGCCCAAGCCTGCTCAGAAAACAACTGGTGCGTGCCGCGCTGTAAGGTCAGTGTGAAGTCGCGTTGCAGACCGACCATCAGCGCCGCCACCAAAGCGAACACCAGCATTGCCACCACTAAGGCGGCGCCGCGCTGCGCCACGCCGGGATCAGGACGAGGGCAACACATAGGTCCTCCTTACCTCCCCCAGACCGACTACTTCCATCACGACTTCGACCGCCGCAGGTGGCGCGGGCAGCTGTCCTGGCTGGGACAAATCGGTAATCCAATTGTCCTGCCAGTTACGGCGGTCAATCACATCGTTGCGATCACTCTCTAAGACCGACAAAGCAGACAGAAAGCGAACCTCAAAGCGCTCTATGTCATCCAGCACTGCCGTCTCAACCGCCTCGGTTCCGGCGGTTCGATCGAGCACGGGAAAATACCCGCGCCATAACTGGTCATCTTCCAACCACCACCGTACTCTCTGCAGCGCACTGCGGGGCGCCCCGGTCGAGTTGTGCCAGCCAGCCCGCGTTAGTACCAGCGAGTCGGACGCGAGTTCACCGCCACTAAACGCAGGGCTGAGCTGACCCAACTCATCGACCACCGGACGGTTGACGACCTGACGCAGATCACGAGAGAGCATAGACAATGCCTGATTGATCTCGTGCGCCCGTGTCGCTGCGGCGCGCATACTCTCCGCACCGGACAGCGCGCTTGATAGCCCCGTGTAAGCCATCACGGAAATAAGTGCTGTAATCGCCATCGCGACCAACACCTCGACCAAAGTGAAGCCGGAGGCCACGTGCCTAGCGCCCACTGCCGGGGCGCTCCTGTGCTAGATAGCCATCGAGCAGCTGGATCGGAGACGTCTGGCCATCCTCCTGATCTGATACTGCAATTTTGTAACGAAAAAATCCGGGAACCTGTGTCTCCTCCCCTTCACTCCACCAGAACCAACTGCGGCCCGCTAATTCCTCCGAACCAGAAACCTGCCCTGTCTGCAGGGTGCCTTTAGCGCCGAGAACAAGGCGGAGTTCTGCCAAACGGTTAGCAGCGATCCATTGAGCCTGTCGGCGATCCTCAAGATAACGCAGGCCATCCAGCTGCTGGGACAAAGTCAGCAAAAGGGCAGGCAAGGCAACCGCAACCACTGCCAGGGCAACCATCACCTCGACCAGCGTGAAGCCCGCGCGTGTTCGCCACGCAAGCGGCCTGTCAGTTCTCGTCATCGGCGACCCCTCTGGGCAACAGTCGCATGCGACCCAAAAGATCCCATTCGAGGCGATACAGCAAATCGCCCGTGCGGACATCCAGCCATTCGAGGTAGCCCGGCGTCATTTCACCACCCGCCCAGGTCATGATCTGCGGCACAGGTTTTAGTTCGGGCTCATAAAAGACGAACTCTAGGTCAGGCTGTCCCTCCAAGCTCAATCGGAGCTCGTATCCCTCAGCGAGATCCAGTGCAGCAAATACCTCTGCGCTGCCGCGAGGTGCGGCCCAGCCTTGGTCAAACCGTCTCATCCAAATACCTTGATAACGGGGTTCATCCCCCTCGGAATTCAATCCAATAAACAGACCGTGATCTGCCGCAGAGAGGCCGGCCTCGGCACTGGCAAATGCCAGTAAACCCGAGAGGTGCCGCACCTCGCCTTCAAGTCCAAGGTCGGCGCCTCCGCGCCCCACGTTGAGGCTCACCACGCCGGTCAACAGCACAATGATCAATACGGCAACCAGCAGTTCAATCAAACTGAAACCGCGCGCAATCGCGCCACGCTGCGTGAGGCGAGGGCTCACGAGGGGAAAATCGGAATCAGCTGTTCGCCTCATTCCAGTTGCCGATGTCGGCATTTTGACTTTCACCACCAGGCAGCCCATCGGCACCCAGAGAATAGATATCAGTCTCCCGATATTCTCCCGGCGACAGATAAAGGTAGGGTCGACCCCATGGATCAAGGGGCAATTCGGCGAGATAGCCTCCACGCTTGAAATTACGGGGCTCGGGCTCCAATGTGCTGGGCGTCACCAGGGCCTCAAGTCCCTGCTCGGTAGTGGGGTAGACGTAGTTATCGAGACGATAGATTTTCAGCGCCGTTTCAATCGATTTAAAGTCGGCCCGCACCTTCTGCACCCGGGCATCATCCGCACTATTGAGTACGGTGGGTGCCACAACGCTGATTAAGAGCCCCATGATAACCAGCACTACCAGAATCTCGATCAGGGAAAAGCCTGTTTGTCTGTTCATGGTTGTCTACCTCACCATCGTGTTCAAATCAAAAATCGGCAACAAAATAGCCAGAACAATGGTCAGCACCAGCCCTCCCATCAACACCACCATCGCGGGTTCAAACAGTCCCATGATGGTTCCCAGCGTCATTTCCAACTCACGTTCCTGATTGAGCGCGGAGCGCTCGAGCATTTTTTCGAGATCCCCGCTGGCCTCACCCGAGGCCACCATATGCACCATCATAGGCGGAAAAAACGACTCTTGTGACAGCGCCCGACTGAGACTCGACCCTCCCTGTACGGCAATCGATACCGTGCTGCTTGCGTCGCGCAATACCAGATTGGTCATCACGGATCCGGCAATCCGCAAAGCGTGTATCAGAGGCACACCGGAGCCCATCAAGATACTCAGGGTGGACGCAAACCGCGCGCTGTCCAGCGCGATCAGCACCCCGCGAAGTCCGGGAATACGGAGTAAAAAATGATGCCAGCGCTTACGACGCCCCGGGTGCCGGAGGGCGCGGCGACCCAGCCACACGGCAGCGATGACGACAAGCAAGCAGTGCACGGCATAAGCCCGCATAAAATCGCTGACCCATATGAGTCCGACCGTAAGGGGGGGTAGCGCCTTTTTCGTGTGCGCAAAAATACCGACCAGCTCGGGGACAACAAAGATCATCAACGCCGACACCACAGCGATCGCCACGGCAATCAGCACAAAGGGATAGATGAGTGCCATCTGTAATTTCTGGGCGGTGTGTTGTCGGGTCTCCGTGTAATGAGCCAACTGATCGAGTACCGGCGCGAGCTGGCCGGCTTCCTCCCCTGCATTCACCATGGCTCGGTACATCTCGCCAAAAGCGTGGGGAAACTGATTCAGGGCGTGTGCCAGGGTGTGCCCTTCAGCCACCTTAGAGCGTACCTGCAGCATCATAGACTTGATCGAGGCCTTGCGACTTTGGTCCGCCACCGCCTGCAGGCATTCATCCAAGGGCAATGCCGAGGCTACGAGAGTCGCCAGTTGACGGGTAATGAGGGCCAGATCGGCGGCACCCAGTCGCCTGCCAATAAGACGAAAGGGGCTCCCTTGCCCAGCGCGGCCCGCGTCTGTGGCCACAGCGACTTCAACGGGTCTCAAATGCCGCTGCCGCAGCGTGCCTCGCACCTGGCGGTCGGAATCTCCCTCGAGCACACCTTTGACCAGCCGGCCTTCGTCGTTCAATGCCTTGTAGCGGAATGCCGTCATGGATTAATTGACCGTCGTCACCCGAAGGACTTCCTCAAGGCTGGTTTCGCCACTAATGACGCGGCGGCGGCCATCAGCATCAATACCCGGACTCTGTTGGCGGGCGATACGCAGCAGCGATCTCTCTCCCTCCCCATCGTGAATCGCCTCTCGTAACGCGTCTCCGATTTCGATTAATTCGTAAATGCCGGTGCGGCCCCGGTAACCCGTCATGTTGCAATGCTCGCAGCCGCAGGCGCGATACAGCTCAACCTCTTTGTCAATGAGCCCAAGCCGTTCACGCTCTGCGTCAGAGGGTTGATAAGGTTCCCGACATTCAACACAGAGCAATCGCACCAGCCGCTGCGCCATGACCGCTAACAAACTCGAGGAGAGCAGAAATGGCTCAACCCCCATGTCCTGAAGTCGCGTAACGGCGCCGATAGCCGTATTCGTGTGCAGCGTCGACAACACCAGATGTCCGGTGAGCGAGGCTTGCACGGCGATTTCTGCCGTTTCCAGATCGCGGATCTCACCGACCATCACCACATCGGGATCTTGTCGGAGAATCGCCCGGAGACCCCGAGCGAAGGTCATATCCACCTTGGGATTCACCTGCGTCTGACCAACACCCGGCAACATGTATTCAACCGGGTCTTCGATGGTGAGGATATTGCGAGAACTTTCGTTGATGCTCGACAGACCCGCATAGAGGGTGGTCGTTTTGCCTGAGCCGGTGGGCCCGGTCACTAAAATGATGCCGTGTGGGCTCGATAGTGCCCCGCGATAGGTCGTGTCCACATGCTGATTCATGCGCAGTTCGCTGAGGTTGAGCTGACCGGACTGCTTGTCCAGCAGCCGAAGTACCACCCGCTCGCCGTAGGCGGAAGGGATCGTTGACATGCGAATATCGATACCGTGACCCGCAATCCGGACTGATATCCGGCCATCTTGTGGCACCCGCTTCTCGGCGATATCCAGCTTCGCCATGACCTTGAGCCGCGATACCAACAAAGGGGCAAGCATGCGTTTAGGGGACAGCACCTCGGTCAGCACACCGTCAACGCGGTAACGCACACTCAAGCGCTCCTCAAAGGTTTCGATGTGAATATCTGAAGCCTGCTCTTTTACCGCCTGAGAGAGAATGGCATTAATCAGACGGATGATGGGCGCGTCATCCTCCGCATCCATCAGATCGCCCACGTCGGGCAGCTCCTCCACAAGACGGGACAAATCAATATCCGTGGAGAGATCCTCGGCCATCTGTGCAGCTTCGTTCTGGGTACGCTGATAAGCGACGGTGAGGCGCTGCCGGAATGCCTCCTCTTCGAGTGGCTCCAGCGAGAACCCCTCCCCGACATAACGCCGCACCTCCAGCAGTACATCCGTGGTGAGTGGCGGAACGTAGTGCAGGGTCAACGAAGAGCCAGAGCGCTCAAATAACACGTTGCGGCTCTGGGCAAAGGCGAAAGGCAACCCCGAAGCGAGAACGGGGCTTCCCGGATCAGCGGCGGTCAGGTGCTCCGATGTCGGCTCGGTCATAGCGGTTTACTCGTCCGCGGTGTCGTCCGCGGGCACCTCGGGCAACTGTTGGATCTGCTCGTCCCAGGTTGGCAGTACAGGCAGATTACCGTCATCCAAAAACATAAGGCCTCGCTCGCGACGCTCCAGCTGCTCTTCGCGGATAAATCGATATTTTTCGGCCGTCGCGCCCGCCAGGTCTTCGTCATCACGAATGATCGTAGGCCGGATAAAAACCAACAGATTCGATTTTGTGACCGTCACCACATCATTGCGAAACAACCGCCCGAGCAGGGGAATACTCGATAATAATGGCACGCCCTGTGTTGAATCCTGTATGTCCTCTTTAACCAGGCCGCCCAGCACCACAATGTCGCTGTCATTCGCGAGCACCTTGGTCTCGATCTTTCGCTCGTTGGTTATTACATCGGAAGCCACCAGGATCTGCGCTGAAATACTCGACACCTCCTGTACGATATCGAGCACGACTGCATCACCCTCATTCACCTGTGGGGTCACCTTGAGCGTCACGCCCACGCTCTGGCGCTCGATCGTCTGAAAAGGATTCCGGGCACCGTCTGTACCGCCCGTGTTGCTATAAGATCCCGTGACAAAAGGCACCTGCTGACCGACTGTGATAAACGCCTCCTCGTTATCCAGCGTCAGCAAGCTGGGCGTCGAGAGAATATTGGCGTTGCCCTGAGTTTCCAACGCATTCAGGATCACCGTCATAGTGAGGGACTCATCCACCACACCCCAGCCCAAGGTGGTGCCGGGTATTGTGGCCAGAGCGCCGGCCACGTCTCGCGTGCTGATATTCTCAGAACCATCAGCCGGCAACAGCGCCCCCGCAATATTGAGGTTACGCTGTCGCTGCGCTTCGCTGGTGCTGACATTACTGCCATAAAGGCCACTGTCATTCGAGAAAAGCCACTGCAGCCCCAGCTCCTGGCCTTCCGTCATTTCCATTTCGACGATAATGGCTTCAATCAATACCTGCGCACGCCGAATATCCAGACGCGCGATCACGGCTTCCAATGCCGCCATCTCATCGGTATCCGCCGTGATAATCAGGCTATTAGTGCCGGCGTCCGCCTCGATGGTCGACTCGCCACTCCCTGCCCGACTATTACCGCCGTTCTCCTCGAGTCGAGAAATGTTCTGCATGACTCGAGTCAGCACTTGTGCCGCTTCAGCCGCGTCCGCGTACTCCAGATAAATGACGCGCACGTTGCCCGACTGCTCCAGCGGAGTATCGAGGTAAGCCACCAGCTTTTGGATCCGCTCTACCGATAACTCATCTGCAGTGACCACCACACTGTTGGTCCGCTTATCAGCCACCAGGACCGCTTCTTTGTCTGCCTCTGCACCCTCGCCCTGCCGAGATTTCTCCAAAGTATCAAGCATCTTGACCACATCTTCGGCCACTCCATACTTAAGACGGATAATCTCTGTCGTCTGGATCGCCGAGCGATCCATGCGCTCAATAATGTCAACGATGCGGTCAATGTTGGACCGAATATCAGAAATGATGATCGCATTGCTCGGCGCATACGCCGCCATATGGGCCTGTTGTGGCACCAAGGGGCGCAGTACCGGAATCAGTTTGGCGGCCGAGATGTTGTCGAGTCGAATGACTTGCGTGACGTATTCGTCGCTACCAACAGCGGCCTGATCCTCCATGATAGGAACCGGCGAGGACCGCGCATCTTTGCTGGGCACAACACGAATCACTTGCCCGCTCCGCACCGCGGTATAGCCCTGCACGTCGAGTACTGAAAGGAACAGATCGTAAAGCTCGGGCTGTGTGACGGGCTTCGATGAGATCACCCGAACTTTACCCTTCACATTGGGATCCACCACCATTGTGGTGCCCGTAATATCCGCAACGAACTTGATGAATTCCTGAATGTCGGTGTCCTTCAGGTTCACCGTGTATTCCTGCGCAGTAGTAACAGGACTCCCTGCGAGGATCGCCACAGCGACCACCACTTGAAGCGTGTTCCGGAAAATCGAGGTTAAGTCAGAAATATTCACAGGCATCCTGTCAGGGGCTGGCGAGATCGACACTAACGGTAACGGTGCCACCATCCCTTTCAATGTCAAATGTCGCATCAGTAGCATCTTTCATCAGTTGGTAGAGCTTGACGGTGTTGCTGGCATCGCTGAGCGCGAGACCATTCACCGCGGTCACAATATCGCCACGCTGCAGTCCAAACGCATCGAAGGCAACCCGATCAGCGCCGGGAGCAATGCGATAACCCACAATCCGATCTTCTTCTCGCACCGGCGACACAGACACCACGCTGGCGAGGGATTCGGGGTTGTCATAGAGCTGTCGGCGATACTGCCCTGCGAGCGCGCTGCGCTCGTTGGCGCTCGCCCTGCTCGTCTCAGGCCCAGGCATCGATGCAGCTGTCGATGCGGGTGAGCCGGAAGCAGGTCGCGTGACGTGCCGAGCGGGAACAGCGATCCCGGGTCCGTCGTAAAGCTTTATCAGCTCGTAAGTGCCGTTGTTGTCAATCACCACCTGCTGCGGCATGACTTTTGCCAGCACCACCCGGCCAGAGGCTGGCAGCGCGTCACCGACAGAAAAAACCTGTTCTATCGCACCGGACTTAATCACGGCACTGCCTCGGCCGTCATCGTTGGACGCTGCAATGCCCGTGAGCGTCAGGGCGAGGCGAGTTTCGTTCGCGTTTCGCTCAATCCCGTCGCGATCATCGGTGTTGGCGATCGCGTCGAACGCATCGACTGCACCATCGGGTGCACTGCCAAACAGGTTGGCGCCCAGCACTGATGAGGTATCGATGATCGCTGTCTCGCCCTGCGCGGTTGACGTGGGCGGGTTCAGTGCCAAAGCGGGTGCCGTCTCGATAGCCCCGGCCCGGAAGGGGACCCAAACCAGCTGCGCGACGCTGGATAGCGACCACAAGACGAGGAGCACAATGAGCGCATTTTGCAGACGGCGCAGGCGGGCAGGGTCCCGCTCCAGAGCCAGCCAGACGCCGCGTGCGCGCTCCTGAATCTGGGCCGATGCCGCGTCAAATCGCGCCTTCCATGCGCCGTGGTCGATGTTAGTCACCATCTTCTTTATCGTTCCCATCCTGCCGGTTTTTCATCATACGCTTGGGCGGCGGGAAATACCCTTCCTTGAGTTCAATGGAGAACTGTAGCAAAGCTGGTGTGACAACTCTGTGACAGACTGCCGGCTTCCGGCTTGCGCAGGTTTAGGACGTTATGCGTTCGATAGTGTGTGCTAAGCTGGGATCACCTGCGGGGTGGCAGCTGCCTGAGATACCTTTTTTGGTAAACCCGTTGAACCTGATCCGGATTATACCGGCGGAGGGACCAGGTGTTCGGACGCTTTCAACGCCAAACGCTGTGTGCTCTCCGCTCAATACCGAGGAGCACAGCGCTTGAACGTCGTCCAACTTTTATTCGCAGGAAAGCCACCCAGGCACGCTGCTCCCCCAATATCCGCGCCAGCCACCACGGGACTATGGCTCAGGGTGTTCATTTTACTGGCTCTGGGCTCCCAAGCTGGCCTTGCCTTAGCGCAGGAGAGCCCTTCTGCCCTAGAAGAAGTCACCGTCACGGCCACCCTGCTTCAGGAGGCCACTACACCGGTCAGCGCCACGGTATTCTCGGAGCGATTGCAGCGTCGGCGGGGTGCCGCACACCTGGAAGATGTCATCACCCTGGCACCCAACGTGACCCATTCCTCGGGCGCCTCTCGTAGCCGCTTTTTTCAGATTCGCGGAGTGGGCGAGCGCAGTCAATTTGTCGAACCCGTTAATCCCTCGATCGGCATCCTGCTCGATGGCATTGATCTGAGTGGTGCGGGCGGAGCACTGACACTTTACGACCTGCAGCAAGCGGAAATCCTGCGTGGCCCTCAAGGGACCCTCATGGGAGCCAATGCCCTAGGCGGGCTGATTGCTTTAAAGAGCCAAGGAACCGATTCGGTCATCCGCGACATCAGTGTGGGCGTTGAGAGCGAAGGTGGCCGGCGGCTGGGTGCGCGCCTCGGTGGAGCGCTTTCATCCAATACGCATGCTCGTGCCGCAGTGCAACGCTATGAGAGTAATGGTTACAGTAGCAATGAGTGGCTCGGGCGCAGTGATACCAATGCCCGCGAGGAGCTAACGACGCGGGGTGCTGTCACGTGGGACGGCACTGCTCACACTATTGAGGCTGGCTTTTATTACACCCGGATTGATAACGGATACGACGCATTCTCGCTGGACAACACTCGCACCACGCTGTCTGACCAGCCGGGAGAAGATGACCTCACTCTGAAAGCCGGTCGCCTGAATTGGTACAGCTCGATCGCCGGCTTGGACAGCATGCTGCAGTTGAGCCATGCCCGGACGGACACGCTCTACAGCTATGACGAGGATTGGAGCTATATCGGGATCGCTCCGGGCTGGGAGTACAGCTCCTTCGACGAGTATGTTAGAGACCGCAGGATGAGCAGCCTAGAGTGGCGATTGCAGACACCGGATGACGATAATACCCAGTGGGTGATCGGCACCTACTTGCGCGACGAATCGGAGGACCTTACTCGACGATACACCTACCTCTCCGCCCCCTTCAGTAGCATGATCGACACGCAAACCGGGGCGGTGTTTGGACAGGTCAATCAGATCCTCGGCGAACACCTGTCAGGTTTTTTCGGCGCACGACTTGAGCGGCGGGACAGTGAATATACCGACAGCGACAGCGTGAAAAAGCAGTTTGATCACACCTATTGGACCGGCCGAGCCGGTTTGACCTGGCGTTATCGCTCCGAGCGTCAGATTTATCTGACGCTGTCTCGCGGTGCGCGCGCAGGCGGCGCCAATGCGAGTTTGCTGGCTAGCATCGACGCATTACCCGAGCAGAATCAAGGCCCCGTATCCGCATTGGGGGTGTTCGATGAAGAGACGCTGCTCAGCCTGGAGCTGGGCTGGCAGGGCACATGGCCAAATCAAAATCTGCGCTCGCGCCTCGCTCTGTTCACGATGGACCGTAATGATCAGCAAGCGAAGGGGTCACTGGTCATCCCTCGCTCAGATGGCAGTACCGCTTTTATTGATTACACCGACAACGCGGCTGCGGGCAGCCACAGTGGACTGGAATGGGAAATGCAGTGGCAGCCGACCGATCGATTTGGCGCCGAGATAACGCTTGGGCTGCTCGATGCGCATTTCGATGAATATGTCACCGCAACAGGAACTGACCTATCTGGACGCGACCAGCCGCAAGCCCCCAACTGGCAATACTCGGTGGGCGCGACTTGGCGACCGTTTGCGCTGGCGTCACTGCATGTGGAGGTGACTGGCAGCGATGCCTATTTCTTCTCCGACCGCCACGATGTTCGCGCGCCCGAAACCCATCAGTTAAATGCCAGTCTGTCGGGCGGCTGGCGACAATGGCGCTGGAACCTTTGGGGCCGGAACCTCACCGATGAAGATACGTTCGTGCGAGGGTTCGGCACTTTTGGTAACGATCCGCGAAAGGAGTATGCGCTTGAACCCTACCGCCAGTATGGAGAACCCCGTATGGTAGGGCTCACCCTGAGCTATGACTTTATGGAGGCTCTCCCGTGAAACTATCCGCGGAACTAAGCGTTTATCCTCTGCGCGAGGACTTCAAGGTAGCGGTACTGGGATTCATCGACGAACTGCTTAAAGGTCAAGACGTCGTCGCAGTGACCAACTCGATGAGCACACAAATCAGCGGCGAAGATGACGCCGTTTTCAGCGCCATTCAGCATGCATTGCGCGCCAGTTATTCCCAGTTTGGTCGTCAGGTCCTGGTGGCTAAATTTATCCCGGAGCACTTCGCGGATATCGGCCCGGAGGGCTAACGTGAATGCGATGGAGGTCTGCGCTGTCGGTTTGGCACTGGCCTATGTGCTACTCGCCATCAAGCAACGGCGGCTTTGCTGGATGGCCGCTATTGCCAGCGCGTCGCTGTACATTATTATTTTCTGGCGGGTACAGCTCTATCTGGAGGCCGCGCTTCAGGTGTTTTATATCGCTATGGCAGGCTACGGCTGGTTCGCCTGGAAAAGCGATGACCCTCAGGCACGGAGCAACATCCAAACCTGGCCGTTACGCCGGCATGCACTGGCCTGCAGCCTGCTGATTCTAATCAGCACCTTGCTGGGAGCCGCCATGTCCCAATGGACCGATGCCGCCTCACCCTTCATTGATGCCGCGACCACTGTCTCGGCGCTGTTGGCTACCTGGATGGTGGCCAAAAAGCTGCTCGAAAACTGGCTCTACTGGATAGCCATCGACATCGCATCGATCGGGCTGTATCTATCCCGTGATCTGTCACTGACCGCCGGCCTTTTCGGCGGATATGTCATTCTGGCAACACTGGGTTACTTCGCATGGCGAAGACAATGGCTGCAGCAGATCGCTTAAGTCGGACATTGGACGAGTGGCGGCACTGGGATCTTCCGGCACCGCTGACCCACGCACCGCTGCTCGGACCCCTGTTGGCGCAGGGTAGCGGTCATGCCATCTACGAAATTCTCTGCACTCCCCCGCTGATTGGCCGGATTCGACACCAATCTACGCGCCTTGCCGAGACTGCTTTCGGGACTGAGCTGACCGCATGGAAAGCAGCAGCACTTCAAGGTATCGCTCCCGGCGTCGTCTTTTGTGACCCCGCTGAGCAAGCAATAATTTGCCAGCGAGTGGCACCGCTGGATGCGCCTGTCTCCGGGAGAGCACTCGGCCAACTTTGCCACCGCATTCATCAACTACCAGCGCTCTCCGACAAGCTCACGCTGCGCTCAGACATTGGCCGCTACCTCGAGAGGCTGCCTGATCATCTGTCGCGGGCGTGGCGGTCGGTCATGCGCGCCGGTGGGGTCGAAGACGCGATGACGCGACTTGAACAGGACACGCCCTGCCTATGTCATAACGACCTGACCGCAGGTAACCTCATGAGGGAGGGCAACGAGCTGGTGGCCATTGATTGGGAGTACGCGGCAATGGGCAGCCGTTATTTTGACGTTGCGATTGCTGCCGAATGCCTATCGAGCGCGGAAAGGGTCCTGATGGTGAATGAGGTTTTTGGTGCGGCAGCCGATGAAGCGTTGATGAATGCGGGGGACTGTATCGCCAGTTTGGTCACTGCGCTGTGGGAACACCAGTACGCCACTGCACAAGCACCTGACCCCAGTACCTGGCTCAACGGACGTGGCGGCGCATGACCCAGCGCTGGCACGTATTAGGGGTAGGCGCTATCGGCGGACTCTTTGCCTGTAGGCTGCAAGGAGCTGGTGCAGACGTCACGCTACTGACGCGGGACAGCGCTGCACCCCCTCGACAATTAATACTCAAGGACCGACCAACCCGCACTCACACTTTTGCCCAGCAAAGCATTGCAACGAGTGACGCCAAGACCGCAGCAGACCGACCCATCGAGCGGCTACTGGTCTGCACCAAAGCCTGGGCCGCGGAGGATGCCATACGATCTGTGGCACCCGACCTTTCTGAAGGCAGTACGGTGGTACTCCTGTGCAATGGGATGGGGCTGGCGGAATCCGTCGCGCCGCTCATAAGGCAAGCGACGTTGATACTGGGGTCAACGACATCGGGCTGCCGACGCACACCTGAGGGGGAGCTGATTCTATCCGGAGAAGGCAACACGCAACTGGGTGCGTTTGATCAATCCATGCCGCCACCGATCTGGCTACCCGATTGGCAGCGAGGCGTACCGGACTGTCTGTGGGAGCCTGACATACGCTCCGTGCTACTGGCCAAAGTTGCGCTCAACGCCGTCATCAATCCGCTAACTGCGATCCACGGCGTTAGTAACGGCGACTTGTTCGCGCCCTTACTGCGCGAGATCACTGCGCAGTCGATCGAAGAGGTGCAGCGTCTGCTGCTTGCCGCAGGGGAGGCCGAGATTGCAGCAACGCTACCCCACAGGGTGCGAGCCGTCTGCGAGATGACTGCAAGCAATCATTCCTCGATGCGGGTGGACATGGAGAGCGGTAAGCGAACCGAAATTGATGCGATCGTGGGCTGGTTACTGACCGCACTGGTAGCCGACCCGCCGGCCACGCCACACCTCCGCGCACTTTATGACGCTGTGCAAAAACGCAGTCATGACAGTTAAATCAGCGCTATCACCGACACAATGGCTACCCACACCGCAGCGGCACGGTTAATCGCCTTCTGCGTCGCCTCCACCGCCTCGACAATGCCGTCAGGATGATCCATCCCCTCAGGATCCAGACGCCAGGCGCGCTCAACACCGTGCGCTATCAGCGCCCCGGTCGAGACCTCGCGGTCTAGCGCCTCCACAGTTAGCAAGCCCCGTGAACGCTCGAAGTCTCCGAGAACGGAAAACGTCAGTAGCAGCAGTCTGGCGGGCAGCCAGTCCAGCAATCGCTGTGCTGTCTCAAAACGCCCGCCGGAATCGGTGTTCGCTAATGCGACCAGTCGGTAACCCGCTGCGCCAAACGGACCCAGTAACCAAAAATACAGTACCGGAGGAAACCATCGGGCAAATCCGCGATAGCCGAAATCCCGCATGGCTCGGTGTCCCTGTGACTCGCTTTCCATACCAACCGATGCGGGCTCAGTGAGCAACATCGACGCGCCCTCATCATCCCCGACGCGCGCGCGCGCCAGAAAGCGTTGCAACTCCGTCGGGTAATCACCGCGACCCCACGCAAAGTAGAGTAGCGCTGTTCCGATCAACGCCTCTGCCAAGCCACCGAGGACTGCCTCAAGAATCCATAACACGACCACGCCTGCCAGCAGTGGCGCACCGACCCGCAACGCCAGTGAGGGCCATAGGTCAAGCTCCACAGCCTCCACGCGACGGCTGATCGCCCCAAACCAACCACCCCGATGAAGGGGGCCGCCTGCGCCCAACAGGGCAAACAAGCCTACTGCAACGATGAATACCAGATACGACACCAGCGTGCGTCTCCTTACTGCCTTTTTTTCATAACGATCAGTCGCGACCAATCAAAGGCCGGTCCCGGATCAGTCTTACGACCCGGTGAAATATCACTATGGCCAACGATAGCATCGTGCTGAATGCCGGGGTATTGGTTTCTCACGCACCGCACCAGCTGATTCAATGCGTTGTATTGCGGATCCGTGTAGGCCTCGTCATCGCTGCCTTCCAGCTCAATGCCGATGCTGAAATCATTGCACTGCTCCCGCCCTTCCCAACACGAGACACCGGCATGCCATGCCCGCGCCTCGATCGACACAAATTGCAAGATCTCTCCGGTGCGACAAATTAAGAAATGCGCCGAAACCTCTAGACCCGCAATTTCTGCAAAATAAGGGTGGGCGTTAGGATCGAGGGTATTGGTAAACAGCGCCTCAATGTCGGAACCCCCGTATTGACCTGGAGGCAAGGAAATGCCGTGCACCACGATCAGCTCGGGAACCGCGCCACTTGGCCGCGAGTTACAATTGGGCGAAAGCACCTGTCGGGCACCCGAGAGCCAGCCATCGGCAATCTTCCATTGGTCATCGGTGGTCATCACGGGGTAATCTTATCGCACCGGGCCGCCTCAATGGTCCCGTCATAGACCGATACTCCCAATCACTCAAGCCAACGGCGCCCCCAATCCTGTAGCCATGATGACCGCAACTCACATCTCACAACTTGTTTCCGAGGCTCTGGCCGAGGACGTCGGTGCGGGCGATATTACCGCCCAGCTGGTGGACCCGGGCGTGCAGGCCAACGGCTCGATCATTACCCGGGAGGCCGGCATTCTTTGCGGCGTAGCGTTTGCAACCGAAACCTTTCGGCAAATTGCCCCCACCTGCCACATCAACTGGCACCTCCAGGATGGTGATGCCATCGCAGCGGGCGCAACGCTCTGCGACCTGAGCGGACCGGCCAGGGCACTTTTGACCGGGGAGCGCACGGCACTCAACTTTCTACAGCTGCTGTCAGGCACTGCCACCACCGCGAGTCACTATGCAGCGCGCGTTGCACATACCGGAGTGAAATTACTCGATACCCGCAAAACAATACCGGGTCTCAGACTGGCTCAGAAATACGCCGTAAAGTGCGGTGGCTGTCACAATCATCGTATTGGATTATTTGATGCCTTTCTGATCAAAGAGAACCACATCGCGGCGGCGGGCGGTGTGGGCGAAGCCATTGCGGCCGCAAGACAAGTCGCGCCCGATAAACCGGTTGAAATAGAGGTAGAAACCGGCGCCGAGCTGGAGCTGGCACTGGCCGCCGGCGCAGATCGAATCATGCTCGACAATTTCAGTTTGGAAGCCCTGCGAGACGCCGTTGCACACAGCGCCGGACGCGCCGAACTGGAAGCCTCTGGCAACGTGACCGACGACACGCTTGTAGCCATTGCAGAGACCGGTGTCGACCTTATCTCGATCGGCGCACTCACCAAGCATGTCAAGGCACTGGACCTCTCTATGCGAATGGATTGAACGCTACGCGGAGGCGACCCACCCCAAAACAAACAGTCGGTCGAAAAAAGTTAGTCGTGTAGGGACGTGCGGCTGATCAATACGCCATTGCGATCTGCATACAGCCAATCGCCCGGACTCACCATTACCTCACGCAGCATCAACGGAATATCGCGATCGCCCACTCCCCGTTTGTCAGTCTTGACCGGGCACACACCCAAAGCCTGCACGCCAATATCGATCGCCTCTATGACTTCCACGTCGCGAATAGCGCCAATAACAACCACGCCCGACCAGCCGTTATCGGCGGCAAGCTGGGCGAGCCGGTCTCCCAGCAAAGAACGATGCAGCGCGCCCTGACCGTCAATCAATAATACGCGTCCGTTACCCGGTTCCTTGACCGCCTCGGCCACTCGCGAGTTATCCGCATGGCATGCAATGGTCGATACGGGCCCGGCGAAGCACGCTCTCTGTCCAAACTGCCGAAACTGAAAGGCGAGCGAGAGGGCCTCAGGATGAGCGTCTGACAGATCAGGTGTTGTGAAAGCGCTCACGCTTTCAGAACCAGTCGAATGAAAATTCGGAAAGGCTCTCGCCCGGCGCCTCGATGACACCCGCGTGAGCCCTCGCCCTCGGCAGCAGACGCTCCATGTAGAAGAGCGCCGTGCTCACTTTGCGATCACAGAAAACGGCGCGCTCGGGTTGCGCCGACAATCTGGCGGCAACCTGAGCGCCTCGGGCCAACTGCCAGCCACCAAACAGGTACCCGGTCTGCATCATGTAATCGAAAGAACCGCCGAGTGCAGTGAAACGATCCTCGGACAGGGTATCGAGCAGACGTTGAGTCGTCTCGACATGTTCCGCCAGCGCAGCCGCCAGGCATACTCCCATGGTGTTAAGCCGCGAGTCGGCGTGGGCGACTAGAGCCGCTGCAACCTCTCGAATCTCGGCCTGCATGGCTTCCATGGTGGCACCACCATCACGGCCAAGCTTCCGGTTCAACAAATCAGCCGCCTGAATACCATTGGTGCCTTCATAAATCGGGGTAATGCGCACGTCGCGCAAGTATTGGGCGGCGCCTGTCTCCTCGACATAACCCATCCCGCCGTGGACCTGGACGCCTAATGAGGTGACCTCCATACCCAGCTCGGTCAGCCAACCTTTGATCACGGGAATCATCAGGTCGATGCGACGCTGACTCGACTCGCGGGTCGCTTCGGCTCCGGCATGCGCAAGATCCATTGTGACCGCTTCGGCATAAGCGAGCGCGCGCATGGCTTCGTTGAGCGCCCGCATGGTGAGCAGCATGCGCTTCACGTCGGCGTGCTCAATAATCGGCACGCCACCCTGAATCCGATCGCGGGCATACGACACGGCTTGTTGGTAAGCGCCCTCGGACGCGCCAAGACCCTGCAATCCGACCTTGAGGCGCGCCTCGTTCATCATAGTAAACATGCAAGCGAGTCCCTGATTTTCCTCGCCTACTAGGTACCCGATGGCCCCCCCGTTGTCGCCATAGGCCATCACACAGGTAGGGCTACCATGGATACCCAGCTTGTGCTCAACCGAGACCGGGTACGCGTCGTTGCGCTCACCCAGCGAACCATCGGCATTCACCATAAATTTGGGCACCAGAAATAACGAAATGCCGCGGCTACCCTCGGGCGCATCGGGCAGGCGCGCCAACACCAGATGGATAATGTTTTCAGTCGCGTCGTGATCGCCCCAGGTAATGTAAATCTTCTGGCCAAAGATCCGGTAGTGATCTGCTTCACGTTCGGCACGGGTTTTCATTGGCCCCAGATCTGACCCCGCGCCCGATTCGGTCAGGTTCATGGTGCCCGACCATTCACCGGAATAGATTTTTTCCAAGTAAGTGGCGGTGAGCGACTCGCTGGCGTGCGCCGAGATCGCCAACGCGGCACCCGCACTGAGAAAGGGCTCTAGCGCAAAGGCCATGTCGGCGCTGTTCCACATCTCGCAGGCAGCCGTACCAAACAGCTCGGGCAAACCCTGCCCTCCCTGATCCTGCGGCGCAGAGATACCGACCCAGCCACCCGCACCCAGCTGACGAATCGCCTCGCCGTAACCAGGGGGGATCGTCACCTCGCTATCGCTGCATCGCGCTGGGTGCGCATCGCCCACCCGTCGCAAGGGCGACACCACCTCCGAGGCAAACTTCGCCGCCTCATCTAACAGCGCAGTGGTCAACTCCGAGCCCAGCCCGAGATCCGCGTAATGGGGGAGCTCGCCCAATACCGCACCCACATCGAGCACGTCGTCGATCAAAAACTGCATATCATCTGTGGGTGCCGTATACATTGATGATTCCTCTATCGTTTTAGCCGCCCGCGCAGTATGGCGTGGCATTGTTGCCAACCTCGGGCCATACCGCAAAAATATGGCTGAAGAGTTATAATTCATGGCATGAATAAGGGCGCCTGCGCCACAGCGACATTATATGAAAAAGTTGAACCAAATTGATCTGAACTTGCTGGTCTACCTGGAGGTCTTGTTACGTGAGCGCAATGTGACCCAGGCAGCCAATCAACTGGGTCTCTCACAGCCTGCCATGAGCAATGGCCTCAGGCGGCTCCGCACGCTGTTCGATGATCCGCTGCTGGTGCGCACCTCCGAAGGTATGACGCCTACCGAGCGCGCGTTAGAACTTGAGCCCTTGGTAAAGGAAATCCTGCTAGGCGTAGACCGCGCCATGCAGCCCGCTACGGAATTCGATCCGGGCGAGGCGCAAATGGTCGTTCGTATCATGGCCAGCGACTATGCCGAATCCACGTTATTCCCGGCGGTGCTGCATCAACTCAGAGAGAACGCCCCCGGGATCACCCTCGATATCATGAATCCGTCAGACGTCAGCTTTCTGGACGTTGAGCGGGGAAAGGTCGATCTGGTGATCAATCGTTTCGACCAGATGCCGCAGTCTTTTCATCAAATCACCCTATGGGAGGATAGCTTCTCCTGTTTGTTAAGCCCGGATAACCCCATTCTTGGAGACTTCTCGCTGCAAACCTATCTAGGCGCCAGCCACATCTGGGTCAGTAAAACCGGAATGGGTGTCGGGGTGGGCGTTGATCCCAGCGATGTGCAACGGTTGGGTTGGGTCGACACCGCACTCGCAAAGCTCGGTGAAAAGCGACGCATTCGCGTTTTTACGCGCCACTATCAGGCAGCGATGACCCTCGCGGAGCAAAACG
>NYTG01000024.1 GCA_002683395.1 Halieaceae bacterium | reverse complement strand
TGGCCTCGATCATACGGATTGGTTGGGCAACGACCGGAGCCAGATTGCAACTGAGAAGGCGGGTGTCGCTCGCCCGGGAAAGCCCTGCATCGTTGCCGATATCGACCCTCCGGACTCGCTGCTCGCGGATCTCCATCAGCGTGCCGTAGACACGCGGCTGATTGGCCGGGACTGGCGCATTGAGAAGGGCCGACTCTACACCGCTTCTGGAGCGACCTATCGGATGCCGGATATCGATGGCCTGCTGCCGGAAAATATTGGAGCGGCGCTTCAGGCACTGGAGGCGGGGCAGAAAGTTGAGCTCAACCAGGCCGCCATCGAAAAGCTGTCCGGGGTCAGAGTGCCGGGCCGGCTCAGCCGTCGCGATGTGGGTCCTGTTGAGGTGCTACTGGATGTGGCTCACAACGTTGAGTCCGTCTCTCGGCTCATCCAGTTCATGGATGGCAATCCGGTTTCTGGGAGGACGTTTGCGGTGTTTGGGGTCATGGGAGACAAGCCCATCCGTGATATGCTCGCAGCTTGTAGCGGCGCGTTTGATGAGTGGAATCTTATCGATCTGAGCGATGTGCCCAGAGCGATGGCAGTTCCTGATCTTGCGAATCTGCTTCACCCGGATTCGATCGTGGGTGATCACGGTCCTTTCAGCGATATCTGGGACTCGATAAAAATGCGAAGTCATGCCGGAGACCGCGTCGTAGTGTTTGGTTCTTTTTTCTCTGTCGGCGAGGCACTCTCAGTGTTGGAGGCGGAATATCATAGCGGGGAGCAGGGGTAAGTGGATCCGTTACTGAAGCAGCGTCTCGTTGGGACGCTGGTGCTGGTGGCTTTGGGCGTTGTCTTCTGGCCTTTGATTTTCGTCACCCCCCAGGACCGAGATCCAGTGGTATTGCAGCCGATTTCTGGGCGACCGGTTATTGATCAATCACCGATCGCTGAGCCCGAGAGCTATCAGAAGTCAGTGGCTGAGGCACTCCCAACCGCGCCGACTACGCCAGCGGCTGTTCAGAGTGATGCTGATCTTGGCACGCGAACCGGAATCGATGCGCTCGAGCTTCGGTCTTTACCCCCCGCAGACGCGCTGGCAACGGTATCACCCAGAATCGATCCACCTGCGGGCGAACCGCTGATTGACGAACAGGGTGTTGCAGTATTCTGGGTGCTGCAGGTTGCGACCGTGGGTTCAGCTGCTCGTGCTGCTGAGATTGTCGACGGGCTCCGGGAGCGAGGTTATAAAGCGTTTTCGAAACGCTATATTCGGGTTGACGACGAGCTGTTTCGCGTTCAGGTGGGTCCTAATGCTGAGCGCGAAGTAATGGCGCGCATCAAGACGGAGATCGATCAGGCGCTGCGCGTGGATTCCAAGATTCTGAGGTATGTTCAATAACATGGAAGACCTGCTGGATCAGATTGCATCTGGAGTCGCCGATTTCAACCTGTTTGACTGGGTTATTTTGCTGATCTGGATGGTATCTTCCGGTTACGGTGTGGTTCGCGGTTTCGCGCGTGAGGCACTCTCCATTCTCGGTTGGGTCAGCGCTTTTCTGTTGGCCAATTTGCTCGCTGACCCCGTTGCTCAACTTGGGCGCAACCTAATCGATGAGCCCACCACCCGATATCTGCTGGGATGGACGTTAACCTTTATCGCCGTATTACTGATGTTTGGCGTTATTGCGGCCTTTCTGTCGAAACAAATGCGTCAGCCCGGCTTCAATGTCGGTAATCGCCTGCTGGGCGGTATTTTTGGCTTGCTTAGGGGGATGATCATTGTGGCTGCACTCAGTATTCTTCTCCGTGCTGCGTTGCCAGACGGCGATGAAGATTTGCTCGATTCAGCCGTGTTAATGGAACCCGCAGAATGGGTAGCAGAGTGGATCGGTGGCAATTTTGAGCGTGTGATGGAGTCTGAGCCGACAGAGGCCGTGAAAGACACCATTAATTCTAGCGACATGCTGTAGGGCTGGAGAGGCGATATGTGTGGACTGGTAGGGATGGTTGCTGAGCGAGATGTCGCAGCAGACATCTATGATGCGCTCACCATGCTTCAGCATCGCGGTCAGGATGCGGCGGGCATCATGACCTGCGCCGATGGCAAATTGATGCAGCGCAAGGGGGAGGGCCTGGTTCGCGACGTGTTTCGGCCGAGCCACATGTCGCAGCTGCTGGGGCGTTTTGGTATTGGGCACGCCCGCTATCCGACTCAGGGGAGCTCGGGTACCGCGCTGGCGCAACCCTTTTACGTGAACTCGCCTTATGGCATCGCGCTGGCGCACAACGGCAATCTGACAAATTCAGCTTTTCTGTCAGACGAGCTTTTTAAGTCTGACTTGCGGCACTTGAATACCGACTCGGATTCGGAAGTCTTGCTTAATGTTTTTGCTCACGAGCTGCATCGGCTGGGTAAATTACAGCCGGCGCCGAGAGATATCTTCGATGCCATCCGAGTGGTTCACAAGCGCTGCGAGGGTGGCTATGCTGCCGTGGCGCTGATATCCGGGTTTGGGCTGGTCGCGTTTCGCGACCCCAACGGTATCCGGCCCTTGGTGGTCGGACAGCGTTTGGGTAAGCGCGGTGTTACGGAGTACATGGTGGCGTCAGAGAGTGTGGCGCTCGATGTGCTGGGCTACGAATTACTGGGCGATGTGTTGCCCGGAGAAGCGGTTTGCGTGACCCAAAAGGGTGAATTACATCGCGAGCAGTGCGCTGATTCGCCAAAGTTGACCCCCTGTATCTTCGAGCATGTCTATTTCGCAAGACCTGATTCATTGATGGACAGCATCTCGGTTTATAAGACCCGGATGCGGCAAGGTGCGGCGCTCGCCAAAAAGATACTTCGTGAGCGACCAGAGCACGATATCGATGTGGTGATTCCGATTCCCGATACCAGCCGGGTTGCCGGCCAGTCTCTGGCCTATGAGCTGGGCGTTAAGTTTCGCGAAGGCTTTATGAAGAACCGCTATATCGGGCGGACTTTTATTATGCCGGGGCAGAGTGAGCGCAGGAAGTCAGTCCGGCAGAAGCTCAACCCTGTGCCGCTGGAGTTTCAGGACAAGACAGTGCTTCTGGTCGACGATTCGATCGTCCGCGGCACCACTTGCGATCAAATTATTCAAATGGCGCGTGAGGCGGGTGCCCGCCGGGTGTATTTTGCGTCTGCTGCACCTCCCGTGCGATTCCCCAACGTTTATGGCATTGATATGCCTGCCGCTAATGAGCTGATTGCGCATGGCCGAACCGTTGACGAGGTGCGTGAAGAAATCGGTGCCGATTGGCTGGTTTATCAGGATCTGGAGGATCTCATTGAGTGTTCCCGGGAGGGTAATCCAGACGTGGACGGGTTCGAGTCGTCGGTTTTTGACGGCCGCTATCTGACCGGCAACATTGATGATCAGTACCTGCAGGCAATTGAGGCCGCTCGCGCTGATGGAGCAAAGGGTCGGGGGCCTTACCTTGGCGTCAGTGAGGGCGCTATTGTCGGCCTTCACAACGATCCGTAGCCATGACGCAGGATGATGGTAAGTGGCTTGAGCAAGCGGGACCACGGACCCGTGCGGTCCGTGCGGGAATTCGCCGCACTGCCGAAGCGGAACACGCCGAACCGATTTTTACGTCCTCGAGCTTTCTGTTTGAAACAGCCGAGGACGCGGCAGCCAAGTTCTCTGGCGAGACGACGGGCAACGTTTACTCGCGATATACCAATCCTACCGTAAGAGGATTTGAGGAGCGCCTTGCGGCACTCGAGCACGGAGAGCGCGCCGTGGCAACGGCTTCTGGCATGGCAGCCATCCTGGCGTTATGCCTGACGCACCTGAAAGCCGGGGATCATGTTTTGTGTTCTCGAGATGTATTCGGCGCCACCGTCGGGTTATTTGAAAATACCCTCAAAAAATTCGGTGTGTCCGTGAGTTTCGTGTCGCTGACCGAGATCGGGGCCTGGCGGGATGCGGCGACATCCAATACCCGGTTACTGTTTCTTGAAACGCCATCAAACCCAATCAATGCCATCGCCGATATCGCTGCGCTGGCCGAGCTCAGTCACGATCTGGGTGCGCTGTTGGCGGTGGACAACTGCTTTTGCTCGCCCGCATTACAAATGCCGTTGCTGTTAGGCGCTGACCTCGTGACGCATTCCGCGACCAAGTATTTAGATGGTCAAGGTCGGGTGTTGGGCGGTGCGCTGGTAGGACGAGAGGAGTTGATTGCGCCGGTAGTCGCTTTTAATCGTTCATG
The DNA here is from genome assembly GCA_002683395.1 of Halieaceae bacterium. Taxonomy (GTDB): domain Bacteria; phylum Pseudomonadota; class Gammaproteobacteria; order Pseudomonadales; family Halieaceae; genus Luminiphilus. The sequence continues at coordinate 55,309 of NYTG01000024.1, read as the reverse complement.
CGGTCCCACGATGAGCGCCTTCAATGCCTGGGTGATGCTCAAGGGGCTGGAGACGCTCGATCTTAGGATGCGGGCCCACTCTGACAATGCGCAGCGACTCGCTGAATGGTTGACGGACCAGTCACCCGTTGAAGCGGTACACTACTGTGGATTACCAGATCACCCGGGGCATGCGCTGGCGGGCCGTCAGCAGCAGGGCTTTGGCGGGGTGCTGGCATTTGAACTCGCAGGAGGGCGCGAGGCGGCGTGGCGTTTTATTAACGCGACAGAGCTGATGTCTTTGACAGCTAATCTCGGCGACGCGAAAACCACTATCGTGCATCCCGCTTCCACGACGCACGGCCGATTATCTGCGGATCAGCGGGACGCCGCCGGGATTTGCGAGGGTCTGATTCGCATCGCTGTCGGACTTGAGGATCTGGAAGACATTCAGGCCGATTGTGATCGCGGTTTCGCGGCGATTTTATCGCCGTAGTGGTTGACGGCTTCGCTAACGGCTTGGCCCTCGAGGGCAATCGCGCCGNTGAAACTCCCACCTAACAGAGGTTAACGCGCTCGACGATAGTCAGAAGAGCGCGTGCAGAGTGTCGGGTGCTTGAGTCCGATGCTCAGGCGACTTGATCGATGATGGTTGCAGCGATGCGCTCTCCATCGGCCGCCAGCTTTTGAAAAGCGACCACCTGATCGAAATTCATATAGCGGTAGATGTCATCTGCCATCGAATCGATCTTGCTCGCGTACTCCAGATATTCTTCCGGGGTAGGAAGCTTGCCGAGCAGTGCTCCCACAGCAGCGAGCTCAGCGGAGGTGAGGTAAACGTTAGCGCCTTCACCGAGCCGATTGGGAAAGTTCCGGGTTGAAGTGGACAGTACGGTCGATTTCGGAGCGACTCTGGCCTGATTGCCCATGCACAGTGAGCATCCGGGCATCTCTGTCCGCGCGCCTGCTCGTCCAAAAATGGCGTAGTAGCCTTCTTCCATCAGCTGATGCTCGTCCATTCGCGTCGGAGGGCAGATCCACATTCGAGTGCTGACCGGTGCCCCATGCGCCTCGAGTAGCTCTCCCGCCGCTCGAAAATGACCAATATTGGTCATGCAGCTACCGATAAACACTTCATCCACCTTGTCTCCCTGTACCTCCGAGAGTAGACGAGCGTCGTCGGGATCATTGGGGGCGCAGACAATCGGTTGGTTAATGTCGGCCAGATCGATTTCAATGACCGCGGCATACTCTGCATCGGGATCGGCCCCCAATAGTTCGGGATTGGCTAACCAGGCCTCCATGTTTCTTACCCGACGCTCCAATGTTCTAGCATCACCGTAGCCTTCGGCGATCATGGACCTTAGCAGCACGACATTCGATCTCAGGTACTCCGCGATCGTATCTTCGCCCAGCTTGATGGTGCACCCGGCTGCAGAGCGTTCTGCCGAGGCATCTGACAATTCAAAGGCTTGCTCGACGGTGAGTGAATCTAAACCTTCTATCTCAAGAATCCGTCCTGAGAATATATTTTTCTTGCCTTTTTTCTCAACCGTCAGCAGGTCTTGCTGGATGGCGTAATAGGGAATGGCGTGGACCAGGTCGCGCAACGTCACGCCCAGCTGCATCTCGCCTTTGAAGCGGACGAGCACCGATTCGGGCATGTCCAGTGGCATTACGCCAGTAGCGGCAGCGAAGGCAACCAGTCCGGAGCCTGCGGGAAAAGAGATGCCCATCGGAAAGCGGGTATGGGAGTCGCCACCCGTGCCGACGGTGTCGGGCAGGAGCATACGGTTTAGCCAACTGTGGATAATGCCGTCTCCCGGCCTTAACGACACGCCGCCTCGTGTCATGATGAAGTCGGGCAAAGTGTGCTGGGTGTCGATATCGACGGGTTTCGGGTACGCCGCGGTATGGCAAAAGGACTGCATTGTCAGGTCAGCAGAGAAGCCGAGGCAGGCGAGGTCTTGGAGCTCATCCCGCGTCATGGGGCCCGTTGTGTCCTGTGAACCCACGGTGGTCATGCGCGGTTCGCAGTAGGTGCCGGGGCGAATACCCTCAACCCCGCAGGCCCGGCCCACCATTTTCTGAGCCAAAGAGAAGCCTTTGTCTGATTCTTCGGGCTGCTCCGGTTTTCTGAAGAGATCGCTTTCCCCGAGGCCAAGCGCCTCGCGCGCCTTGGCAGTGAGTCCGCGGCCGATGATCAGGTTGATGCGCCCTCCGGCCCGGACTTCATCAAGCAGGACTTCTGAGCGCAGGGCGAATTCAGAGAGGATGTCGCCTGATTCAGAGAGGATCTTGCCGTCATAAGGCCGGATCTCGATGACATCGCCCATGCCCAGCGCGTCCACCGGCGCCTCAAACACTAGCGCACCCGCATCCTCCATCGTATTGTAAAAAATAGGGGCGACCTTGCCGCCGATACACACGCCTCCCGCCCGTTTATTAGGGATCCCGGGCGTATCGTCTCCAAAGTACCAAAGCACGGAATTGGTGGCTGATTTTCTCGAGGAGCCTGTGCCGACCACGTCGCCAACAAAAGCGACGGGCAGGCCCTTCGCTTTGATGGACTCAATATGCTTAAGCGGGCCAATCGTACCGGGTTCGTCGGGCGTGATGCCGTCACGCGCCATCTTGTACATAGCCAGTGCATGCAATGGGATATCAGGTCTAGACCAGGCGTCAGGCGCAGGGGACAGGTCGTCGGTATTGGTCTCGCCCGTCACCTTGTAAACCACCATTTTCAGTGATTCGGGGACCTCGTTACGATGGGTAAACCACTCACCCGCAGCCCAGCTTTCCAGCACGGCCTGCGCATTGGTTGATCCGTTTTTGGCGCGTTCTGCTACATCGTGAAATGCATCAAAGACCAGCAGTGTTTTTTTCAGTTCTCGCGCGGCGCTCATGCCGAGCGTCGGGTCGTCAAGTAGCTCGACCAGTGTCGTGATGTTATAGCCGCCGTGCATGTCGCCCAGAAGCTGAATCGCGTGTTCCTGGTCAATCAGCGCGCAGGCGGTTTCCCCCGTGGCCAGCGCTGACAGAAATCCGGCTTTTACATACGCCGCTTCGTCTACGCCTGGCGGCACCCGCTCCGTCAGTAGCTCAACCAGAAAGGCTTCTTCGCCCGCCGGTGGGTCATTTAANAGNTCCAGCAGATCGGCCACCTGCGCTGGAGACAACGGAGTGGGGGGGATATTTTGAGCGGCACGCTCGGCAACGTGTTGGCGATAAGCTTCCAGCATTAACAATTTTCCTTTTTCAGGAGAAAATGGGGCGGGCGGATTATAGCTCGGCCGCACTGCGCCCGTTAGCCTCGAATTGAATATCCCTCATTCATTNGGCCGATACCCNCCTCATCGAGCGGGATCAGGAAACTGTTAAACTGCGTCGACCTGGGAGGTAACGTGTCCAATCTCAATCCTGTTCAAACCCCTTGCATCGGTGTCTGCTCGACCGGTATTGGTGATGCAGTGTGTCGTGGCTGTAAGCGCTTTACCCACGAAGTGATCGACTGGAACGGATATTCGCAGGCCCAAAAGCAGGCAATTGATGCCCGCCTTGATCGCTTTCTGGCAATGTGTGTCNGCAATAAGTTGCGCATCGTCGACCAAAAGCTCTTGGATTGGCAGTTATCAGTGCAGAAGATTCGTCATCAGCCGCATCACGACCCGTATTGCCACTTGTTCGCGCTGCTTAAGGCGGGTGCGAATCAAATTGGCGCTCCCGAGCAATATGGATTCGAAATTCTACCAAGCTGTCGGGGGTTCACACTGGCGGCCCTGCGAGATCAGATCGACGAAGAATTTTGGGTGCTCTCCACGGCGCACTTCGACCGCTACATTGCTACTGGTGACCTGTTTGCTGACGAGGCGGTTCAGGGTGCGCCCCGGTGAGTGTGTCTGGGGCGCTCTTGAGAGAGATTGAGGCATTTTTGCCTTGCGCAACACCCGACGCTTGGGTGGTCACGGCGAGGCGATCGGATCAGCAATCGATTCTGCTGATCGACCATGCGAATTGCGAAAAAAAAGCAGCTGCTACGGCGTTGGCNTTGATGCACCGCTATACNGGGAATACGGTATTACTGAATAAAATGTCNCGTTTGGCGCGTGAAGAGCTTCGTCACTTTGAGCAAGTGGTCAAGCTGATGACGCGTCGCNACATTNGCTATCGGTCTCTCAGTGCATCGCGCTACGCTCAAGGTCTGTACAAGGGAGTGCGACGTCAGGATCCCGGACGGCTGATTGACACGCTGATTATCGGCGCCTTGATAGAAGCTCGCTCCTGCGAGCGTTTCGCACGACTGGCCCCCGAGCTTGACGATGAGNTGGGCGAGTTCTATCGGTCTCTGTTGAAGAGTGAGGCGCGACACTTCGGTGATTACTTGAGGTTGGCTGAGGGGCTTTGCGATCAGGAACACTTGGCGGACCGGCTAGATCATTTTCGCCTGCTTGAAGCCGACTTAGTGCAAGGTGCTGATACGGAGTTTCGTTTCCATAGCGGCCCTGTCTCAGACGTTATGGACTGATAGCGAACGACTCCAAAGTTAGCGTGGTTTCTCGCTCTCTGAGTAGCCATCCCTGCTGCGCTGTCCAATCGCCCAGTACAACGCGTTCCCCTGTATCGATCTTATGGCGAGCCGGCCGGTGGGTGTGGCCGTGGATCATACGCGCCGCCCCGCAAGCCTGCATGGCTGTCGCCACTGCCTGCGGATTAACGTCCATGATGTCTTCGGGTTTATTGCTTGCCGCGTCAATGCTCAGCGATCGTAATTGCCTGGCGAGCTCGCGACGCTCCTGCAAGGACTTGCTCATCATTTCAGCTTGCCACTGAGCTGAATGGACCAGGGTTCGAAACTGCTGATAGTCACCGTCGTCCGTGCACAGCGTATCACCGTGGAGGAGNAGGGTCGGCTGACCGGCGACTTCAAGGACGGTCTCGTCTTGTAACAGCGTCCCGCCAATATCGCCGGCAAATTGCTCGCCCAGCATGAAGTCGCGATTGCCTCTGGCGATCATTAAGTCAACGCCACCATCGGTTAGCGCTTGCAGGAGCGTTTTGATGCGGTCAGCCAGCGGGGCGTTATCGTCATCGCCGACCCAGGCTTCAAAGAAATCCCCGAGGATTACCAGAGAATCGAATCCGGCTTCTCGTTGTAATAACGAAACGAGCGCCGCTTCAATCTCAGGGGTGTCGTCACTAAGGTGCAGATCGCTTATGAACAGTCGGTGCACCAGTGTAATCCTTACTCGCTGACGACAGTCACGCTCTCAATGATGATGGGCTCAAGCGGGACATCCTGGTGCCCGCCCTGATTGCCAGTCTGGACGCCACGGATCTTGTCGAGCACATCTTCACCTTCGGTGACTTTGCCAAATACCGCGTAACCCCAGCCCTGCATATTTTCGCCAGTGTGGTTCAGGAAATCGTTTTCCGAGACGTTGATAAAAAATTGTGCCGTCGCGGAGTGGGGGTCCTGCGTGCGCGCCATAGCGATAGTGCCACGCGCATTTTTAAGCCCGTTGTTGGCTTCGTTTTCAATGGGAGCCTGTGTGCTCTTTTGCTCCATGTCCGTGCTGAAGCCGCCGCCTTGAATCATGAAATTATCGATCACGCGATGAAATATGGTGCCGTCATAGTGGCCGCTTGCAACATAAGAAAGAAAATTCTCGACGGTTTTGGGGGCACTGTCTGTGTCGAGCTCGAGTGTCATAGTTCCAACGGTCGTGGTCATCAGGATGTGCACAGCTGCCATGGATACCTCAGGGGTCAAAATCGGGAGGCGGCATCGTACCTGAGTTGGCGGAGGGTTGCGATCCCGATTTTGGACCCCGATTCCAAAGACGGCCCTGCCAAGGGCGTCGTGCAGTTGGTATAGTACGCGCCTCTTTTTTCAGGGTTCGCCTGCCAGGGTTGAGTATGTCTGTGGAGCCGCGCAGTAATTTCTTGCGAACGCAAATACAGGCCGATTTAAAATCGGCCCGCGTCCGCGCGCTCGTGACACGGTTTCCCCCTGAGCCAAACGGCTACTTGCATTTAGGTCACGCCAAGTCGATCTCGGTAAATTTTGGACTGGCGGAGCAGTTTGGCGGTTATTGCCATCTTCGTTTCGATGACACGAATCCTGAGAAAGAGAGTCAGGAGTTTATTAACTCAATTCAAGAGGATGTTCGTTGGCTGGGGTATCAGTGGCAGGGCGAGGTGCGCTATGCCTCTGCGTATTTTGATCAGCTCTATGAATGGGCGATGTATTTGATCGATCAGGGGCTCGCCTACGTGTGCGATCTCTCCGTTGAAGAGGCGAGAGATTACCGGGGCACGCTTACCGAGCCCGGCCGAGACAGTCCTTTTCGCGAACGCAGTCGTGATGAGAGCCGCGATTTATTTGCGCGTATGCGTCAAGGCGAGTTCGCGGAGGGTGAGCGAGTGCTCAGGGCCAAAATCGATATGGGCGCTGCGAATATGAATTTGCGTGACCCTATCCTTTACCGTATTCGACACGCCTCGCATCACCAGACTGGCACAGAGTGGCCAATTTATCCGACCTACGATTTTGCTCATGGTCAGGAAGATGCGATAGAAGGCATCACTCACTCAATTTGCACGTTGGAGTTTGAGGATCACCGTCCCTTGTATGAGTGGTTTATCGAGCATCTTCCAGTGCCCCACANGCCTCGGCAGATTGAGTTCGCGCGGCTCAATACNAGCTATACGATCACCAGTAAGCGTAAATTAAAGCAGCTGGTGGACGAGGAGGTGGTCGACGGCTGGGATGACCCGCGTATGCCCACGATCGCAGGGCTGAGGCGACGAGGTTATCCCGCCGCCGCCATTCGCCATTTTTGCGAGGAAGTCGGCACCTCACGATCAGACAGCACGGCAGATGTGGCGATGCTCGAGAGCGCAGTCAGAGATCATNTGAATAAATCTGCGNCGCGGCGTATGTGTGTGATGAANCCTCTGCGTGTGACGCTCACGAATCTACCGGANACGCTGCTTCTTGATGTGCGTAATCACCCGGCTGATCTCGACTTTGGGAGTCGGCAGCTGTCGATGGCTGCAGAGCTGCTCATCGATCAGGACGATTTCCGTGAAGAAGCCAACAAGCACTTCAAGCGTTTGGTGCTGGGGAAGCGGGTGCGACTTCGAGGGGGATTAGTGATCGAGGCCGATCGCTGCGATAAAGATGCAGATGGGGAGGTCACGCAAGTTTTTGCACGGTGCGTTACGTCAGTGCCCGGTGCGGATCCAGAGGACGGTCTCAAGCCCAAGGGCGTTATCCATTGGGTGTCTGCTGATGAAGCGGTTCCCGCCACCATTCGCTGCTACGACAGGTTATTTGGCGTGCCCGAGCCGGCACGGGAGCAGGACCTGATGGCGGCGGTGAATCCCCACAGCCTGATCGTCATTGAGGCGGCAATGATCGAGCCGGGGTTGGTGAACGCAATGCCCGAACAGGTGTTTCAGTTTGAGCGGGAGGGTTATTTTGTCGCGGATCGTTATGATCACCACACTGATCGGCCGGTCTTTAATATGACAATTGGCTTAAGAGACGCCTGGTCGTCGTCCCATGGTTGATTTTCGCCTGTTTAATACGCTGTCGGGCTCGAAAGAGGTGTTTATACCGGTGGATCCGCAGCGCATTACGATGTATGTGTGTGGCCCCACCGTTTATAACTACGCTCATATCGGTAATGCCCGTCCGGTGGTGGTATTCGATTGCCTTTACCGACTACTCAAGGCGCAATACCCGACCGTGGTCTATGCGCGCAACATCACCGATATCGACGACAAAATTATTCAGGCGGCCTTGGAGCGGAGCTGCGGTATCGAAACTGTGAGCGAGGAGTTTACGGCGAAGTATCGTGAAGATATGGCGGCGCTGGGTGCCCTGACCCCAACGATTGAGCCCATGGCAACCGAGCACATCGCGGAAATGATCGCGCTGACCGAGAGGCTGATTGCCGAGGGCCACGCGTATTCGGCTGATGGCCATGTGCTTTTTGCCGTGGAATCAATGCCGGAGTACGGGGCGCTAAGCGGTCGCAAGCTCGACGATATGCTGGCAGGGGCAAGAGTAGAGGTCGCCGATTACAAGCGTCACCCCGGTGATTTTGTACTGTGGAAGCCCTCGACAGACAGTGAGCCTGGCTGGGATAGCCCATGGGGTCGGGGTCGGCCGGGATGGCATCTCGAATGTTCTGCGATGATTCGCGCACATTTGGGGGAGGCGATCGATATTCACGGCGGCGGCCGCGACCTCATCTTTCCTCACCATGAGAANGAACGAGCCCAAAGCTGCTGCGCCTATGGCGGTGATTTCGTGCGGCACTGGGTGCACAACGCCTATGTCGACATGGACGGTGAGAAGATGTCCAAGTCGCTCGGCAACGTACGTACCGTGAGGGAGCTGAGGGAGCGCTACCCTGGTGANGTGCTNCGTTTAGCGCTGCTNTCTGCCCACTATCGCTCGCCTCTCAATTTTTCAGGTGAATTACTTGACNGTGCGCAAGGCACATTGGATACGTTTTACGGTGCCTTGAGGCGCCATGTCGATGCGCCAGTCACGGATCTGCCGGTGGAGCAAACGGCGGTATTTGCGGCATTGCTGGATGATCTGAATACCCCTGAGGCGATGGCTGCACTGCATGGGGCCGCGACGACGCTCAATAAAACAACGGACCNCAATGAAGTCGCGAGAGCNAAAGCGGAGTTGATTGTTGGNGGAGGCCTGCTNGGCCTGCTGCAAGCTGACCCCGAAGCGTGGTTTAAAGCATCATTGGGAGCCGAGGGTCTTTCGGCTGATCAGATTGATGCGCTGATTCAAGAGCGCCTCGAAGCGAGAGCAGGTCGTGACTTTGCGCGTGCTGATGAGATACGCGACGCGCTAGAGGCGCAGGGAGTGCTATTGGACGACGGGCCCGACGGCACCCAGTGGCGNCGCCGGGGCTAGGCTTTAGCTCAGCGCTCTTTCCCCTGACTCTACCGTCTGCTGGATCAAGGTATTAATCGTCATGGGGCCAACGCCTCCGGGTACTGGCGTCATAGCGGTGGCTCTCTCGGCAAGTGGTCCCAATTCAATGTCACCGACTCCGCCGGGGTGATATCCCGCGTCGACGACNACGGCGCCATCTTTAATCCAGTCGGCACGAATGAATTCAGGCCGGCCAACCGCACCAACGACCAAATCTGCCTGACGTACATGGCTTTCCAGGTCGCGAGTGCGTGAGTGGCAGATGGTGACGGTGGCATTGGCTTCGAGCANCATCATCGACATGGGTTTGCCCAGAATCGGACTCCGACCCACGACGACCGCGTGCAGGCCTTCGAGGCCAATTTCGTAATGCCGCAAAAGCCTCATGATGCCTTGGGGCGTGGCGCAGCCGTACGCCCGTTCGCCCATCGCCATTCGGCCAAAGCCTAGGCAGGTGACACCATCAACGTCTTTCTCCAGCGCAATCATGTCGAAGCAGGCGCGCTCATCGATCTGNGAGGGCACGGGGTGTTGCAGCAAAATACCATGCACATCTGGATTGTGATTGAGCTGTTCAATTTCGCGAAGTAGCTCATTGGTTTTGGTGGAGGCGGGCAGCTCAATGGCGAGAGATTCCATGCCTACCCGACGACAGGCATTGCCCTTCATCTTCACATAGGTGGCTGATGCCGGGTCATCTCCCACCAGCAGAGTGGCCAGTACGGGCGTTCTACCATCGGATTGAGCTTTCAAAGTCGTTACGCGTTCGCTGAGCTCAGTCTCGGTCAGTTGGGCGACGTGTTTGCCATCCAGAATAAGCGCGGTCATAGTGTTTACCCCTCGTAAAACGGGCGCGATTCTTTCAGAGATGGGTCAGCGAGGAAAGCANTTTCGTTCCGCATTGCCCAATATTCGCAATGCCGGTAAACTTCGCGCCGCGCGGGGCCGATGCTTCCGTGTTCGGGGTGTAGCGCAGTCTGGTAGCGCGCCTGCTTTGGGAGCAGGATGTCGGGGGTTCGAATCCCTCCACCCCGACCATCTCTTCTCGTCAATGCCATAGATAGAGAGGAGTAGCCTTCGGGTTGGCGCGTTAAGCTTCTTGATGCGCTTCTTGATGGTGGCTGTAGCTCACCAGGTAGAGCACCGGATTGTGACTCCGGAGGTAGCGGGTTCAAGACCCGTCAGCCACCCCATTATCGTTTCTTCTAGCCCNNGCGCGGNATGTGACTCTGCGCNATCGACTGATNGGGCGNCGCCGGCTGCGNNCACAGAGGNGTTAATGGCTATTGGGCGGGGTAAAAAAAGGGGCAATCCATGCCCCGGTACGATGTGCTTCAGGCCTGGGTCTTGAGGCCATCCGTGGCCACCCGAAACTCACCCGTCATCCTGACTTGCGGCCATAGTGTTGCATAAAGAGACAAATAGCAAGCGATTTGCGAATATATTCTGCGCAGCGACTATTTCGGCCCATTAAAATACATAAAATCAATAGTTTATAGGAAAAAAAAGCAGCTTCGGTCACGTCTTTAGAGACTATTCAACAAGCCATTAAACGCGTATTGACGCAAAATGCAACGGATGGCGCGCGGTTGCTTGAACGCTAACGATTTGGCCGGCATCGATCCCGGCATCGCCGAACGGAGCTCCGGGTCATCGCCCAACCCCCTTCCCGTCACCCTGAATCGCCTGTCTTGTCTGGTATCAGTTGTGTTGGCCTGAAATGTTTGATTGACTGCTTCGCCCACCTCTTTTCTTCCTAAGGATGCTTATACCGGCCATGTATCGAGTGATCACCTGTAACACCAATGGCATTCGCGCCGCGGCGCGAAAGGGCTTCTTCTCCTGGTTGGCGAAGCAGGACGCTGATGTCGTGTGTATTCAGGAAATCAAAGCAAAAGAGGAGCAGCTCACCGACAGCGTTTTTTATCCGGAGGGTTACCACTGCTACTACAATGAAGCGGTCCGGCCCGGGTACTCGGGAACGGCTATTTTTTGCAAGCAACAGCCCCAGAAGGTGATCACGCGTCTTGACTGGGAGATTGTCGACACTGAGGGTCGATATATTCAGGTGGATTTTCCTGGCCTGAGTGTGGTCTCACTCTACGTGCCGTCGGGCTCATCCTCCGAAGCCGCCCAGGCACGCAAAGACGGTTTCATGGAGCCTTTTTATGAGCATCTCGCCGCGCTGAAACGTAAGCGCAGACAATTTATCATTTGCGCAGACTGGAACACCTGTCATCAAAACATTGACTTGAAAAATTGGCGCCCCAACCGAAAGAATTCGGGCTTTATGCCTCACGAGAGAGCGTGGCTGGACAGGATTTACGACAAGCTGGGGTGGGTTGATATTTTCAGGGAAATCACAGATCAGCCAGAGCTTTATACGTGGTGGTCGAATCGAGGGCAGGCGTGGGCAAATAATGTCGGATGGCGTCTGGATTACATGCTCGTTACGCCAGGCTTGTCGGGCTCGGGACTCGGGCAGTCGATTTATCGGGAGGAGCGTTTTTCAGATCATGCCCCGTTAGTCATAGACTTTGACATTCCGCAGCCGTTTTAGCGCGCGCATGGCGCCTGTAGCAGCGAAGACCGGAAGCCTCCTTATCGTGATGGGTTCACCAGAGTATTGTTGAAAGCGGGCACAGGGCTTAGAGTGGCGCCTCGCACACAGGAGAGCAAAGCATGTTGATTCCTCAGGCCTACGCGCAGACTGCAGGACAGCAGCCACAGGGGGGCGGGTTATTCCTGCCTCTCATGATGGTTGGCATTTTGTTGTTTATGTACTTCACAACGATTCGTCCGCAACGCAAACGTCAAAAGGAGCACGCAGCGATGGTGACGGCGCTGAAGAAGGGCGACGAAGTGGCGCTTTCTTCGGGCATGCTGGGCAAAATCAGTGGATTGGATGACAACTACCTGTTGTTGTCAGTCGGCAGTAATGTGGAGCTAAAGTTCCAGAAAGTCCATGTGACCTCGGTGCTACCCAAGGGCACTTTGAAGTCAGTTGGTGTCGAGTCAGCTTGACTATCCGCCGCGCCTGAAGCTGGCGCGGATCCCGACGCCGCTTCAGCTGTTGCCTCGCGCCTCTAAAAGGTGGGGCGCCGGCAAGCGACTGTGGATGAAACGCGACGATCTGACGGGTTCGGCACTGACCGGCAATAAAATCCGCAAGCTTGAATTTATCGCCGCGCACGCGCTGGAGCAGGGGCTGTCAACGCTGGTGACTTGCGGTGGAGTGCACAGCAACCATTGCCGTGCGACGGCCTTGGTCGCGGCTCAACTTGGCCTCGATTGCCACCTGGTGCTGCGCGCTGATGACGAGCCGGAGCAGCACACCGGTAACTTTCTGCTTGATCAGCTTGCGGGCGCCAGCTATGAGATCTGGCCGGCCGGTGAGTGGGCGGGAAATCTGAAGAAAATCTATGCGCGTCTGGAGTCGGAGTTCAAAGCTTCTGGCCGGCCGGCGCTCATGATTCCCACGGGGGGAAGCGACAGTTTAGGGGTGTGGGGTTACATCGCCGCAGCCGAAGAGCTGCGATGGGATCTCGAAGAAAGCAGGATTGAACGTGGAGTGCTTGCGCTGGCAACCGGCTCCGCTGGCACCCAGACGGGGCTATCGGCCGGCGTGGCGATCTTTGATTTGCCTTTGCAGGTCATCGGGTATGCCGTTTGTGACGATGCCGAATGGTTCAACCGTCGAGTCTCTTCCGACTGGCAAGCCTCGCTCGCTCGGTGGGCGCAGCTTCCACGAGTGGAACTGGTTCCGCACACGAGGGATCATTCGGTGGGCCCTGGATACGGGCGCGCCGATGCATCGGTCTATGAGCTGATCGCTGAGCTGACTCGACTCGAAGGCATTCCGTTAGACCCTGTCTACACCGGCAAGGCCTTCCAAGGGGTCTTGGCAGATATTCGCAATGACTTCTATGATGATGTCGATGACATTATTTTTGTTCACACCGGCGGCGTGTTCGGCCTCTTCGCCCATGAGCCACAATTGTTGGCGGCGGCCGGTCGGGCCTCTTGAGCCATCTGACAGCGCGTCGTCTCGAGCGACATCACGTATCGTGGCACTCAAACTCTCCTGCAGAGCGCGGGCATTGGTCATCGCGAGGGCTGCGCTGATATGCTCAGACGTCTCTGCGCCATAAGGGGTAATAGCTGAATGGAAGCCTTCATCGTTGAAATCAATGCCTGGGCGTGGGGTGTGCCGATGCAGGTGTTGCTGCTAGGCACCGGGGTTTTCCTCACGCTTGGCTTGGGGTTTCTGACGTGGCGCCGACTTGTGTTTGCCTTTCGGTTGCTGCTAGGTGGGTTTCAGGGGCAGGGTGAGGGAGATATCCCCCCTTTCAGGGCGCTAATGACCTCGCTCAGTGCGACGATCGGGACGGGGAATATCGCGGGCGTGGCGACCGCTATCACGCTAGGTGGGCCCGGTGCGTTGTTCTGGATGTGGCTCACTGCTTTGTTTGGTATGGCAATGAAGTACGCCGAGGCGGTACTGGCGGTGCGATACCGCGAGCAGGACGACAGAGGGGGCTACAGCGGTGGACCCATGTATTACATCCGCAACGGCCTGGGACCTCGTTACGCGTTACTGGGGGCCGCTTTTGCCCTGTTCGGCAGCATGGCGGGCTTTGGCCTCGCCAATACAGTTCAGTCAAACTCAGTGGCGCAGGTGCTGAGCGATCAGTTTCAGGTGCCCTGGGCGCTAACGGGTGGCATCTTGATGGTGGTGGTGGGGGCCGTGATTCTGGGTGGCATCCAGCGGATCGCTGCCACGGCCAGTGCAGTGGTCCCTGCAATGGCTATTGCCTACATTGCAATGAGTGCGATCGTGATTGGCATGCACTTCGACGAGGTGCCGGAGGCGCTGAGAACTATTGTTTCTAGTGCATTCAGCGGCGCCGCCGCGACGGGGGGATTTGCCGGTGCTACGGTGTGGGCAGCCATCAGGTTCGGCGTTGCGCGGGGCATCTTTTCCAACGAGGCGGGCCTGGGTAGTGCGCCGATTGCGCATGCTGCAGCTAAAACGAACGAGCCGGTAGAGCAGGGGTTGGTAGCCATGCTGGGGACGTTTATCGATACCCTGGTGGTCTGCACAATGACCGGGCTCGTGATCATGCTAACCGGCGTCCTAGATTCGGGCATCTCAGGGGCAAGCCTGACGGCCTCAGCCTTCGGTTCTGCGTTACCCGGCGGTGAACTGGTTGTCACGCTGGGGGTGGTGCTCTTCGCCACGACCACAATGATTGGCTGGTCGTTTTATGGCGAGCGCTGCGTCGTCTACTTATTTGGTACCAAAGGCATTTTGCCTTTTCGGGTCCTCTGGGTGCTCGCCATTCCCGTGGGTGCCGGCACCGATCTTGGCCTGATCTGGCTGGTCGCTGATACGCTCAATGCGTTTATGGCGATTCCGAATCTGATTGCACTACTACTTTTATCGCCTGTTGTGTTCAAGCTTTCCCGCGACTATTTCAGGCGGCGGTCGGCCGCCGCTCAAGAGGCCTGATCTTCGTGGGTGACAGCAATGCGCAAAAATTGGTGATCGCGATCTCCTCGCGCGCACTGTTCAATCTTGATGACGCGCACCGGATTTTCGAGCAGGACGGGTTGGAGGCTTACTCTGATTACCAGATCGAGAAAGAGGAGGAGATCCTGGAGCCGGGGCAGGCCTTCCCGATGGTAAAAAAACTGCTCGCGCTGAATACGCAATTACCTGACTCATTGGGCATCGAGGTGATCCTATTGTCGCGTAATAGCGCCGACACGGGCCTTCGCGTGTTCAACTCCATCGAGCATCACGAACTGGGTATCACCCGCGCGGCTTTTTGCGGCGGTGAGCCGCCATGGCGTTACATCGAGGCATTCGGGTGCCAGCTGTTTCTCTCCGCGGAGGGCGGCGATGTTCGGGTGGCTTTGGATCATGGTGTTGCGGCCGCCACCCTAGTCTCTAATGCGGCGGGTGGGACAGGAGATGACCAGCTGCGGTTTGCCTTTGATGGCGATGCGGTGCTCTTCTCTGATGAAGCGGAGCAAATTTATAAGCGAGAAGGTCTGGATGCTTTTGCCGCCAGCGAGGATGCGGCGCGCAAGCAGCCGCTAATGGGTGGTCCGTTTAAAAACTTTCTCGCATCCTTACAGCGGTTGCAGCAGGCATTGCCCGACGCGCACCCGCCCATTCGGACCGCGCTGGTGACGGCCCGCTCGGCACCGGCTCACGAGCGGGTTATCCGAACCCTGCGAGCGTGGGATGTGCGGATCGATGAATCCATTTTTCTGGGTGGCCTGACCAAAACAGAGTTTCTGAAGGCATACCGAGCGGATGTATTCTTTGACGATCAGCAGGTCCATTGCCGCGATGCGGCCGGTCACGTGCCGACCGGTCACGTGCCTCATGGAGTAGCCAACAGCGATTAATTTCGCTTATAAAAAAATTAACACTTATTCCTTTTTGGTGGTCAGTGAGGTGAAAGGGGAGTAAGGTTTTGTCAAAATGGGTGCATTGGAGAGGACCTCTCGGGCGTGAAGCTACAGCAGCTAAGGTACATTTGGGAGGTGGCGCACCACGATCTCAACGTGTCGGCCACGGCGCAGAGCTTGTTTACATCGCAACCCGGAATCAGCAAGCAAATACGTCTGCTTGAGGACGAGCTGGGGGTCGAAATCTTCGCGCGAAGTGGAAAGCATCTGACGCATGTCACTCCGGCGGGAGAGGTTATTCTCGACCTGGCGAGTGAAATCCTCCGCAAAGCAGATTCGATTAAGCGAGTGGCGCAGGAATTCTCCGATGAAACCTCGGGTACGCTTTCTATTGCGACGACGCATACGCAGGCACGATATGTGTTGCCGGTAGTCATTCAACGTTTCATGGCCCGCTACCCCGATGTTTCCCTCGTTATGAAGCAGGGCACCCCGCCGCAGGTCGCTCAAATGGCGGCCGACGGTGAGGTTGATTTTGTGATCGCAACGGAAGCGCTTAATCAGTTTTCGAGTCTGATTACGCTACCGTGTTACCGCTGGAATCGGTGTGTTGTCGTGCCGCAGGGGCACCCGTTGGTAACCCTTGAGCACTGCTCGTTGGAGGCAATCGCAGAATACTCAATCGTGACCTACACCACGGGCTTCACGGGCCGCTCAAAGCTGGATGAGGCCTTCAGTGACCGTGGGCTGACTCCCCGGGTAGTGTTTACTGCCGTTGACTCTGACGTCATCAAAACCTATGTCCGGTTGGGTCTGGGTATTGGTTTAATAGCCGGTATGGCCTATGACCTGCCATTGGATTCGGATCTGGTGAAAATCGATGTATCACATTTATTTGCCAGCTCAGTGACCAGCCTTGGTTTTCGCAAGGGCACGTTTTTACGCGGTTATATGCATGATTTTATTCACGAGCTGGCGCCTCATCTCGGCCGCGATCTCGTGCAGGAAGCGCTCTCAAGAGCCAAGCTGACAGATCGCATTGCCCTCTACGAAGGGATTGAGTTGCCCGAGCACTGATCCGCCGCTTCCAGCGTCGCCATTATTGGCCCCACCTTATCAATGGTTTCTTGGTACTCCGCCGCCCAGTGCGAGCTTGCAGTGATTCCGCCGCCCCCCCAGCAATGCAGCGTGTTGCCGGTCACCTCGAGGGTCCGGATGGCGATGCTGCTCTGCAGCCAGTCTCGCCCGGCCAAGACAAATAGTGAGCCGCAGTAGGCGCCTCTGGGATAGGGCTCCAGTTCAGCAATAATTTCGACAGCCCGCTTTTTAGGTGCTCCCGTAATCGACCCCCCGGGTGACGTCGCGAGCAGCATCTGGCCTGCACTAACTTGAGGAGCAAGACGTCCCTCAACGGTGCTGATGAGGTGGTGCACGTTGCCGAAACTATGAAGTCCACACAGTTCAGACACCGTAACGGTTCCCGTTTCGCAAAATTGTCCGATATCGTTGCGAAGCAGGTCGGTGATCATGACATTCTCAGCCCGATCTTTTTCAGAATTAAGTAGTGATGCGGCAAGCTCTGCATCGAGGGTGGGGTCAGTGTGTCTGGGTGCGGTGCCCTTAATAGGCTGTGTGGTGACCACTCCCTGCTGAATGCGGAGGAAGCGTTCGGGGGACAACGATAGGATGGCGTGGTCTGAAGCCGTCCGCACAAATCCCGAAAATCCGCCCGCGAGCTTCCCTCTTGTGGCGCGGTATGCAGACCACGGATCACCCTGCAGCTCGGTTTCAAAGCGCTGTGCATAGTTAACCTGGTAGCAATCGCCCGCCAGAATATAGTCCTGAATGCGCTCGATATGCGCCTGATATTGAGGCTTGCTGATCGCCGTTCGAAAGCGCGTAGATAGCCTGTAACCCCGAGGTTCCAACGGCTGCTTTGAGTCGACAACGGTGCAAACCTGCCTGCGAATCGGATCGGGGCAATCGGGGTGAAAAAGTATCTCCGTCGAAGCGGTTTTCCGGTGGGTCACCAGCAACCAGTGGAAAATGCCCGCCATGGAGCGTGAGGGGTTGCGAGACTGGCCCGTCAGGCGCTCGGCGGCCGAGTCATAATCCAACGCGCCAATGGACACGCAGCCGGTAAAAGTGGCTGACGAGCCGATGATGTCGTATCCGACGACCCCCTTCTCAATATCGGCTTCAATCGCGGTCATCCATTTATTCAGGTTTCCCGAATAACTCTGCAACCGATGGCTCGTCGTCGGCAGCGCCGCCACAATCTCCATTTCTGCATCGGTCTGGCCCGAACCGCTGTCCAGATATACGAATCCAGGTAACCGGGCAAAATGATCCGCCCACCCCATTAGGCTGGGGGTGTAGTCGAGAGCAATGACTTGGCCGTATACAGCCATACATACCCCTATAGGCGTTAGGGATTAAATTGACAGCAATGTGCAAGGATAAGTAATGTCACGGCCTGTGCACAGAGCGGCGATGCGTCGTCAAAACTGCCCTGAGGGGGCTGGCGCAGACTTTGCAGCAAATCTGAGAGTTCACTCATGAATAATGGTACCGAAGAGGGCGTTCAGAAGGGGGCGGCCGTGTCACTGGAAAACCCCTTTGCCAACGCAGTGGCTGAGCAGGCTGAAGCGGGCCGCTACGAAGCAACGCTCAAGCGAGGCGCTGAGTTACGGGAGAAACCCTATGTCGCGGCGGGGCCTGCGAATCGCCAACGGCAGCACCTCAAGGGGAGAATGACGGTATGGGAGCGAATCCGTTTTCTCGCCGACGAGGCGCCACACGTTTTGTATCAGAACTGGGGCCCCAACCTCGACGGGGCATCGTTAGTCACCGCCATTATTTCGGTGGATGGCCGTGATGTAGCGGTATACGGACATGACTTTACCGTTCGCGCCGGTTCGATGGACGCTACCAACGGGAAAAAACTGGCGCGACTCTTTGAGTTGGCGGCTAAGCGGCACATTCCGGTAGTGGGTTTGAATGATTCAGCGGGCGCTTATATCCCAGCGGGGGTCGGCGGGCTGGACGGCTACGCTGATGCCTTTACCGCTCTGCGCAAGATCAGTGGAATCGTGCCCAGCATCATGTGTATGTTTGGCTTCAATGCTGGCGGCGGGAGTTATCTACCTCGTCAGGGTAGCTTTTTGATTCAGCCGAAAAACACGTTTTTTGGGCTTACCGGCCCCGGAGTGGTTAAAAGCGTATTGGGAGAGGACGTTACGCCGGATGAGCTGGGCGGGCCACAGGTGCACAGCCAGACCGGTGTGACGGATTTTGTCGTGGAAGATGAAGTCGCGGCGCTGAGGAAGGTCCGCGAACTGCTGCGGTATCTTCCTGACTCCAACGCATCCATCGCTCCCTTTAGAGAGACCTCAGATCCCATTGATCGACAGACTGTGGATATCGATATTCTGCTTCAGAAAGCCTTTAATTCTCCCACGGGATTCAATACGCCTCTCGACATCAGCATTTTGATACAGCAACTTTGTGACCATGGCGACTTTCTCGAGACCCAAGCCGATCGAGCCAGAAACACCATCACGGCGTTTGGCCGGATGGGTGGCAACGTGGTGGGGTTCGTAGCAAATAATTCGGCAGTGGCCTCTGGCCAGATTGATATCGATGCCGCCTATAAAAACGCCCGGTTCATTCGTTTTTGTAACCTCTATAACATTCCCGTGATTTTCCTTGAGGACACGACGGGGTTTCTGCCCGGGAGAGAACAGGAGCACCGTGGAATCGTTCAGGCCGGTCGGGCAATGCTCGACGCTATTGTCGATCTCAGAACGCCCCGTTTTTTGGTGCTGGTTCGCAACGCATTTGGCGGCGCTTACGCCTCCTATAATAACTACGCAACCGGGGCAGATTTTGTCGTAGCGCTTCCGACCACGCGGGTAGCGGTAATGGGTCCTGCCGGCGTCGAGTTTGTCTATAAAGATGAATTGAAAAAAATTCGTTCGAAGCGGGCCGGACAGTTGAAGGCTGAGGTTGAGGCGAGGGTGGCTCAGGGCTTGTCTGAGACAGAGGCCTTGTCGGAAGCCGCTGAAGCCGTTGATGTGGCAATCAAGGTCGAAGAGGCACTGCTGACGCAGCGATACGAACGTGAAATCATGAATCCTGAGGAGGCCCTCAGTTTGGGTTCGGTCTCGGAAATTGTGATGCCATCAGACCTGCGCCAGACGCTGGCGACCCAAATGGCCTTTTGCTTAAGACATTACACGCCGGGACCGATGCAAGCGGTTCAGCGCGAATTCCACTGATCAACGGCCGGGAGAGCAGATCACTTGGGCACCCAACACTATCTCAATAATCCGCTGATCCACGGCGATCGACGCAGCAAGTTGCGCCAATCAGAGTGGACGGAACAGTTTCGTTGCGATCACCTGAAGCCGCTAATTATTTGTCGAGGCCCCATTCGCAAGGAAGCCATGGATGTCTTTGCAGAAATGGGCATCAATCAATTCGGAATCCTGCTGTCCGAGAAAGATTCGATTGTTTATCGCGGCGCCTTAGCGCCCGAACTTCGCGTGCTGACTGATCCGGAGCGGGTCCACAGGGTGCCCGATTACAGTGGTGCAACAAAAGAAGAGCGCGAGCGGCGTATTGCCGACATCATAGGTATTGCGCATGAGCATGGTTACAACGCCATCTTTGCGGGTTACGGCTTCATGGCTGAAGACGAACAGATGGTGGCCGCCATGCAGGGAGCCGGGCTTAATTTTATCGGCCCTTGCTCCCGCACCGTGCGGCAAGCCGGTTTGAAGGATGAGGCAAAGCGCACCGCGCTAAAGGCCGGGGTCTCAGTGACCCCGGGAATTGATAACGGCACAACACTCACTTTGCTTAAAAAATATCCCGATCAAAAAGCCCTGCTGGGTGTGATCGAACAGCAAGGCTTGGAGCTGGCGGATGATGCAGCTCGTGACGGAGAGCTCGAGTCGCTGGCTGAGGCGGTGCTCACGGCCAGCTATCGAAAGGGCATAGACCTCTACACGATTGACGAGCTCGGCGAGACGCTGACAGAGGCGGTAGTNCAGATGAGCAAGCAGTACCCGCAAAATCGNGTGCGCCTTAAAGCGATCGGTGGTGGCGGCGGCAAGGGCCAACGGATCGTGCCGCTTGGCCAATCAGANCGCACNCCTGAGTTNGTGCGTGAAATTCTTAACGANGTCANNACAACGGGCGTTGGCGACAATAAAAACGTCNTGGTTGAGCTTAATATTGAAACCACACGTCATCAGGAAATTCAGGTCATCGGCAANGGTGACTGGTGTATCACCTTGGGNGGTCGTGACTGCTCGCTGCAGATGCACGAGCAAAAACTTCTCGAGGTNTCGGTGACCCGAGAGTCGTTGCAGGCCGCTGAGGAGCGCGCCANGCAACTGGGAGCGGAGCAGGAGGCTGCCGTTCTGGCTCAGGACGTAAAAACGCTGGATGCCATGGAGTCCGAGGCCGCGCGATTCGGTGAAGCCGTGGGTCTCGATTCGGTATCAACATTTGAGTGCATTGTCGATCGAGACCAGCATTTCTTCATGGAAATGAACACCCGTATTCAGGTTGAGCACAGGGTGTCGGAGCTGTGTTACGCGATGCGTTTCGTCAATCCTGCAGACGACGAGGATGCTTTTGTCGTGGAGTCTCTGGTTGAGGCGATGGTGCTGCTCGCGGCCCATGGCCCCCGTATTCCCAAGCCTGAGCGGATCCCACGTCTACCTGATTCCTTAGAGGCGCGTCTGAACGCCACAAATGATGCGTTACAGCCCAGCGCGGGAGGCATTGTTGAGTTCTGGTCCGATCCGATTGAGGGTGAAATTCGCGACGACCAGGGGATTAGTCTGCATAACCCCGACACAGACGTCTTTATGGAATACACCCTGGCAGGTGCCTATGACTCCAATATCGCATTGCTACTCACGGTGGGTGACAGTCGCGAGGCCGCCTACGAGCACATGGCAGAGGTACTCAGGGCCAGTCGGCTCCGCGGTAAAGATCTGGCGACCAATTTGGCTTTCCACTATGGGTTGGTGCACTGGTTTCTCGGGCGCACGGTGAATGCGAGGCCGACCACGCAGTTCATCGTGCCCTACCTCACGGCGGTCGGCGAGCTCGCGAAAGAATCGGGGCGGGTGGATGTGAATACCGCTTGGCGGCTGCTGTGCACTGCAAGGCTAGAGGCGGCCGGGGCAGAGGAGGGCGCATTACGTCAGGTGCTGGCGGCGAAAGAGAGCTTATTGATCCGACCCATTGAGCAGTTGATGGCCGCGCCGCATCTGCTCTCGGGGTGGCTCAGCCTGAACCAGCAGGCGTTTCGTTTTGAGGCGGGGCATTTCGCCTGGGCAGAAAACCCGATCGAAGTGCTCGCTGACACCTACCATTTTTTGCGGCTCGACTGGAACGACACCCTGCCAGCGGCGAATATGATCTGGGACCATGATCACGAAATCCTTTCCGACGCAGAGGATTTCTATGCGGAGCTGACGAGACGCTTTAGCTGTGAAGACTGGAGGTCGATGTGTGAGCTGTTGTCTGGCGCCGCTCCTGATGGCATGTCGGAGGGCGACTGGCTCGCCGTTCAGGCCGCGCATCAAGGTTATCAGGCTGGCACCGAAATTCTCGAGCTGCTCCCGGCGATGGCGCGGTTCACCGGCTTTTTTGATTTAGCGATTCAGCCCGACATGAGCATCGATTTCCCTGAGAGGCTGCTTGACGAGGCGCACCAGAAGGCCATGGCGAGAGCGCTTGCGCCCCCGCCGGTCGCCAAGTCGGACGAAATCGTAGCCGAGAGTGGCGGTATGTTTTACGGCCGTGAGGTTCCCGAGGCGCCACTATATGTGCAGGCGGGCCAACATTTTGAAGCAGGGGAGCCGCTTTATATTGTTGAGGTAATGAAAATGTTCAACAAGGTTGTCGCGCCCTTTGCTGGAACGGTTGAGCAGGTATTGGTCGAGGGGGACGGCGTGATCATTGCAAAGGGTCAGCCACTCTTTAAAGTGACACCGGATGAAAAGGTTGAGGTGCTATCAGATATCGACCTGGCTGCACTCCGGAAGGATCATACGACAGAGCTCGTGAAACTTTTTATCTGACTATCCAAGACCTTTTTAAGGGCGTTTTTTCATGATTACTGCATTGGACCATATCGCTATTGCCGTTCCCGACCTGGAGTCGGCCGTAGCACGATTTTTGGATGATTTTGGACTGCGTCACGATGGTAATGAGGTGGTAGAAGCCGCTCAGACAACGACGGCGTTTTTCAGTGTGCCAGAGACGCACATTGAGCTGGTACACCCACTCAATGGTGGTGGCCCGATTTCGACTTATCTTGAAAAGCGGGGCGGAGGTCTTCATCACCTTTGCTTTCGCACCGACGATATTGACGCCGACGTGGCGAGACTAAAAGAAAAAGGCTACCAGTTTATTGGTGATGAACCCACGCCGGGCGCCCATGGTTCCCGAGTGATTTTTATTCACCCGAAGAGTTGCGACGGTGTGCTTATCGAGTTGTCGGAGCCCTCGGAGACGCAGGCATGAGCGTTTATGATCCAGAGGCGGCGAACCTGTCTGCCTGGGGCGCCTTGGTTGAGAAGCAGAGCAAGGGACTGACGCCGGAGGAGTTTACCTGGCACACCCCGGAGGGTATTCCCCTGAAAACCCTCTATACCGCCGAAGATCTTGAGCAGTTGCCGTACACGAATACGCTGCCAGGAATGTCGCCCTATATCCGTGGGCCACAGGCCACCATGTACGCGGGTCGACGATGGACGATTCGTCAGTACGCGGGGTTCTCGACAGCTGAAGCCTCCAATGCGTTCTACCGCAAATCGTTGGCTGCAGGCGGCCAGGGCATTTCGGTTGCCTTTGATCTCGCCACACACCGTGGGTATGACTCTGATCATCCGCGTGTCTCGGGTGACGTCGGGAAGGCAGGTGTCGCCGTCGACTCGGTTGAAGATATGAAAATCCTGTTCGATGGTATTCCCCTCGATCAGATCTCTGTTTCCATGACCATGAATGGCGCGGTGCTACCGGTGTTGGCCGGGTATATCGTGGCCGCCGAAGAGCAAGGGGTTGCGCCCTCAGCCCTTTCCGGGACAATCCAGAACGATATCCTTAAAGAATTCATGGTGCGCAACACTTATATTTATCCGCCCACACCAAGCATGCGCATCATTGGTGACATCATCGCTTATTGTTCTTCGAATCTACCCAAGTTCAATACCATCTCGATCTCCGGGTATCACATGCAGGAGGCGGGTGCGAATACCGCCTTGGAGCTTGCCTACACGCTCGCTGATGGCAAGGAGTACATACAAACAGCCATTGCTGCGGGTCTTAAGATCGACGATTTTGCCCCCCGCCTCAGTTTCTTTTGGGGCATCGGGATGAATTTCTACATGGAAATTGCCAAGATGCGGGCCGCCCGGTTGCTGTGGGCTGAGATCGTCGAGGCCTTTGGCCCAACCAATCCTAAAAGCGGCATGCTTCGCACTCACTGCCAGACCTCAGGCTGGTCATTAACGGAGCAAGATCCCTATAACAACATCGTTCGCACTACTATCGAGGCGATGGCGGCAGTGTTTGGTGGCACCCAATCTTTGCACACCAACGCACTCGATGAAGCGATCGCTTTGCCTTCGGATTTTGCGGCACGGATAGCCCGCAACACCCAGCTTGTGCTTCAAGAGGAGACCGGGATCGGGCAGGTGGTCGATCCTTGGGGGGGGTCCTACATGATGGAGAGCCTCACACACGATATGGCAGCCAAAGCGCGGGAGCTGATTGCCGAGATCGATGAGCTGGGCGGCATGGCCAAAGCGATCGAGAGCGGGGTGCCCAAGCTGCGCATTGAAGAAGCTGCTGCCAAGAAGCAGGCCCGCATCGATCGTGGCGAGGATGTCATCGTCGGCGTGAACAAGTTTCAGATCGATGAGCAGGACGCGGTTGATATTCTGGAGATCGACAATGAGCAAGTCCGCGACGCTCAGCTAGCACGGTTGAATGACGTACGCGCGACTCGTGACGAGCAGGCGTGCAGTTCGGCTCTGCAAGCGCTCACCGCGGCCGCTTCGTCGGGAGAGGGCAATTTGCTGGATCTGGCCGTAAACGCCACGCGTTGCCGCGCAACGGTAGGGGAGATCTCCGACGCATTGGAAAACGTGTACGGTCGGTTTGTCGCCAATGCGCAGACCGTGTCGGGGGTGTATGGTGCGGCGTATGCTGAGGACGCCAACTGGGAGGGCATCTCTATGGATATCGACGCCTTCGTTGAAAAGCATGGCCGGCGGCCAAGAATGCTGGTGGCAAAAATGGGGCAGGACGGTCACGACCGGGGCGCCAAGGTCGTGGCAACGGCCTTTGCGGATGTAGGGTTTGACGTTGACCTGTCGCCGATGTTTGCGACTCCTGAAGAAGTCGCTAGACAAGCGATCGAGAATGATGTGCATGTAGTGGGGGCATCGAGCCTTGCTGCCGGGCACAAGACGCTTGTTCCCGACCTCATTGACGCTTTGCGCGCGCAGGGTGCCGACGAGGTCATCGTGATAGCGGGCGGCGTGATTCCCCAGCAGGATTATGCCTTTCTAGAAGAGAAAGGGGTGACCCTCATCTTTGGGCCCGGCACGCCGATCCCTGAAGCGGCTCGTAAAGTCCTTGATGCCATCAACGCCAACAGTTGAAGCGATCCTATCGGGTGATCGCAGAGCGCTGGCCAAGGCGATTACCCTTGTAGAAAGTCAGCGCGAGACCGACAGGGACGCGGCACAGACGCTGCTGAAATCGCTGCTGCCTCACACTGGGAGCAGCATCAGGATCGGCGTGACAGGTGTCCCCGGTGTGGGAAAGTCGACTTTTATCGAAACGTTTGGTCAGCACCTCATTGAAAAGGGGCATCGACTTGCTGTGCTGGCGGTCGATCCCAGTTCGCCAGTGGCCGGCGGTTCCATACTAGGCGATAAGACCCGGATGGAGCGCTTGTCTCGATCTGAGGCTGCCTTTATCAGACCCTCCCCAGCGGGCAAGGCGCTGGGTGGCGTGGCCTTTAAAACGCGGGAGTCGCTTTTGCTCTGCGAAGCAGCAGGCTATGACGTCATACTGGTTGAGACGGTCGGAGTGGGCCAGTCAGAGCACCAAGTGGCGGGCATGGTTGATTTCTTTTTATTGCTAATGCTCCCAGGAGGGGGTGATGAGCTTCAGGGGATCAAGAAAGGCATCCTCGAGCTCGCAGATGCGATCGTCGTGAATAAGGCAGATGGCGCCAGCGAGACGTTGGCCCGCACCACCCAGCAGCATTATCGTGGCGCGATGTCGTTGCTGAAACATGAGGGTTTCTGGGAGCCGAAGGTGATGACTTGCTCCGCACTTCACCAGCAAGGTATTGAGGCGGTCTGGGAGACCATCGTTGAGTATGCAGAGGCGGCGCGATCTGGGGGTATATTCGATGAAGCCCGTGCGGCACAGAATCTGACTTGGATGCGACAATTGATCGACGAGCTGTTGCGGAGCGGTCTGGCGCAGCATCCCCGGGTAAGGGCCGCCATGCCAGAGGTTGAGGCCGCAGTGCGCTCAGCAAGTCAAACCCCCCTCAGCGCTGCACAGACGATTTTAGCGCTGTCGAGGGCGGACGATTGAAACGACCAGGCTACCCCTGCGTCATTCTATTTCCTCGTCCGTGAGAGCGCCCTTTTGGCAGAGGTATTGATAGAGCGTGTCGGCTTGATCGAGCATCGATTTTCTCTCAAGCCAGTCGCCGCGACATAGCGTCACAAGATACTCCAGCTCCTCCCTGGGGATCTCGACGCATTCGCCCATGACAAACAGATCGATGTGTCGAGCGTGTGCGGCCCAGGCGATCCGGGTGATGGGTGCGAGTCGAACGAAATCGCCCAGAGGTTCCACACTTTCGGAGATACACTCGAGCGCATCGGCAGGCTCAGTCACCAGCTCACCAAACCACCGATTGGTGTCGAGTGCGTCCATGGCATTGTGAATAGCATCACGCGCGTTCGCCAAATGCTCTGCCGTAATTTCACCGGGTCGTCCGGGGGTTAGGCCAGCATATCCATCCTCGAGTAGGCTGGTGGAGGAAAGCCGGTCTAGCACCGCATCGGTGCGCCTAGCCGTCAATTCGGCAAGCGTTGGTGCGCGGAAGCCGAGCGAGTAAGTTATGGCGTTACCGCGAGCGATACCCCAGTGGGCGACGCCCGGAGGGAGATAAAGCACATCTCCGGGGTCCAGCAGGTAGATCTCCTCCGGCTCAAAAGGCGGCAATAGGCTGAGGCCGTTCTCATTCAATTGCGCTGTCGTGTCATCACAGTGTGGTCCGATGCGCCACTCCCGCTGCCCTGTTCCCTGCAACAGGAACACATCGTAGCGATCGAAATGCGGGCCTACGCCGGCCCCGTCGGTGGCAAAGCTCACCATGACATCGTCAAAGCGCCACCGGGGTACTTTGGGTAATTCGTTTCTGAGTGCCGAGACGGCTGGAGCCCAGCTATCGACCCCTTGCACTAGCAGCGTCCAGGGCCCCTCACGTTGAAAGTGCTCCGCTGTGAAGGGGCCCTGTCGTTGCTGCCATGCGCCTGCGTCCTGCCACACTAGCCGGCTCTCTACATCGGCTTCCATGGCTAGACCAGCAAGCTCCTCGGCAGAGAGGGGAGAGCGGAAGTGCGGCAATGCGCGGGGACACAGCAACGGCTTCTGCTGCCAATATTCAGCCAGGAACTGGTCCTCTGTGACAGGAAGTAACATCGCGTCGTTACCCTGATGCTGCCGCGTTAATCGCTAACGTTTTTGGCCAGTTCGGAGGCGTAACCAATATAGTTTGCCGGTGTTAGGGACATGAGTCTCTCCTTCGCGTCATCGGGAATGTCGAGAGCGAGTATGAAAGCTTGTAGGGCCTCTGCATCCAGCCGCTGTCCCCGCGTAAGCGCTTTGAGCTTTTCATAGGGCTCAGGCACACCGTAGCGTCGCATGACCGTCTGCACGGCCTCTCCCAGCACCTCCCATGAGGCCTCGAGGTCTGCTGACATCGGTTCTGACGAGACCTCGAGTTTATCGATGCCGCGTTCGAGCGAGGTGAGCGCCAGCAGGGTATACCCCAGCGCAACCCCCATGTTTCTCAGCACAGTGCTGTCGGTGAGGTCCCGCTGCCATCGGCTAACCGGGAGCTTATGCGCAAGGTGGTCGAGCAGGGCATTGGCGACGCCAAAGTTACCCTCCGCATTTTCAAAATCGATCGGATTGACTTTATGGGGCATAGTGGAGGAGCCTACTTCTCCTTCAACGATTCGCTGCTTGAAATAACCCAGTGAAATATACGACCAAGTATCTCGGCAGAAATCGACGAGGATCTGGTTCGTTCGCGCGATGGCGTTGAAGTACTCGGCCATGTAATCGTGAGGCTCGATTTGTGTGGTGTAGGCATTCCACTCAAGGCCTAGAGAGACCACCAGATCTTGTGACAGCGCGGGCCAGTCAACGTCGGGGTAGGCGACATGGTGTGCGTTGTAGTTACCCACGGCACCATTCATCTTGCCCATCGGTTGAATGGCGCTGCTAGCGTTTCGTTGTCGGTTGAGGCGCGCGACCACGTTGGCTAATTCCTTACCGAGCGTGGTGGGCGTGGCGGCCTGGCCATGGGTACGCGACAGCATCGGTTGCGCTGCATGCTGATGAGCGAGACTGCTGAGCTCACTCGTAATCTTCGAATAACTCGCTGCGAGCACCTGCTGACCGTCGCGAATCATCAGAGCATGAGAGAGGTTGTTAATGTCCTCGCTGGTGCAACCAAAATGAATGAACTCGCTCACCGCGACCAGTTCCATGCACTCTTTGATGGCGTCTTTCAGAAAGTATTCGACGGCTTTGACATCGTGGTTTGTCGTTGCCTCGATGGACTTGATTTGCGCTGCCTCCGTCTCTCCGAACTCCTCAGTGATGCGATCCAATACCTCAGAAGCGCCCTTGCTAAATGCCGGCACTTCGGGAATTGCGTCACACTCTGAGAGCGCCCGGAGCCAGGCGACTTCAACTTGCACGCGTCTTTTAATCAGACCAAATTCGGAGAAAATGCCTCGCAGTGGGTCAGCTTTTGCGTGGTAGCGACCATCGAGTGGCGAGAGGGCGGTCAGCGGGGTAAGGCTCATGGTTGTCCCTGCTATTGAGAGATCGCCAGTTTATCATGACGGGGGTGCCCCGTTTGGTTAATGGGTCACACCGAGGTCTCTGGCCATGCGGGCTGCGCTTTCTCTTACCGCACCCCGACTGAACATCAACTTGAGGCGGGTCCCGCCGAGTTGACGCCACAGGAAGGCCGCGCGGACGCCGCACATCAGCAGGGCGCGGACCACATCGGCGACATGGGGATTGTTAAGGTGTTGGGCGCTCCCGGTGACTTTAATACGGTACGGTAGCGTGCTGAGCGTATCTTGATAAACAGAAGAAATATTAGCACTTAACCCTTTAATATCGCTTGAAAAATTTTCAGCCTTGTAGGCGGCATGTTTCAGTCTGGAGTGGACAATCGCCTGTAGATCATCCCGCGCGGCAAAACGCCGTTCGAGCTGCAGAATCGCCAGGGTGTAGCGGAGTGTATCGGCGCTCGCTTCGTCCTGAGAGAGGCCAAGGCAGGCAGATAGCTGCTCGAGTCCGAGCCGGATGCCTTGCGGGGTACCGAAGACGGTGTCTACCGCGTCCGGATCGAAACAAAATAGAGAGTGAATCGACGCTTCTACAAACGGCGTCGGCCAGCTACCGGTCTTAGCCGCGAGGTCCACAATACGGGCGGCTTGCGCCACGCCTGCCAATGCGAGTGTTCGTTGCTCTACTGGCGAACGGCGGCTCATTCAGCGCGCTCGATCACGCCACCACCTAGACAAACATCACCCTCATAGAAGACGACGGATTGTCCCGGTGTGACCGCGCGCTGTGGCTCCCGGAAAGTCACCTCGAGTATCGCGCCCGTGGCGGTCACAACGCACGCTTGATCTGCCTGGCGGTAGCGTATTTTGGCGTTGCAGGTTAAGGGTAGCGTCGGCGGCTTACCGCTGATCCAGATCACTTTGGTGGCTTTGAGCCGCTGATGGAACAGCGCCGGATGATCATTACCTTGCGCTACGATCAGTGCGTTGCCTGATACGTCCTTGTCCACCACATACCAAGCGGCTTCGCAGTGATTGGCGAGTCCGCCGATACGCAGACCCTGTCTTTGCCCAATCGTGTGATACATGAGCCCCTCATGCTGCCCCATATCCTGCCCGTCAAGGGACAAGATAGGACCCGGCTGGGCGGGAAGATATTGGCGAAGGAAGTCCCGGAAGCGCCTCTCCCCAATGAAGCAGATGCCCGTGCTGTCTTTTTTACGTGCATTGATGAAACCGGCATCAGCCGCCTTTGCGCGCACCGACGTCTTGTCGGCGGCGCCCAGCGGGAAAAGGGTTCTCGCTAGTGCTTCGTGGTCGACCTGATGGAGGAAATAGCTCTGGTCCTTATTGCCATCAGTGCCTTTCAGGAGCCGGGTGGCGCCATCCAGCACATCCGTTCGCACATAGTGCCCGGTGGCGATCATGTCGGCTCCAAGTTGGGTGGCGTAATCCAAAAATGCGCGAAACTTGATTTCCCGGTTACACAAGATATCGGGGTTGGGCGTGCGACCCGCTTGGTACTCTTTTAGAAAATGGTCAAAGACGCCGTCCCAATACTCTGCGGCAAAGTTGGCAGTGTGTAGCGGGATTCCGAGCTGATCTGCTACCGCTTGCGCATCAGCCAAATCCTCTTTGGCCGTGCAGTATTCGGTGCCATCGTCTTCCTCCCAGTTTTTCATGAACAAGCCCTCGACACGATAGCCCGCGTCGATCAACAGCATCGCGGCCACAGAGGAATCGACGCCTCCTGACATGCCGACGATAACGGTTTGATCTAGTTGGAATGGCGTGCTCACTAGCAATGGGGCTCGATTAGGTAGGGCTCCGAAGCATGAGGGCAGCGCGGGGCCGGGTCAATATTGCATCATGTTAGGGAAATATAGCGATGTTCTCCGGGGCTCAGTGTCGCGATGTGCCAAGGACCAATGCTCACCCGGATCAACCGCAGGGTGGGGTAGCCCACCGCGGCAGTCATCCGCCTGACCTGGCGATTTTTACCCTCTGTGATGGAGATCTCCACCCATGAGTCACTCACGGTCTTGCGCACGCGGATGGGGGGGTGGCGCTCCCAAATATCGGGTGGCGCTAGAAGGTCCGCCCGCGCGGGACGAGTTAGCCCGTCTTTGAGTGCGACGCCCTTGCTCAGCTGCCTGCAGGCCTCGACATTAATCTGACCTTCAACTTGTACCCAGTAGGTTTTCCATTGGGCGCTTTTGGGATGCGCAATTTCCTGCTGTAGCTTGCCATCACGAGTGAGCAGCAGCAGACCTTCCGAGTCGTAATCGAGCCTCCCGGCGGGTCGGAATTCGGGGGCCTGCAGAAAATCCGACAGCGTGGCGCGAGCGTTGTCAGGCCGATCGCGATCGGTGAATTGGCTTAGCACGTGAAACGGCTTGTTAAACAAAATCAACTGGCTCATTCGCCTAGTGTGCCGGATTTGGTGTTAAAATATTGCTATCAGTCGCATGCCACATAACGCTACTCACACGAGGAGCGCGGGCACAGGCGTTTACCCCGCAACGTGCCGGGTCATTGTTTTTTTCTGGGGATTTCCACTATGTCATACAAGCACATTTCCATTCCTGAGTCCGGCGATATGATCGTTGTCAATGACGACAACAGCATCGCGGTTCCAGATAACCCGATCATCCCCTACATCGAGGGGGACGGCATTGGAGTCGATATTTCGCCTGTCATGATCTCGGTGGTTGACGCCTCGGTGGCTAAGGCCTACGGCGGCACGCGGAAGATCTCTTGGATGGAAATTTACACCGGAGAAAAAGCGGCAGAGCTTTATGATGGCGATTGGTTTCCCGAAGAGACCTTAAATGCTATCAAAACCTACAGTGTTGCGATCAAGGGCCCTTTGACGACTCCGGTCGGCGGTGGATTTCGGTCCTTGAATGTCGCACTGCGCCAAGAGCTCGACCTTTACACTTGCTTGCGTCCGGTGCGTTGGTTCGAGGGCGTACCTTCACCGGTCAAAAAGCCAGGCGACTGCAATATGGTGATCTTCAGGGAGAACTCTGAAGATATTTATGCGGGGATTGAATACCAAGCGGGCACCGCTGAGGCGCAGAAGGTTGTCGACTTCATTATCAAAGAGATGGGAGCAACTAAAATCCGGTTCCCAGACAATGTGGGCATCGGCATTAAGCCCGTGTCTGCCGAGGGGACTCAGCGGCTCGTCCGCAAGGCGATTCAATACGCCATCGATCAGGATTTGCCCTCCGTTACCCTGGTGCATAAAGGCAATATCATGAAGTTTACGGAGGGTGCTTTCCGTGATTGGGGCTATGAGCTCGCGCTGCAGGAGTTTGGCGGGACGCTTTTGGACGGTGGCCCCTGGGTCAGTATTAAGAACCCACAGACGGGCAATGATATTGTGATCAAGGACGTGATCGCCGACGCCATGCTGCAGCAAGTGCTGACTCGGCCAAGGGATTACAGTGTGGTGGCCACCCTCAACCTCAACGGCGACTATTTATCGGACGCACTGGCGGCACAGGTGGGTGGCATCGGTATCGCACCGGGTGCAAATCTTTCAGACACGATAGCCCTGTTTGAAGCGACCCATGGCACGGCCCCAAAATATGCGGGACAAGACAAGGTCAACCCAGGATCGCTGATCCTGTCTGCTGAGATGATGCTGCGGCATCTGGGTTGGAATGAGGCGGCTGATCTCATCATCGATGGCATGAATGGCGCGATTCAGGCGAAGACCGTGACCTACGACTTCGAGAGACTGATGGAGGGTGCGACGCTGGTCTCCTGCTCGGCCTTCGGCGAGGCGGTGGTGTCACATATGTAACGGCAGGGTTCACACCGCAGCAGAAGCCCGCTTAGTGCGGGCTTTTTTTGGGGTATCGAGTTTGCAGAGGCGGGTGAGTGCGCAGGGCATTGCTATTCAGAGGGAGGAAAAACCTGCAGAAACTGCGGGAGAGAGGCTCCAAACGGCGCCGGTTGGATTATACTAAGGCCATGTCTCAGTCTGGTCGCAATACTGCTTTTTATCCCTTGTGTGGTCCCGATACCGACCGACCAGATCAAGATGACGGCGACCTCGCCGTCGCCCCTGCCAAGCCGCAGCTCAAGCGCCCGCCCTTATACAGGGTCGTCCTGCTGAACGACGATTACACACCAATGGAGTTTGTCGTGCAGGTGCTGGAACAGTTTTTCGGTATGAACCGTGAAAAGGCCACCCAGGTCATGCTGGCGGTCCATACGCAGGGTAAAGGCGTATGTGGAATATATCCGCAGGACATTGCGGAAACCAAAGCTTCACAGGTGAATCAATCTGCCAGAGACAGTGGACATCCACTACTGTGTGAAGCAGAACCCTCCAGCGACGATGACGAGGATTAGCTGAATGCTGAGCAAAGAGCTCGAGAACACGCTTAACGAGACTTTCCGCATGGCGCGAGCCCGGCGGCATGAATTCATCACGGTGGAGCATTTGCTGCTCGCCTTGCTGGATGATTCTGCGGCAGTCGCAGTGCTGGAAGCCTGTCAGGTGGATCTCGATGACCTGCGAGGAGAGCTCACGGAATTCATAGACTCGACCACACCTTTGTTGTCCGACTCCGACGACGGGCGCGACACCCAGCCCACGCTCGGTTTCCAGCGAGTGCTTCAAAGAGCCGTGTTCCACGTCCAAAGCTCCGGGCATCAGGAAGTCACGGGCGCGAATTTACTGGTCGCTATTTTTTCTGAGCAGGAATCACAAGCGGTTTACTTCCTCAAATCGCAGAACATCTCCCGTCTTGATATCGTGAATTTCATTACTCATGGCATCGGCAAAGACGGTGAAGAGGATGCCGACGGCATCGACTCGATGGGTGACTCGGCAGAAGTCCATGAGGCGGCAGAGAAGCGTCCCCTCGATGCCTACGCGACCAACCTCAATGCTGAAGCCGAGGCGGGCAATATCGACCCGCTGATCGGCAGATTGACCGAGGTAGAGCGAGTGGCGCAAATCCTCGCTCGTCGACGTAAGAACAATCCGCTGTTAGTAGGCGAGTCCGGAGTGGGTAAAACCGCCATCGCCGAAGGACTCGCCAAGATGATTGTGGATGGCGAAGTGCCCGAAACACTGAAAGAAGCCGTCGTCTACTCGCTGGATTTGGGGGCGCTGCTCGCGGGAACCAAGTATCGAGGTGATTTTGAAAAGCGTTTGAAAGGATTGCTTGCGAACCTTAGCGAGAACGATCACGCGATTCTCTTCATAGACGAAATCCATACCATCATCGGCGCTGGTGCCGCCTCCGGTGGAGTGATGGATGCCAGTAACCTCCTCAAGCCTTTGCTAGCCTCGGGAAAAATGCGCTGCGTGGGCTCGACCACCTATGCGGAATACCGCGGGATTTTCGACAAGGACAAGGCGTTGAGCCGCCGGTTTCAGAAGGTCGATGTACTGGAACCCTCGGTGGAGGACGCCTACAAGATTCTCAAAGGCCTTAAGTCGCGTTTTGAGGCCCATCACAAGCTCCGATACACCGATAAGGCGCTTCGCGTCGCTTCCGAGATGGCGGCACGCTATATCACCGACCGATTCCTGCCTGATAAGGCGATCGACGTGATTGACGAAGCGGGCGCCTTCCAGCAGCTGCGCGCGCCCAGCAAGCGGAAGAAAGTATTGGGGCCGAGCGATATCGAGGCGGTCGTTGCCAAGATCGCACGCATCCCGCCGAAGACGGTCAGTAGTGATGACAAGACGTTACTCGGCAAACTCGAGGGCAATCTTAAAATGACGGTGTTCGGCCAGGATGCCGCCGTATCTCAGATGGTGGGCGCCATCAAACTGGCACGTGCCGGGCTCCGTGCCGGCCAGAAGCCCATAGGCTCGTTCCTGCTTGCCGGGCCCACGGGTGTCGGTAAGACCGAATTGACCCGCCAACTGGCGCTACAAATGGGGCTCGAATTGCTCCGTTTTGACATGTCGGAATATATGGAACGCCACACCGTGTCTCGTCTCATCGGCGCGCCACCGGGGTATGTCGGCTTTGATCAGGGCGGACTGCTCACGGATGCGGTGACCAAGCATCCTCATTGCGTCGTGCTGCTCGATGAAATAGAGAAAGCGCACCCGGAAGTTTTCAATCTGCTATTGCAGGTGATGGATCACGGCACCTTAACCGACAATAACGGGCGCAAAGCGGATTTCAGGAATGTGATTCTAGCGATGACGACGAACGCGGGCGCCGAGAATGTCAGTCGTCGCTCAATCGGATTTTCGATGCAGGATCACTCCACAGATTCTCTTGAGGCGATTAACCGAACCTTTACGCCGGAATTCCGGAACCGACTCGATGCGATCGTACCGTTTGGTCCGCTGGGAGAAGATGTCATTCTGACCGTTGCAGATAAGTTCCTGACTGAGCTGCAGTCGCAGCTCGATGAACGGCAGGTGGTCATCGAAGTAGACGAAGAGGCTCGTGTTTGGCTGGTAGAGCAAGGCTATGATGCGACGATGGGCGCGCGTCCGATGGAACGCGTGATTCAGGAGCATATCAAGAAGCCGCTGGCCGATTTGGTGCTATTCGGAGCCTTGGCAAAGGGGGGGTCCGCGATGGTGACTGTGAATGAAGAGCGCAGCGGGCTATCGATCGAGGCGCTCGTAGAGACTGACGAGCCTGTAGAGGCTTAGCGAGGAGTCACTCTGGTGTGGGTGCTGTCTTGGGCCTCCATGCCGGTGCAGCCCTTGAGAGCGGCCAGGTCTCCTTAACGTTCTCGATAAGTGATGCGGCCTTTGGTCAGGTCGTAGGGGGTGAGCTCAACACGCACCTTGTCACCGGTCAGGATGCGAATGTAGTTTTTGCGCATCTTCCCTGAGATGTGAGCCGTCACAACGTGCCCGTTTTCGAGCTTTACCCGAAACGTGGTATTCGGAAGCGTGTCGATAATTTCGCCTTCCATTTCGATCTGATCTTCTTTCGCCATTCAGGCCTTGCCTCCTCGGGTTAGGTGGGCCGCACTGTATCGGAAAGTCCGGGTGGGGGAAAGCGCTGCGTGTGCTCTCGACGCTTTATACCGTCTCATTATCGGGGTCGAGTAGCGATACGACAGCCGTGGTGTCATGGGATGCGGTCTGCTCGGTTTTTTGCTGTTGCCACTGACCATCAACAAATAGCTCAAGCGGCGTAAACCGCGCTTTATAAGACATCTTACGGCAGCCATCGATCCAATAGCCCAAATAGACAAAAGGCAGCCCCTCCGCCTGTGCTTCGCGAATCTGCAACAAAATCGCTTCGGTGCCGAGGCTTCTGTGAGATTGATCCGGATCAAAAAAGGTATAAATAGCGGCCAATCCGTCGAGCATTTTGTCTGCCACCGTGACGGCCACCAGTCGGTCTCCAAGATAGAGCCGATAATAATTCGCGCATCCCAGGCCATCGTTGAGGAAGGCTTCGTACTGCTCTCGCTCCGGGGGATACATGTCGCCGTCAGCATGTCGTGATTCGATGTAGTAGCGATAGAGGTTATAGGCCTCATCATCGAGGATCGACGCTGAGCGCTCCAGTCGAAGATCCGCGTTGCGACGCTGAACTCTTTTCTGGGTCCGGTTGGGTTTGAAGTCGTTAACGCGCACCCGTGAAGCAATGCAGGCACTGCAGCGCGCGCAGTGAGGCCTGTAGACATGGTCGCCGCTTCGCCTAAAACCCAGCAGGGACAGTTGCGTGTAGAGCTCTGGACTCAGCTTCTGCCTGGGGTCAACAAACAGCGTGGTGGCTTCCTCACCCTCCAGATACGAGCAGCGATGGGGAAAGGTGGTGTAGACCTTAATCTCTCTTAAGGATGCGGTCATACAAGCTCAGCCACGGAGTGAATCAGTTTGCCACCGAGTCGGCTATCGAGTCCCTGCGAACGCGAGGGCAGCAGGCACAGCGGGTTGGGTAATATGCTCGACATAGGGGTCTTTATAGCGCCCCTCAGGTGATTTTCAAAGTCTTGACGTGACATCAAGTGCGCACCGAGCGATTCGAGATGAGGGTTGTAAACCTGGCAGTCAATGATTTCAATCCCGTGATCGTGGCAAAGCTTGCTTAGTGCCACGAAAGCGATCTTGGAGGCATTGGGCTCAAGAGAGAACATGGATTCGCCGAAGAACACCTTATCGAGCAGCACCCCATATAGGCCTCCGATTAAGCGCTCACCGTCAAGCACCTCAATGGAGTGTGCCACGCCTAGGTCATGGAGCTCGCTATAGGCCTGTAACATGCTCCGTGTGATCCAGGTTCCGGGCTCCCCATCGCCCCGCTTGGCCCGAGCGCAGTGCGTCATAACATCGGAAAAAGCGTTGTCATACCGGAGTCCCCAGCCACTGCGACGAGCCACTTTTTTTAGGGACCGGCTAATGTGGATCTGGTCAGATCTGAGCACGAGTCGCGGATCGGGAGACCACCACAGAATCTCGTCATCGGATTCAAACCACGGAAAGATACCCTGAGAGTAAGCGCACAGTAGCGTCGCGGGCTGTAGGTCTCCCCCCGTGGCAAGCAGGCCGCTGGGATCCGTCAGGGCCTGTGAGGTGGGCGGGAAGGGGTTATACAAGGTCAGCTCGGGTCGAGCCCGTCCAGATACTTTTCTGCATCCAGCGCCGCCATGCACCCGAAACCTGCAGAAGTAATGGCCTGACGATAAATATGATCCGCGACGTCGCCCGCTGCAAAAACGCCGTCGACGCTGGTGTGGGTGGCTTGTCCCGCGGTGCCTGAATGGACTGTCAGATATCCGCCGGCCATCTCGAGTTGCCCCGCAAAAAGGTCGGTATTCGGCTTGTGCCCGATGGCGATAAAAACGCCTGAAAGATCAAGTTGCTCACTGTCGGTAGCGTCGCCGGCGGCTTGTATCTGTATTCCCGTGACACCGGTTTCATCGCCCAGCACCTCCGCTAAAGTGCGGTGCCAGTGCAGTTCAACCTTCCCTTCTGCCGCACGCTGCATGAGTCGGTCCTGAAGGATTTTTTCTGCACGCAAGCTGTCGCGCCGATGAATGAGATGCACTTTGGAGCAAAGATTGCTCAGGTATAAGGCTTCCTCAACAGCCGTATTACCGCCACCCACCACGGCGACTTCTTGATTGCGATAAAAAAATCCATCGCAGGTGGCGCAGGCGCTAACACCCTTTCCCATGAAGGCCGATTCCGAGGGCAGGCCAAGATATTGGGCTGAGGCCCCCGTGGCGATAATCAGCGCATCGCAGGTGTATTCCGCTGTTCCTTTTACGGTAAACGGGCGCTGAGAAAGGTCGACGGATTCAATGTGATCAAACACCACGCTGGCTTCGAGTCGCTCAACGTGCGCTTGCATCTGCTGCATCAGTTGAGGTCCTTGCAGGTCGTGGGTCCCCCCCGGCCAGTTTTCGACTTCAGTGGTGGTCGTTAATTGGCCGCCTTGCTGGAGCCCGGTAATGACAACAGGGCTGAGATTAGCGCGCGCCGCGTAAACGGCGGCGGTATAGCCGGCTGGCCCAGATCCTAGAATCATCAGGCGGTGGTGAGAAGGTATGCTCATGAATATGTTCCGTTACTGCCGTAAAAAGTGCCGTTAACGTCGGCGGCGCTAGCCTAGCGCAGGTGCGGGCTTGAGGCCAGTGTGCGTTGATTCCGGCCGCAAACAGTTAGCGTGGAATGACCTTAAACCCATGAATTCCCGCGTGAATATGAATCAATTCACCGGGGGGGCTGTGCTAGCATAGGGATTTCCAGCATTGGTTGCACGATCGTGGCAGGCAGAGGCAAGGCGGCAGCGCCAAAATCAGAGAACGAGGGGCAGGCCTTCGGCCGGCGCAGATTGCGCGACGTGCTTTTCATCGGTGTCGGAGCGGCCTGTCTGTTCGTCCTGATGGCGCTACTCACCTATAGCGAGGCGGACCCCGGATGGTCTGCCAGCGGCACGGGCGACGCGATTGACAATTTAGGCGGCATAACCGGCGCGTTTCTTGCAGACATCTTTTTTTCCCTGATCGGTTCAGCGGCCTATCTAGTCCCGTTTCTGCTGGCCTACCGCGCCGTGTCGCTTCTCCTCTCGGAGGACAACCATGAGCCTATTGACTGGCAGGTCTTTGGGCTTCGTGCGCTCGGACTGATGTTGCTTGTAGTGGCCGCGACGGCACTGCGAGCGCTCAATGACGCAGGCGAATCGGGTTTGCCGCAGGGGGCTGGCGGCATAATGGGCTCAGCGATAGCTGCGGGTTTTGATCAAGCCTTTAATCCTGTCGGGGCACGGCTAGTCCTGGTCACGCTGTTCCTGCTAGGTCTGACGGTGTTTGCCGATATTAGCTGGCTAAAGGTGATCGATTGGCTTGGGCGACGCGTGCTCGAGGGCATCCGTTATGTGTATCGCGAAGGGGTGAAGTGGTTCGATCAGATGCGTGATCGCCGCGCCCGGGAAAAACAGCTCGAGGAACGGAAGGTTCAGATTGAACAGCATGTTGCGAAAGAAAAAAAACGTGCGCCGCCTAAAATCAAGCCCCCTAAAGCGGCACCCGTTCCGGGCGTTAGGGTAGAGCAGGAAAAGCAAAAGCCGTTATTCGACATTCCTGTGTCGGGCGAGGTTCCGGCGCTCGATTTGTTGGATGCCATCACCGACTCGGGTCCGCGGGGATACTCCTCCGCCGAGTTGGAGTCACTGTCGCGGCTGCTAGAGCTCAAATTAAAAGATTTTGGTGTGATCGCCGAGGTCGTAGCCGTGTATCCGGGGCCGGTTGTCACCCGGTTCGAAATTCAACCTGCGGCGGGGGTAAAGGTTTCCAGAATATCGAATCTAGCCAAGGACTTAGCGAGATCACTGGCAGTCATTTCTGTGCGAGTGGTTGAGGTCATTCCGGGTAAGAGCGTCGTGGGTATCGAGATTCCCAATGCGGACCGGCAGACCGTCAATTTTAAGGAGGTGCTGGCTTCCACGACCTTCGAGGAGTCTAAATCAACCCTCACGTTTGCCCTAGGCCACGATATCGCAGGCTCTCCGGTTGTGGCCGACTTGGGCAAGATGCCCCATGTTTTGGTGGCGGGTACCACCGGCTCAGGCAAGTCTGTGGGCGTCAACTGCATGCTAGTGAGTCTTTTGTACAAAGCGACGCCAGCCGACCTGCGCCTGATCCTCGTGGATCCCAAAATGCTGGAATTGTCGGTCTATGACGGCATTCCGCATCTACTCACGCCCGTGATCACCGATATGAAAGATGCCGCTAACGGCCTCAGGTGGTGCGTGGCAGAGATGGAGCGGCGTTATAAGTTGATGTCACTGCTGGGTGTGCGCAATCTGCAGGGCTACAACCGCAAAGTGCTGGACGCGGAAAAAGAAGGCAATCCGATTCTGGATCCGATGTGGAAGCCGGATCCAGTGTTGGAATTAATAGAAGAGGAGCAGGTGCACCCCACGCTGGAAAAACTGCCCAGCATCGTCGTAGTGATCGATGAGTTCGCCGACATGATGATGATTGTGGGTAAGAAGGTCGAAGAATTGATTGCGCGCATTGCACAGAAAGCCCGTGCTGCCGGGATTCATTTAGTGCTGGCGACGCAGCGGCCCTCGGTCGATGTGATCACAGGTCTGATCAAGGCGAATATCCCATCACGGATCGCGTTTTCGGTCAGCTCCCGGGTCGACTCGCGCACGATTCTTGACCAAGGTGGTGCCGATCAGCTTTTGGGCTACGGGGATATGCTGTATCTCCCTGCTGGGTCCAGTGTCCCGGTAAGAGTCCACGGCGCCTTCTGCTCCGACGATGAGGTGCATCGGGTGGTAGCAGACTGGAAGCGCCGTGGCGACCCCAAATATCTGGAAGGACTGCTGGATGAGGGCGGTCAAACGCCCGTCACCGCTAACGAAATTCAATCTGCTGCGTCGGGCGACGGAGATGCTGAGTCGGACGCGCTGTATGACGAGGCCGTTGACTATGTTTGCCGAAGCCGTCGCGCATCGATTTCCTCCGTGCAGCGAAAGTTACGCATCGGATATAACCGAGCGGCGCGGCTCATCGAAACGATGGAGGCCGCCGGAGTGGTGACGGAAATGGGCAGCAACGGGCAGAGGGAGGTGCTGGCGCCACCCCCTCCGGAGGAATAGGTGCTGCTGTTACGCCTCGGTTGTCTGCTTCTTGTCATAGTGGCGCTGACCGCTAGGGCCGACGTATTGGATCTGCTGGCAGAGCGGCAGGGTATGGCGGGGCGATTCACTCAAGAGATCCTCAGCTCTGAGGGAGAGATGCTGGAAAGGTCTGCTGGCGGATTTGCTCTCTTGCGGCCTCGTTATTTACGGTGGGAAATTGAATCCCCTGACAGACAGCTGTTGATTGCGAGCGACGGCCGGCTCACTCAGGTGGACTGGGACTTGGAAGTGGTCGTCGAACGGCCAATACCGCAAGACCAGCGCAGCCCCTTCGATTGGCTGCTGGCGTCGCGCGCCGAGTTGGAAGCGGCCTTTTTGATCGAGATGCAGGAGCAGACCGCTATCCTGACACCCTATGACGCGGGCGCGCTTTACCAGCGCCTGGAAATCACTTATGAGCCGGCCGCTGGCTGGCAGCTCAAGGCGGCAGATCGGGGAGGGCAGGTGCTCAGTATCGATCTCAGCGAAGACCGTGAGCGGCTGCCTACCGCGGCTGACTTTGTCGTGCCGGATACACCTTTTTAATCAGGTGCGCGTTAAGTGAATAGCGAACCTGACTTATTTGGCGCGTCCTTGAAGGATCTCGAGCCGCTCGCCGCTCGCATGCGACCCCAATCCCTAGACGAGGTAGTGGGGCAAGCGCATTTGCTGGGCGTCGATCAGCCTCTGCGTCGCGCTATCGAGTCGAGCGCACTGCACTCGTTCATACTTTGGGGACCTCCAGGGGTAGGCAAGACAACGCTTGCCCGATTGGTCTCGGTGTATAGCGAAGCACTGTTTCTTCAGATATCCGCCGTTTTTTCAGGGATCAAGGATATTCGAGCCGCCGTCGACCAGGCGCGTGAGGCGGCGGCGCGCGGGCGTCGGACCGTCCTTTTTGTCGACGAAGTGCATCGTTTCAATAAAAGCCAGCAAGACGCATTTTTGCCGCACATTGAGGACGGCACGCTTTGTTTTATCGGCGCGACCACCGAGAACCCCTCGTTTGAGGTAAACAGCGCGTTACTGTCACGACTGCGGGTATATCGACTGAGACCGGTCGCAGAAGATGCCTTGATAGCGTTATTAAGGCGCACCTTGCAACAGTGTTATCCCGGCATGACGGCGTCGGAGCGTTTTCTGACTGGCCTCGCCTCACTCGCAGACGGTGACGTACGACAATCGCTCAATCTGCTTGAGTTGGCAGCGGATCTGGTCGACAGCCAAAACCCGGGTGAAGCGCTGGACGAGGCGCTGCTGGAGGAATTGCTAACAAGCGGTGTCAGACGATTTGATAAGGGCGGAGATGTTTTTTACGAACAAATCAGCGCGTTGCATAAGTCCGTTCGGGGATCAGACCCGGATGCAGCGCTGTATTGGTTCGCCCGTATGCTAGACGGTGGATGCGATCCGCTCTATATCGCTCGCCGCTGCATTCGTATGGCCTCCGAAGACATTGGACTCGCTGACCCGAGGGCGCTTCAGATGGCGCTGGATGCCACCTCGGTGCAAGAGCGCCTGGGTAGCCCGGAGGGTGAGCTGGCGATCGCGCAGGCGGTGGTGTATCTCGCCTGTGCCGCAAAAAGCAATGCGGTTTACCGCGCCTTCAATAGCGCAAGAGAGGCGGCAAAAACCACGGGATCAGCGGAGGTGCCGCTGCATCTGCGTAATGCGCCCACAGCACTGTTGCGTGAGCAAGGCTATGGTGAGGGCTATCGGTACGCGCATGACGAATCCGGCGGTTTTTCTGCCGGTGCAGATTACTTTCCTGAGGGGATGGAGGCTGCTCGATTTTATGACCCCACTGACCGGGGGCTCGAAGGTAAGATCAAAGAAAAGCTCGACCAGCTTCGAGCCCTCAACGCGCAAGCAACTCAGGAAAAGATGCCATGACGACAGGATATTGGCTGGCGGTCGCTTTGGGTGGGGCGATCGGATCGATGGGGAGGGCAGGGATCTCTATCTGGCTGCCATCAGTGGGCGCTTTCCCGCTACCGACCTTTGCGGTCAACCTGTTGGGCTCCCTCGCCATTGGCTTGCTGTGGGCAACGCTGACCCGGGTCGATGCCAGTGCGATGTGGAGTGCCTTTGTGATCACGGGGGTATTGGGAGGCTTTACGACGTTCTCCAGTTTTTCCCTCGAAACCCTGCTGCTGTTTGAGCAGGGCGCCTGGCAGACAGCATTGCTCTATCTTGCACTTAGCCTGATGACCTGCGTGTTCGGTGCGGGACTCGGCGTGGGCCTGATCAGGCTTATGGCGTGATTCGCGTATTTTCGCACACCAGACTGAGATCGTTTCGCGGTAAACTCGCGGCCCTCTGGGTAAAGTAAATCGACCATGCTTGATATCAAAACCATTCGCCAGCATCCCGAGCAAGTGGTTGCGGCGCTTGAGAAGCGCGGCGTCCAATTTGACCTAAATCAATTTGCGGCGCTAGACGCTCAGCGCAAAGCCGCGGATATGCGCTCCCAAGGCCTGCTCGCTGAACGAAAGGCGGCATCCAAGAAAATTGGTGAGTTGGTGTCTTCCGGGCTCAGCGTTGACGAGGCAAAAGGTCAAGTTGATGACATTCTCGCGCGTCTTGCGTCCGAGCTGGAAGTCGCAACCCGCGACGCCGAGCGGGTGCAGGCCGAAATTGATGCACTGCTGGGGGAGACACCCAATCTTCCAGACGAGCGGGTACCGCTGGGTACGTCGGAGCAGGACAACGTACAAGTGCTCACCTGGGGTGAGCCGCCAGAGTTGGCCTTTGAGCCAAAAGATCACGTCGATTTAGG
Organism: Halieaceae bacterium; assembly: GCA_002683395.1. Classification (GTDB taxonomy): domain Bacteria; phylum Pseudomonadota; class Gammaproteobacteria; order Pseudomonadales; family Halieaceae; genus Luminiphilus. The sequence goes on along the minus strand of NYTG01000024.1, from coordinate 11,908 downwards.
CGAAGCGCTCGCGCAAATGGATCTGGAAGCTGCCAGCCAGATCGCCGGCGCCCGGTTCTCACTGCTTTCAGGAGATCTCGCGAGACTGCACCGCGCATTGATCCAGTTCATGCTGGACCGCCATACGCAGGCGCATGGCTACACAGAGGTCTACGTGCCTTACATTGTCAATGAGGCGTCGCTTACCGGGACCGGTCAGCTGCCCAAGTTTGCAGAAGATCTGTTTCGACTCGAAGGTGATCAGGGCTTTTATCTGGCGCCGACAGCGGAGGTTCCTGTTACCAACATGGCGCGCGGGCGCATTTACGCCGCGGAGGAATTGAGTGATTCAGGCCTGCGCTACGTGGCGCATACGCCGTGCTTTCGAAGCGAGGCAGGCAGCTATGGGCGTGACACGCGAGGCCTGATTCGACAGCATCAGTTCGAAAAAGTCGAGCTGGTCCAGCTGGTCAGGCCCACGCAGTCCGATGCAGCATTGGAGGCGCTAACGGGGCATGCTGAGGCGATTTTGCAAGCCCTCGAGCTGCCGTATAGGAAGGTGATCCTCTGCGGCGGCGACTTGGGCTTTAGCGCTGCACTCACTTACGATCTTGAAGTCTGGCTGCCGGGTCAGAGTGCCTACCGAGAGATATCCAGCTGCTCTAATTTCCGAGACTTTCAGGCGCGCCGGCTGCAGGCGCGCTGGCGCAACCCCGAGACAGGCAAGCCCGAATTGGTTCACACACTCAACGGATCCGGTTTGGCAGTCGGCAGGACCTTGGTGGCAGTGATGGAGAACGGCCAGCAGGCGGATGGCAGTATTGCTTTACCCGAGGCGCTGAGGCCGTATCTCGGCGGGCAGGGCACCATCTCCTCTTAGCAGTTCAGGAAAGTGGGGGCCTATCGGCTGCTCACTGCAGGCTATTCACCGAGGCTCCCGTCCCGCAAGACTGGTGTTGGGACGCAGGGTAATGGCGTCAACGAGAATCCTGCCGGTCTCAACCAGCAACACGTCTGGGGTGCCGTCTTGATCGGCGTCGGCAATCTCTTCAGTCGACTGCACGGTTTTTGGCTCTTGAGCGTGGTCTGGCTCTTCAGAAGTACCGTCCTCTTCGTCACCACCGAGGCTCTCAAGAGGAGCTAACCCTTTCGCCACGCGGCGTTTGTTCTCGATCGCCAGTGCCTTTGACTCCTGGCTATCGCGCAGCGCGAGCCGACCAGACTGCTGAAGCGGCAGCGCGATGATAGATCGCGCTTCCTGCGCGATACTGACCTGGTCTTCAAGATATAGATAGTCAGGGTCATTCGCGGCCCGCTTCTCGTGTAGTGTCGTCAGCATCGGCAGTATCGCGCCGTAGTCGTGATAACGGTTAAACCTCGCTGGGGCAATCTGATCCCAGGCCAGGGCGTTATCGAGTGCGCTCTCGCCGATTTCCTTGGGATCAAACAGGGAGGGATAGTCAATGTCGGGAATGACTCCGCGATGCTGAGTGCTGCCTCCCGATATGCGATAGAACTTGCTTTCCGTGATTTTCAGCTGTCCTTCCTGGAGTGGCACCAGAGACTGTACCGTGCCCTTACCAAAAGACTGTTCACCCACCACGATACCGCGACCATAATCCTGAATGGCGCCGGCAAAGATCTCTGATGCCGAAGCGCTAAGACGATTGATCATGACTGCCAGTGGACCCTCGTAATAACTTGAGCGCCGTCGTTTGCCATCTCGCCAGACTCGACTTTCAGCCGAGCGTATTTGTACCGTCGGGCCGTACTCGATGAAAAGGCCCGTCAGTTGATTGGCCTCTTGTAGGGAACCGCCGCCGTTGTCCCTCAAATCAATGACCAAACCCTCGACCCCCTCGCCAACCAGTTCGTCAATTAATTTTTGGACGTCACGGGTAGTCGATCGATAGTTTTTATCGCCGCGACGGTAAGCGTCAAAATCGATATAAAAAGCGGGGATATCGATCACGCCAATGCGACGCTTTTGGTCCGCCTCATCGGTGAACTCAATAACTTCTTTTTGAGCGGCCTGCTCTTCGAGCTTGACTTCATTGCGTCGAATAGGCACTAACCGCCGCTGATCGGTTTTGCCTTTTCCCGGAATGACCTCGAGGCGAACAAGGGTATCTCGCGGCCCCCGAATCAGGTCTACGATCTCATCGAGCCGCCAGCCCACTACGTCTTCAATTGCGCCTGACTCCCCCTGGCCGACACCGATGATCAAGTCAGAGGGACGCAGCTCACCCTGCTTATCGGCAGGGCCTGCTGGTATCAGACGACTCACTTTTGCGTACTCATCGTCAATTTGCAGCATGGCACCAATACCCTCAAAGGAGAGGCTCATATTGATGTCAAAGTTTTCTGCGCGCCGCGGCGAGAAGTAGTTAGTATGAGGGTCGTATTGCTCGGCAAGCGTGTTGGCGTAGATCTGGAACACGTCTTGCGAATTATATTGATCCAGTCTGTTCAGCTGGTTGTTATAGCGCCTCTCAAGCGTCTTGGGGATTTCCTCCGCAGGCTTGTCAGCGAGCTTAAGGCCGAGCACCTGATTTTTCAGCCGTTTCCGCCAGCGCTCATCCAGTTCTTCCGCGTTGGGTGCCCAAGGCATCGTGGAGTGATCAATAACGAAGTACTCATTGAGCTCATAATCAAAGCTCGCCAACGTCTCAGGCAGCGTCGCAACGATCTCTTCAAGTCGACTTCTGAGCTTTTCATGGTAGCGATTGAACATGGCAAAGGCCGGCTCCAGATCACCTCGGCGGCCCACATTATCCAGCTCCAGTTGCCACGGCGTGAAGGCGGCAATATCCGCCGCATCGAAGAACATCCGCTGAGGATCCAGCGCATCGAGATAGGCCACAAAGTGCTGTGCAGCGAGCACGTCGTCGTAGCGCCGACTCGCGTAGTGGCGCTCTTCTATCACCTCGATGAGCTCTTTAAGGGTGTCCCCTTGCTCGGTGCTGGAGACCAACGCGTGACTCGCCAGCGGAGTGCTTAGCAGCCCTAGCGCGATCACACTACCAAAGATCTTGAGTCTATTCAGTGCTGACACAACGTCATGCTCCCCTATCCGTCCGTGGCTTTCTCTTCCCCTCCACGGTAATGCACTCAGAAGGGATGACCAAATCGTAAATAAAGCGCCTCGTTATCGCTTTTACCCTTGGCGATCTCCAGTCGGATCAATACCGACGCTTCCTCCTTGAGCATATAGGACACGCCGACCCCTAACGAGGGGTAGGTAACGTCACTGCAGGAGAGGCTCTTTCCGGTGATATCTTCTCCGAACTGGCAGCCCACCCCGCCGAAAGCAATCAGACCAAGCTTCCCTGTCAGGGGGAATCTGCCCTCAAGCAGCACATGGGAGTAGTGACGCGAGAGATAGTTCCCCATGGTATAGCCCGGCAGGGAAACCGAAGAGTAGCCTGATAGCGGCGCATCATCGGTAAAGCGACCCTTCAGTTGTAGCGCAAGCACGGGGGGACGTTGGCTGCGGCCTGAGGAGAGGGGTTTTATCGAGTGATACCAACGCAGGTCCGCATAACCCACATCGAAGGATGACTCGCCGCCAAGGCTCTCTCGGTAGGCAAAATTATGCAACGTGAACAGATGTCCTGCTGAGGGATCTCGCTGATGATTCATGGTGTCGTGCTGAAATACCAAGCCAACTCCTGTGGCGTCAAAGCCTGCTAGGCCAACTTGGGTCATTAACCCCTCTAGCAGTCCATCGGCACCGACGGCGTAGTTTGTGCTGATGCCTTGAATACCACCAAACCACCCTCCCTCTCGGAGTTGGTGGAGGTACCTGAAGCCATAACTATGCACGTTGTCTTGAGTCTTGACGGCCTGACCGGTGCCCAGAAAATCATCGTACTCATTATTGATCTCGGCAGTCGCCGCCAGCAGGCTTAACCGTCGCGTATCGGCGCTCCAATAAAGTTGGCTGAATGCTGCAGCCGTCGAGGAGTCGGTGTCGGAGTACGAAATGCTCAGTCCTGCCATAGACGGCGTGGACTCTGCATCCAGTCGCTTCAAGTAGGCAATCAACGCACCCACGTTGGCGCCGAGCTTGGGATCCGCGGAAAGTGTCGGGGTGATCAGCCAGGGTTTGTCTTGCTTCGCGGCTTCGAGCGGGCCGGGCTCCGTCGCATCCAGATCAGATTGCTCCTTAAGAGCCTCTTCAGAACGCAGACTGGAAGGGAGGGACATGAAAATGACCGCGCAGAGCACCAAAAAGCGGCCTAAAAGCGGGGAGGGCTTTGCTGTCGTGGTCATCGTTTGACTCATTGTTCGTTGTCTGCCGAGTGGAGGGCGCATGTGGCTAAGTCTGCCCCGACAGCGGAGCAGGACTGGCGGGAATGTTAACACTTCGAGCCGACAGAACTGTGCTCCAGAAGTGACAGACTCAGCTTGATACGAGGGCCGCTTCGGCGATGGGGCCGAGTAACGCATGGTGTTCATCAACCATCAGCCAGGGAAGCCCCGCATGGGCAAGCCACTCCGTGGCGCCGGCTTCGGCTTTTAGGCAGGCCACAGTGGCGACGGCGCCTGCGGTGAGGCAATGCGAGTCGATAACGCTGACACTCGCCGGGCCTTCAACAGGCCAACCCGATCGGGGGTCCAGCAGATGTCCATAGGAACGCCCCTCATGTTCGATCTTCCTTGCGTAGTTGCCGCTGGTTGCGATGGCTGAGTCGGTGAGGGTTACTGTCAGCAGGCTGCCCGATCCACGCGGGTCTTGAATGCCGATTTGCCACGGCTTGCCGTTTCCCTGCGCTCCGATCGTGGCAACATCCCCCGCGAGCTCAATCATTCCTGAACTCACGCCAGCCTCACGCATCAAGCGCATGACACAGTCAGCCGCATATTCCTTGGCTAGGCCGCCGAGATCAATCTCCATGCCCTGCTGCGGCAGGTGCAGGCCCGAGTCCCGCCATTCAATGCGATCCCAGCCAACCAGCTTTAGCGCCGACGCTACGTGCTCGGGCGAGGCCGAGCCGCCATCCTGAAAATCCCAGGCTTTGCGCAGTGGTCCCGATGTAATATCAAACAATCCATCAGAAGCCCCCCAGAGCTGATCGGCCAGATCCAGTAACGCGCTCATTTCAGCGTCGAGCTCGGTAAACTCGCCGGTGCCAGCGCGAGCGTTAATGGTGCTCACTAAGCTATCCGAGCGGTACCGGCTATAGCGACCTTCCAGCGCCGCAAGCTGCGCGACCACCTCTGACGGGACGTGCTCCAGATCTGCGGATTGTTCTGGTGGGGCGTCAATCACCAGGCAGGCGGGCCCACCCATAACGCTAAAGCGATGCTCCAGCCGTTCGATTTCCTCAGTCAAAGCGCCAGGTCACACCAACGGTGCCGCGCCAAAAGTCGACCAAAGCCGGGGCCGCCTCGCCCCCATAAAGCCCCCAGTTAGCGTCACTCATGTAACGCTCTGCCTCAAATTCGAGTGCCCACATGTCATTGAGGGCAATCGCCCAGCGGGCGCCAATCGTCACTGCACCATAGGAGGAGAGCCGATAATCGTCGGCATAGTTTGACGCGTCGGTATCGGCAATGACGCTAAAAAAATCAGCCTCTCTCTGACTGTAATAGCGAAGGTAAGGCGTGAGGAGGCTCCGAGAAAGATTTTGCGCCCAGCCGAGCTCCAGTGTCTGCGAGTCGGTCCCCCAGCTGTCTGCGTAGTAGCGGTAGTCAACCTGCAGTGCGGCATCGTGATCGATAAAGAAATGCCGATAGCCTGCAGATAGCGCAACGCGCTCGTGGGTATCAGGCCGCTGATCCCTGAACTTGTAGGGGTCGGAGAGGTACCCCTCGCTGTAAGTATAGTTCACCCCGATCCTCGCAATCGCTGTGCGGGATAGGATCTGTGAAACGCCGAAATAACCCGACTGTGTATCGAGGTCAGCCTCGGTAACGAAGACGGGAATCACCCCTTGCGTCGGATTGAGCGTATCGCGCGAAGAGCTAACCGATGCAGTCCAGGTTCTTGCGTTGTCAGCGGTGTTCCACGAGGTGTCAAGCGCCAGAGCCAGCGCCTCATAATCGTCCTCATCTGAATGGCTGACCGACAGTCCGGCGTTGCCATCGGCCCAAAAGTAGCGTGTCGTGACGCCGACCTCGACTCGGTTGTCCTGAATGCTCGCGCCGCTCATGATCACGCCCGGCTGCCCATCTTGTTGCGCGCCCACGAACCAGGGGGAGGCACCGGTTTGATAGTCGTTCTGTACATCGAGCGCCACCGACCAGCTAGCCCCCACCGGGGCCTCAATCCAAAGCTGTGTGATATCGATATCGTAGCGGTCGGTCGCGCCGAAAATGACCGCATTGCGATCAATACTGTCTTCGCTATAGCGGGTATACCGAAGCCCCACTTCGGTGAAGGCAGGGGGCGCGTCTGCCGCGCTAGGCAGAGCCTGATAAGCCGGCAGCACCAGTAAAGACTGACTCAGGCGCCGCATGAAAGGGCTGGAAGCCGGCAGTTGCCGACGCCTTTGCTCAATTACAGCCACACCCACCCCCCGTCGCGCCGCTGCCGCCCGATGAGGCCTCTTTGCTGTTATACACGTGCCCTTTGAGCTTTTCGTTTCGAGGGTTGGGCTCCCACTGCATGCCTTGTTCCGCGAGATAGCCCCGCTGATAGGGCGCAACGACCTCGGTCGTTACGCAGCCGGACAGTGGCAGTAGCAGCGCCATCGTCAGGTAAGCTCTCCATCTCGCCGTCACAAACACGCCCTCCATGCACACGGTTTAGGCTGATTCTGACACGAAGTTTAATGGGTTTTGCTTGAGCGCAGACTTATTCTGTCAGAAAGGTAAAGCGGGGCTTAATGGTTATAGACAGTATCGGAACCGATCCTTCAACACGCTGCGGAAATAGTGCGCCGTTTGGCTTGTTGCGACGTATTGATTTGCACTAGGGTTAATCCCATTAATAAGCTCAGGGAGCAGAGTGATATGACACGGAACGTTAGTACCGATCTTTTTGGTTCACACTGGGTTCTGCTCGCAGTAGGCCTGTCGCTTTGGCTGAGTCAGGTGGCGACAGCCCAGACGGCCAAGGATTTTTATCTCAGTAACGTCGAAACGATCGTGCAAGGCGAATGTATCGTGTGTCATCGCTCGGGTGGGAATGCTGATAGCAATGGCGCAGACATCCTCTTTACGAGCTCTGCCAGTGGTAACCACGACGCCTTTGACGCTTATGTAAACAGCCCGACCCTGGGCGCAAAATCCGGTCGAGTGCTGTCAAAAATCATTGGCGGAGCAGGGCACGGGGGAGGCGCAGTGATCTCTCAAGGCTCGCCGGATTATGAGGCCTTTTCTGCCTACATGGATCTCCTGACCGAGGATGAGCCGACAGTCACTGTTGTCCACAGGGTGGCGCTGGAAGAGCCGGTTGCTGGTGAGATTCATACTGGCGTCGGGAACTTGCGCGGATGGGCGGTCGCTACGGATGGGATATCGAAAGTAGAAATTTTTATTGATGGCGCCTACNAATTTGACGCGCCCTATGGAGGTCGTCGGAATGATGTGGGCGGCGCGTTCNCTGATGTGGAGGATTCTAGCGATTCCGGATTTTCTCTCGCATGGAATTACAGCGATNTCTCAGCAGGACCCCACACCATCACCGCGGTCGCCCACACCGCAACCGGGGCAACTCAGGAAAGTTCAGCCAGTTTTAACGTAGTGAAGTTCGACAGCTTCATCGCCGCAGAGAATGCGGTGGATCTTAACGAGGGCAGCTGCTCACTGTCTTCGGACGAGATTTCAATCCTCGACGCACGCGTGGAAGGATCCCTCTACGATCTAGTGCTCAAATGGCGCACGGCAGAGCAGGGCTTCGAAATTATAGAGATTCGGTAAGCACAAATTACCGCCGACACTCAGTTTTTGGGCCGTCTAGACCCCAAAAGGGTGCACGCGCGCGCCGGTGTCTCATGAATTTTAATTAGCGCAGCGGCGTGCGTTATGCTCATNGCGTAGTCTANTGAGGGAGATGCAACGTTTGAATAGAGAGCAAGAGGCGACTTATCCCGAGATTCGCGAAGCCGTGCGGAGACTGTGTGCCCGCTTTCCCAGCACTTACTGGCAAAAGGCGGATCGGGAGCGCAGTTATCCGAGCGAATTTGTGGGCGCGCTCACTGATAGTGGGTTTCTCTCAGTACTGATCCCCGAGGAATATGGCGGCTCTGGACTGGGGCTTGGTGCTGCTGCAGCGGTGCTCGAGGAGATTCATCGCTGTGGAGGTAACGGTGGAGCTTGCCATGCGCAAATGTACACAATGGGCACATTGCTCCGTCACGGCAGCATCGAGCAAAAAGAACACTTCCTTCCAAAGATCGCGTCTGGCGAGCTTCGCTTGCAAGCCTTCGGCGTGACCGAGCCGACTAGCGGAACCGACACGACCCGGATCACCACGTTCGCGCGGCGCGAGGGCGATCACTACGTCGTCTCGGGTCAAAAAATCTGGACGAGTCGCGCCGAGCACAGCGACCTAATGGTGTTGTTGGTGCGCACCCAGAAGCGNGAAGNGGCGGCTCGACCCTCGAAGGGCCTCAGCGTGCTGTTGGTCGATATGCGTGAGGTATTAGGTAACGGGCTCACTATTCGNCCTATNCGNACCATGCTNAATCATGGCACNACAGAGCTNTTTTTNGANGAGATGAGNGTGCCGGTCAGTAGCCTNATNGGTGAAGANGGGGAGGGNTTTANGTACATNCTNGANGGCATGAANGCAGAGCGNGTGCTNATTGCGAGNGANTGNATTGGCGATGGGCGCTTNTTTANNGACNGAGCGGCNGCNTACGCCGNAGAGCGATCNGTNTTNGATCGNCCTATNGGTNTGAATCAAGGCNTCCAGTTNCCGATNGCGCGNTCCTNCNTNGAGATCGAGGCNGCNGCNGGCATGGTCGATAAAGCCGCGGCGCTNTTNGATGAAGGCAAGGCCTGCGGTTCCGAGGCCAACATGGCGAAGCTGTTGGCATCCGAGGCNAGCTGGAAGGCCGCTGACGTGTGCTTGCAAACCCACGGGGGATTCGGNTTCGCTGAGGAATACGACATTGAGCGCAAGTTTAGGGAAACGCGCCTGTATCAGGTCGCACCCATCAGTACGAATCTCATCCTGAGTCACGTGGCCACGCACGTGTTGGGCTTGCCCAAGTCATTTTGATGGGGATTTCGCTATCGGAACCGGATTTTCAGGGCCTCAAAAATATCCTCATAAGCTTCGTAACCGCCAATCGTCTCGCCTTCAGCCGCAGGCCANCTTGATAGATAAACGATGACCATATTGTCACTCGGAGCCACTCGAATAACCTGACCGTGGATGCCTAGGGCTTCAAAATCTCCAAGGTCGTTGCCAACACCCCACCAAAAACTCCGATAGTAGGGCTTCCAGCCCTTTGAGCTTTCGCCATATGGCCAGTCATCGTCGGCNGGNTGGTTCATCACGTCNTCNAAATGNGCCGNAGGGAACACNTGCCTGTCGCCTACTGCCCCCCGATTGAGCGCCATCACGCCAAACCTGACGAGGTCACGTAACGTCGCGCTCATGCCCCCACTAGCCCAGCCATAACCGTCGCTATCAACCGTAATATCAGCCGGATATTCGGCGCCAATAGCTTGCCATACGTCTTCACTCACAAGCTCTACGAAAGACTTCCCCGTAACGCGTTCCAGCACCCAAGCCAACACGTCGGTGCTCGCTGACTTGTAGTGAAATTCGCCGACAATACTCTCGTCACGCTGAATCGTCGGCAGAAATTCATAGGACGACCGCATGGCGCCATCGGTGCAATCCTTCAGTTCTAACCAGTCTGAGGCGCAGGCATGCTGCCACACGCTACTGGTGAGATCATCGTAAACTTCAGAATACGCGGCGCCATCGCGCATATCCCAAACGACCCGCAGTGAGTCAGGGCCCCAGCCGCTGTTGGTTAGCTCCGGCAAATATTCAGCAACCGTTTTGTTCAAATCGATCAAGCCTTCGGCAACATACTTCGCCAACAGAACCGCCGTCACTGACTTGGTCATCGACATCATTAGATGGGGCCGGGTCGGGTGTTGTTCGCCGTAATAACCCTCGACCAGCAAGGCGCCGTCCTTATAAACAGCGATCGCGTCGGTGTAATAACGTTTTGCCAGGGCGTCGAGGCTGATCTGCTCGCCTCGGAAATTAATCAAGATTTCAGATGGATGGGCTGGTGCACCTTGGAGTGGACGCTTACCGTTGGGGTCGTTTTGGATTAAGGCAGTGGGATACAGCTCGCGCATGTGACTGAACGCCCAGCGGTTATTCGGCGGAAACTGTGCGTTCGTTTTATCGATACCAACTGGCCGATTGCCTATACGGCCCTGATCTGCCGCTAAAGTGCTAGTGGAAAAAGTTGTCAGCAGGGTAATTAGAGCGGTTAATGCGCGCAGTCGGCGTAAATACATTTTGCTTCCTATAGCCCGGATGCCATGGAGTATGAGCATATCCGTTTTTGGTGCCGTAAATAACGCCGTGCTGTATCGGTGCTAGCATTATTTGATTAAACGGCGCGGTTTGTAGAGTCTCAGGCGATGAAATTTCTTTAGTCGATGCGGTTGTATCAGGGGAAATTTACGACCTGCTTCTAAAGTGGCGTACTGCTGAGCAGGGCTTTGAGATCATAGAGATTCGCTAGCGACGCGTAGAGCTGACTAAGGGTTTGCGACTAGAAGTCGATCTTGTCGGCGGCGGCGCGATTTCGACGTTTTTGATGGCGTAGATAACGCCGCGTGGTATCGGCGCTGGCGTGCCCGGCCATGTCCGCTGCAGTTGCTAAATCTTCTCCATTATCAAGGAGGTAGGTAAGAAAGCTCCGGCGAAGATCATGAGGAGACGCCTTATCCAAGCCGGCCTGCTTCACACGCCTGGTAACGATGTCGTAGACGCCTCGCGCGGTCAGCCTTCGGTCCTCGGCAACCTGATTCCAGCGGTTAACCGGCCTAAATAACGGCCCAAACTGCAGCCCCGACTCTTCAAGCCAGGTTTTGACCAAATCGATCGTCCTGGGCGGCATTTCGAGCTCTCGCTCTTTGTTGCCTTTACCGATCACCTTGATCGACCGGTCGGTAAAGTTCAGTTTGTTGATGTCGATCGTGACAACCTCAGCACGTCTTGGCCCACAACCGAACAAAATCCCCAGTAAGGCGGCGTCTCTTACGCCTGCGGCGCCTTCATCGTGAAGGCAGTGATCAATGAGTTTTGCTATCTCATCTACGTGCAGCGCCCGTCCTACGGCGAGTCTCTGCAGTTTTATCGCACGAATTTGCTCGATCAGGCTGAACTGGTGGTCGCTCATCTGCTGGTGCAGCATAGCTTCACGGGTGACGCCTTTGATAATAGAGAGATACAGGTTGCGCGTATTGTCAGCGAGGCCTTTTTGTTTGAGTTTCTCTAGCAGCGCAAGTACCGTGGCCCGATCTAATCGGTGCCATGGAAAGGTATCGGGGGTCTGGTCGCACAGGACTGCAATTTGCTTCATCACAGACTTTGCAGTGGTTCTGCTCGCTTCCGAGCCCTGCAGTGACGCCAGGTATAGAGAGGCGGGATTACTGTGCTGGAGGGGGGCGTCAGCCCCAATTGTCGCCAGCCAGCTGCCGATCTCTTGATTAGCCGTCTTTTTATTGGTATTCACGGTAGCCCGCACCCCATAAAGGTTACTTTAACTGACGTAAATATACATTTAAGGAAGTTATGTGACAACCCCCGGCCACAATGAGCCCAACACGGACCCCCGCTACCCAATAACCTAACGGAGTCATACCAATGATCAATTGGGCTGTAGCTCCCTTATCAGGCACCAGACCTTAGCATTAATAGATATATGGTTATTTCCTTTCGTGTTACCCTTGCGGCGTCTCGCCTCAGATAGGCATCACGCTGAGCACTACCATG
>NYTG01000023.1 GCA_002683395.1 Halieaceae bacterium | reverse complement strand
ATCTGACAGGGTGGTCAAGCTGATCGCAACGGGCGGTAAATCCCGTAAGCGATCATCGATTGCACAAAGAGCGTGCCCGCGCGTCGGTGCAGTGTGCCACCCTTTTTCCCCGCGATCGGTATCCACACCACGATGAGGCCTACCGTCCCGGTCGCGATGTGGACAACGACCAGCCATTCGAAAAGGGTGTGGGTCGACAGCATCACATGACCCCCCCATACTGCGATGAACGAATCGGAAAACTCAGATGACCGCGTCGGACCTTTATATTCCCCCCAAGCCACTCTCGCTCTGGTCTGTTGTGGCGTTGGCGCGGGTCATGTGGAAGGGCGACGGCAATTTGCTTGAGCTGCTGCCAGCAGCGGCGTATCACTTTGACGTAGGTAATCTTGGCTACTCTCGGCGCTCGACCGTGCTGTTTAACCAGCCCGAAGCCGTGCGAGAGATCATGCGCGATGCCGAAGGCGTCTTTCCCAAAAGTGACCTCATGGTCAGTGCGCTGGAGCATCTCATTGGCGACAGTATCTTTGTCACCGATGGTGAGCGGTGGAAGCGTCAGCGGGCGATGATTGATCCGGCCTTTTCGCACATGCGCATCAGCCACGCCTTCGGAGCGATGAAGGCGGCGGTCGACGACCACTTGACGATACTGCGCGAAAAGGCGAATGCCGGAGAGGCGTTTTCCCTCGATCTTGCAATGAGCCACCTGACCGCCGATATCATTTGTCGCACCGTTTTCTCCACCCCACTGCAATCCGGTGTGGCGGTCGATGTCTTCGAGGATTTCACGTTGTTCGAGCGTTCCGCAGTGCAGGTGGACGTCATGCGACTGATCTTCAAGCCGGCCTGGAGTGATATTCCCCAGCCCCCTGAAGTGCTGGCTGCCTGCGAACGTATCCGGCGTCATCTCGGCACATTGGTAGATTCCCATCTCGACGATCCTGGGGCCTTNGACGATATCGCCAGCAGTGTGATTTCGGCGCGAGATCAGGAGACGGGGGAGCCGTTCTCTCGTGAAGNGTTGATTGATCAGCTGGGCGTNTTTTTTCTCGCCGGCCACGAAACCACGGCCAGCGCCCTCACCTGGGCATTTTATATCCTTGCGGATCAACCCCAGTGGCTGTCGCACCTCCGCGAAGAAATTGCTGCCGTGGTNGGTGATGCGCCGGTGACCTTCGAGCACACTCGACAACTTCCCCTCACCAAGGCCTTTTTCAAGGAGACGCTGCGCCTTTATCCGCCCATCACTTTTATGCCTCGCGTCGCACTGCGCGAGGCCACGGTAGCCGGACGACGCCTGCGCAAAGGCGCGCTGGTCATGATCGCGCCGTGGACCCTGCACCGGAACGGCAAGTGGTGGTCTGATCCGCATGCCTTCAGACCTGAGCGTTTCCTGCCTGAAAATGAGGATGCTCTGATACAGGGCGCCTATATTCCTTTCGGTCAAGGACCGCACACCTGTGTTGGAGCGGGCTTTGCACAAACTGAAAGCGTGCTGATTCTGGCTGAGCTGGTGCGCCAGTTTGACTGGCTGCTCAGCCCCGGTCAGACCGTTCGGCCTGCAGCGCGTATGACCACCCGCCCGGCAGATCAGGTCATGCTTCACGTTCGTCACCTCGCTGCATAGCGTCGGCTTGAGCCGCGTCCTGGGGTGTGAACCAATGCCACGCAATGTCGCACTGGCTGGCATCGCCAATGGGCATGCGTTCGGTGATGGAGCGCCAGATGAATTCCCAGCAAAGCGGTGTCATGAGCAAAAAGGGCAGGGGGTCGCGCCACGACCAGACGGCATCGCGTGATACCAGTAGGTCTCGTCCGCAGCGCGCCAGTTCGGGGAGCTGAAGTCGCAGCAAATGTTTATAGGCCTCGGTCAGTGTGGAGTAGCTCCACTGTGCCCGCTTGCCCGCGGGGCTAATGGGTGCGGGGCCGGTTGCCTCGCCCATCACCGCGGCGCCCAGCCACGTCTCGTCGATAAAATGGACACCGCTACTCAGACGCGGGTTGCATTCGATCCCCCAGGGTATGCCGCTGCGGTCGAGGATAAAATCGAAGCTGATAAAGCCCGTTACCTGAGTGTCGCTGAGAAATCGCTCGATCCACTGCTTCACTGAAAACGGCGTCGGTGCGCTTTGAAATCCCACTGCTACCGTGCCGCTGTGGGTGCTGCCGCGATAGCTGGCGGTGGTTCTCACCTCACCGTCATCGACCCAGCTCAGCGTGTACAGGTGATTGCCCTCAACCTTTCGCTGCAACAACATGTCGGGAGACGGTGCGGGAACGTTGCTGCCTTGTGCGATNAAGGAGACGGCGGTGCCGGAGCAGCCTCGCCGTGGTTTGACCACGCACTCGGTCTGGCGAATCAGAGCTCTCGCTTCGGCATCAGCGGTGGTATAGACGGAAGGCGCGGTCACGCCCCGGCTGATGGCGTGTTCTACAAAACGCAACTTGTCATGCCACTGCGCTATCCAGCCGGCCGAAGGCCCCTGATAGCGCACAGACTGGGGCAAGCGCGGCACAAGATTCGCCACGTGACACACCTCTTCCGAGCCGGGGATGAGATCCGTCACCTGTTCCCGTTCNATGATATCGAGAATGTCCTGCTCCCAGGCGGGGAGGTCCGTATTGGGCGCCGTGACGCAATAATTTTTGGCGACGGCTCGACTCACCGACCCCAACTGGCGCCTGAGCGGGTCCGCCACAATTACGCGAACGCCATGGCGATGAAGCGCCCGCGCCAACGTTAATGCTGTGGGAAAACGTCCAACTGTCAGTAATGCGGTTCTAGCCACTTTCCTGAGCCAATACTGCCCCCTTGTAGCAATAGGTGTACTGCATTTATGTCTAATAAGCTATACATAACTTTACAAAGCGAGACGAAGTGCCGAGCCACTTGCACTAGCGATCATCGGCTCATCCTGACGTTGACAGCGAACGCGACTCATGCGCCCGGAATCGGCACGGGTTTTTGTTACGGGGGGCGCAAGGTCTGAGTAAGACGTTCGCGGCAAAATTGCGTAACAAATCAGCGCACCGGGTTCAGATTTTGTCCTGAGTCGCCTGGAGACGAGCGAACCGGGGCGCTGTTATCCCCGAGCGGGGTACGTTATCGTGCCCGCCCTTGTACCGACACACAATTGAGACCCTATTATGAACGCCAAAGTCGATTTGCCCGGGCACGCCCAGTACCCCACGTTGTTCTCCCCGCTCGATCTTGGTCACACACAGTTGCGCAATCGCTGCATCATGGGTTCGATGCACACAGGGCTCGAGGAGCAGCCCGATGGGTTCGAGCGAATGGCCGCGTTCTATGCAGAGCGTGCAGAGGGTGGTGTAGGCATGATTATCACAGGGGGTATCTCGCCGAATGAGGAAGGTGGCCTGGTCCTTAAAGGCGAGGATGGCAAACCCTTGGCTGCCGCCTCTAAATTGAATACCGAAGAAGAAGCGGCAGGACACCGTATCGTGACCGATGCGGTCCACAACGCCGCACCTGATTGCAAAATCTGCCTGCAGATTTTGCATATGGGCGCTTTGGCCTATAACGAAGGCGCGGTAGCGCCGTCACCGGTGCGTTCAAGGATCGGCGCCTTCTCGCCCAACGAGCTCGACGAAGCGGGTATCGAGAAGCAAATCGTTGATCACGCACACTGTGCAAAGCTTGCGTTGCAGGCCGGGTACGACGGCGTCGAGATCATCGGTTCGGCGGGTTATTTGCTCTCTACTTTTCTCGTAGAAAAAACCAACCAACGCACGGATCAGTGGGGCGGCAATTACGAAAATCGCATGCGCTTCCCTGTTGAGGTGGTGCGTCGAGTCCGCGAGACGGTGGGTCCAGACTGTATTGTTATTTTCCGCATTGCGGCAATGGATATGCTCCAAGGCGGGATGAGTTGGGATGAGATCGCCCTGTTGTCCAAAGCCGTCGAGGCTGCGGGCGCATCGATGATTTCAACCCATTTCACTTGGCACGAATCCCAGGTGCCGACGATTGCCACCATGGTGCCACGGCGCGCCTTCACCGGGGTGACCAAGCGGGTTCGTGACGAGGTTTCGATACCGGTGATTACCTCGAACCGCATCAACATGCCGGACGTGGCAGAGGCGGTGCTGGTTGATGGCGACGCAGATCTGGTCTCAATGGCGCGGCCGATGCTCGCTGATGCCGAGTTGATGAAAAAAGCGGCCGAGGGCCGCGAGCAGGAGATNAACACCTGCATCGCTTGTAATCAGGCGTGTCTCGATCACACGTTTGCAATGAAAACCACGTCTTGCCTGGTCAACCCGCGAGCCTGTCACGAGACACAGCTCAAGTGGGGACCGGCTACAGTGACTAAAAATATCGCTGTGGTCGGTGCAGGGCCCGCAGGGTTAGCCTATGCAACCGTGGCCGCTGAACGTGGTCACGCTGTGACGCTATATGACGCGGCTGATGAAGTGGGTGGGCAGTTCAATCTGGCCAAACAGGTGCCGGGCAAGGAGGAGTTCCATGAAACGCTCCGCTACTACCGCGCGATGCTTGAGAAATATGACGTCACGGTGAAGCTGGGGAAACGGGTGGAGGCAGATCAATTGAGTGAAGCAGGCTTCGACCATGTGGTGGTTGCGACAGGTATCAGTCCCCGAGTGCCCCAAATCCCCGGCATTGAGCACGAAAAAGTGGTGGGGTATATCGACGCGATCAAGGGTAACAAGCCCATCGGTAAAAGGGTCGCCGTGATTGGCGCCGGCGGCATTGGGTTTGACGTGACAGAGTTAATTACTCACGAGGGAACCAGCTCTGCACTCGATATCAATTTGTTTGCCCAGGAGTGGGGCGTCGATTTTGAAAATCATCCCCGCGGCGGTGTGACGGGCGTTGAGCCCGTGATTAACAAGGCTGACCGAGAGGTGTGGCTCATGCAGCGCAAGGAGACCCCGGTGGGACGTGGCCTGGGTAAAACCACCGGCTGGACTAAGCGTCTCTTGTTGAACCGGCGCGGTGTCAACATGGTTAATGCGGTGGATTACGTGCGTATCGACGACGACGGCTTGCACGTGTTGTTGGGCGGCCAACCGAAAACTTTTGAGGTCGACACGGTCATTCTGTGTGCGGGTCAGGAGCCGGAGCGCAGCCTGTTCGATGCGCTGGAGAAAAAAGGTTTATCGGTGGATCTTGTGGGCGGCGCNTTTGAGGCGGNAGAGCTTGACGCTAAAACCGCGATCAATCAGGCGACNCANCTTGCNGCGGCGGTATNACGNTNACNGCNGTTGTTGAGTTGATCAGCGGNTAAGNTAGNNGCGCANTTGNGNTCACGTTANGTGACAGCNGNNCCNGATACTGGCACTCTGCGCGCCGATACNNCGCTTCGTTTTTTAAATAGAGAGGATTAACGCCCATGGCCCGTTGGGAATGCATCGTCTGCGGACTGATTTACGACGAGAAAGAAGGTTGGCCTGAAGATGGTATTGCCCCCGGCACAAAATGGGAGGATGTGCCGGAGGATTGGACCTGCCCTGATTGTGGCGTGGGCAAAGACGACTTCGAACTCATTCCAGGCTCTGATGACGAGAGTGACACCGACGCATCTGCCGAGGCGGCTGCGGAAGACGGCGCCAGCGCGCGATCTGTTGTGGTGATTGGGTCGGGTCTTGCGGGTTACGGTCTGGTACGTGAGCTGCGTCGCAAGGACGACGCTGTTGCCATTACCGTGCTGACGTCTGATGGCGGTGAGGGTTACTCCAAGCCGATGATCTCTACCGGTTACACCAAAGACCTCAATGCCGACAAGCTGGCAGCGCAGAGTGCTGAGGAATTGGCGGAGCAACTGAATGTCTCGGTTCGGATCCGCACTCGTGTCGCCAGTATCGATACTCAGGCACAGGTAGTGCATTTAGAAGGGGGCGAGGCGCTGCCCTACAGTGAGTTGGTGCTGGCGTTGGGGGCTGAGCTGATTCGACCGCCTATCGGGGGTGATGCCGCCGATGAGGTGCTCGGGGTGAATGACCTGGATGACTACCGTCGCTTTCAGGACCTGCTGGCGGCAAAAGGTGCCAAGAAAATTGCCATTATTGGTGCCGGTCTGATCGGTTGTGAATTCGCCAACGACCTATTGAACGGCGGATTCACGGTCGAAGCAGTTGATCCCATGGGCTGGTGCCTGCCGACCCTTCTGCCGGAGCCATCTGGGCGGGCGGTCCAGGCTGCCCTCGAAGACAAAGGCGCTACCTTCCATTTTGGACCACTGGCCACCGAGGTAAACCGAGCTGGCGAGGGCTACACGGTCACCCTGAATAACGGTGACACGATTGCGGCTGACGCGGTCTTATGTGCAGTGGGTGTGCGGCCGCGCACCGGGCTGGCAAGCGATGCGGATATTGAGGTGAACCGTGGCATCGTCACAGATCGACAACTTCGAACCAATGCACCCAACGTCTATGCCATGGGCGATTGCGCCGAGGTAGCGGGGCATGTGCTGGTTTATGTCGCGCCACTGATGGCGGCGGCACGTGCTTTGGCGGCCACTTTGGCGGGTGAGACGACGGCAGTCAGTTATCCCGCCATGCCGGTGGCGATTAAAACACCGGCATGTCCCGTGGTGGTCTCGCCGCCGGAGAGGGACGCCGAAGGCGATTGGCACTTTGAAGGAGAGGCGCCCGATATCAAGGCGCTGTTCCGATCAGGTGGCGGCGATTTACTGGGCTTTGCTCTGACGGGTCAGGCCGTCAAAGAGCGTATGGCGCTCTCCAAGGAACTGCCCGCGATATTGGGTTGAGACTGCTTTAGGCGCCCAGCAAGGCTTCCAGCTGTTGCTGATCGGCAACAAATCGCCGAATGCCGTCACTGAGTTTCTCGGNGACCATCGGGTCTTGGTTATTAGCGAACAGAAACTCGTTCTGACCCAGCGGCTCAGGGCGAGGTAATCGGTCGCCGCCATCTAACAAGCATTGCGTTAGAGCACCGGTGTCCGCTTCGAGTTGTTGCAGCAGGTCGGGGCTGATGGTGAGGCGGTCGCAGCCCGCAAGCGCCTCAACCTGACCGGTGTTACGAAAGCTCGCGCCCATCACGACAGTNTGGTAGTCATGAGTCTTGAAGTGGTTGTAAATCCGCATCACTGACTGCACGCCTGGGTCGTCACTCGGCTCCTCAATGGCCAGATCGGTATTGGCGGTATACCAATCAGTGATCCGGCCGACAAAGGGGGAGATCAGGAACACACCGGCGTCGGCGCAGGCGCACGCCTGCTCGAAGCTAAAGATCAAGGTGGCGTTACAGTGAATGCCGCGTTGCTCAAGCACTTCGGCCGCACGAATCCCTTCCCAGGTGGCAGCCACTTTGATCAGCACCCGCTCTGCGCCAATGCCGGCATCGGCATACAGGCCGATGAGTTTCTCGGCCTTGGCGATAGTGGCATAGGTATCAAAAGAGAGCCGGGCATCGACCTCGGTGCTGATCACTCCGGGTATGAGCTGATTGATCTGAGCACCCACGCTCACCGCAAAGCGATCGACTTTATCGGCTATGTCGTCCGCAGAGGCTTTCAGTGCTTCCACTTGATCGGCAAACTGGGGCAAGGCAGCGGCTTTTAATAACAGCGACGGGTTAGTCGTGGCGTCAGTGGGTTTCAGGCGCGTAATCGCCTCAAGATCACCGGTATCGGCCACCACGGTGGTCATGGTGCGCAATTGTTCGAGTTTATTCATGGGTTACGGCTCATCGATGGCGTTACAAAACGCTGCCCAGTGAGGATTGTAGTGTGCGGGTAGGAGCTTAGCAGAGCAGTCCCGTCTNGGGGTGCCGAGCCTTTATACTATGTGAACATCGTTCATTAGGTATTCCCATGCAAGCCATGAAGCTCGCCGCCCCTGGCGGTATCGACCAGCTCCACCTCGCCGACATCGAACCCCGCGCGCCGGGTAGGGGTGAGATACAGGTGGAGATCAAAGCCACCTCCCTTAATTTTCATGATTACGCCGTTGTGACCGGCTTGATCCCCGCTGCAGAGGGTCGAATACCCATGTCAGACGGCGCAGGCGTTGTCACGGCGGTCGGAGAGGGCGTAACGGCCTATGCACTAGGGGATCGTGTGCTGAGCTATTTCTTTCCGAACTGGTCGGCCGGTCGGCCAACGCTGCCCAATCTGTTGGGTGTCCCGGGTGATCACGTGGACGGTTTTGCCGCACAATCGGTGACCATGCCGGCCAGCGCTTTTAGCCGTATGCCCGCGAACCTCGATTTTGAGGCCGCCTCGACGCTCACTTGTGCAGGTTTGACCGCCTGGCGAGCACTGGTCGTGGAGACCGATCTTAAGCCAGGGGATTGGGTGCTGGTGCAAGGGAGTGGCGGAGTATCGGTGGTCGCATTGCAGATGGCCCGCATGATGGGGTGCCGGGTGATTGCGACGTCATCCTCTGACGCCAAACTGGAGCGGCTTGGCGCGCTGGGTGCCGAGCATCTGATCAACTATAAAACCCACGCTAACTGGGGTGAGCAGGCTTTTGAGCTCACCGGTAATGCCGGTGTGGATCTGGTGGTCGAGGTAGGTGGCCCGGGTAACTTACCCCAGTCTATCAACGCGCTTGCAGTAGATGGCTGTATCAGTTTAATTGGCGTGCTCACGGGCTGGTCCGGTGAAGTCCCCACGGCTGCGCTGATGACCAAGAATGGTCGCTTGAGTGGCATTACCGTGGGTTCTCAGGCCGATCATGCCAATATGATTACAGCGGTCGAGGCGAATGATTTACAACCTGTGATCGACAGAACGTTCGCCCTGGAAGAACTCGGCGAAGCGTTTCGTTATCAGGAGTCCCAGCAACACTTTGGCAAGATCTGCGTGAGCCTTTAGCGTCATAGCGGTTTGTCGAGACGGAGGTTTTGCCCTAGGGTGGAGTCAACCGTGCCGTCGGTGGGTCGCGGCGTAACGCGACGCTATGGCACGAAGGTATAACAGTCAGTGAGAGGAGCAGCAGTATGAAAGGTTTCATTATCGGGGCGGTTATGGCGACCCTCAGTTTTACCACGCAGGCTGACGAGCCCAATAGTGCGCACGACGGCGCCGAATGGCAGATCTGGGCCTACTCCTCGGCGGCGCCGGCGCCGTTGGGCAGCAATGCCACAGTACTCGGGTTAGATGGCTCGGTGTTGCGCGAAGGCAGCAATGGCTGGACCTGTATGGTCGGTAATCCGCGGCCGGCGCCAGCCGGTGGCTGGAGCAGTGCTCACGCGGCGATGCCGGTCTGTACAGATGAGGTAGGCATGAAATGGATGAGCGACTTCATGGCCGGTAAAGATCCCGATATCGAGCGCGATGCGTTTATGTGGATGCTCCATGGCGACGTCGGTGAAGATAATACGACCGCGGGCGTGCTCGATATATCCGATGCCACAGATCCCTCTCAGTGGATCGAATCAGGGCCTCACCTGATGTTGCTACCCAAGGATCCTGCGTCGCTCGACGGCATGAGCGACGATTTTAATACGGGTGCACCTTACGTCATGTTCCCGGGAACGCCCGGCGCGCATGTCATGATTCCGACCGACGGGTATTACGAGTACCAGGACCCGCGATAAGCGACGACGAATTGTGATGCATTGTTTGCAACCACTTAATTATGGAGAGACCTTATGACACTCATTAAAACTGCCGCACTAGCGATTGCAACCTCGTTGGCAACGAGTATCGCGATAGCCGGTCACCACGAAAAGGGCGAACACATCAACCTCGCAGCTCAGCCGGGTCAAATCATGGTGGTGTATCACTGGCCCTGCGCCGACACGGATGCCGGGTTGACGCTCATTAAGGAGATGATCGCCTACGAACGCGACGCATCGCCTTACCCCTATTCTGCAGCACCCGCTGTGCATGAGGATGGCGCGCTGGTGTCGGTCGATGTCCATGGATCCGCCGAGTCGATGGAAAAGGCGTTTGCGTGGCAAGCCGAAGACACAACGTGGCAAGCCCAGTTTGCTGCGATGGCAGCGGCGTGCGGTTCGGCCGATGATCTGACGACAAATGTGCTGACAATGCAGTGAATCCGCAGCGCTATAAAAAACCCGGCCTAGGCCGGGTTTTTTTATGTTCTGCATAGCGCGATCACTGCAAGGTTCACTGAATGAGTTCGCAAGCCCCTATGCTGGATAAAATAGTTCAGAATCGATCCGATTTTTCGTCCCGCTCTTTTTGCAGCTGTTTGCGGTGTTCCCACCAGGCGTAGGCCCCGCCAACCAGGGCGAGTGCGATCAGCATCAGCACTTGCGAGAAGCTGAATCC
>NYTG01000022.1 GCA_002683395.1 Halieaceae bacterium | reverse complement strand
CTCACATGATAGTTGGTAATCACGGCACCATTACTCGGGTCGGTATTGTTAAAGTTAATTACCGCTGAGCCATCCCCCACTGCTGCTGACAGGTCGGTCGGCGGCAGGGGCAGGCCCACCGGCACAAAACTCACCGACTCCGACTGATCGCTGGTCAGGGTCTCATCGCCAAAGCCTGCGCTCACCGCGCGCATCGCCAAGCTGTAGTTAGCGCCATTGGTCAAACCCGCGACGGTGAAGGGCGCCACAGTATCGCCGCCAATGGAGGTCCATGGGCCGCTGTCCAGCTGATACTCATAGTCCAGTACCGTCGCGCCGGTGTTATCACCCGCACTAAAGGTAATCTCCGCCTGCTGGTCACTTGCGGTCGCGGCGAGCTGCACCGGTGGCGGCGCGATGACGGCCGGGGGCACACCCTCAAAATCGTAGGTCACGCCGTTGACCTCAATAAAATCGATATAGGTCTCGGCAGCTGCTTTACCGGTGCCACCCCAACGAATGCGGTTGACCGTTCGATCGCCATATAGCGAAATCCATTTGTTTAGCGTGTAGGTGGCGCCGGCATCGGCTTCATTGCCGTTGTTTTGTTTGTTATTTTTGAACTTAGACGTCGCCGGATCAACAGTGACCGTATTCCACGCGTTGGCAGTACCCAGTGGCTGCTCATTCACCTGTAAGTAAAGCGCCTCGGCACGCTTCCCGTCGAAGCGATCGATCAGGAGACTCAGCGCAGGGTAGTCCCCCTTCTCGTCGTGCCACACCTCATAACTCAGCGTCTCGATGTCGTGGAGCTTCTGCAGGGCCCGCCCACCCTCATTGAGATGCTCCGCCTTGATTTCGGCGCGCCATACATCACCGTAACTGGCCAAGCTTGCGTTAAGGCTCTTGGTATTACCGCCGCGCTTGTCGGGTATGCCGGCCTGGTCACGGTCCTTGATGTACTGCGACGACGCATCAGAAAGGTAGAAACCGCGATTATCTGTACTGTCGACAGTCAAGGTGACATCGGCGGCATTGGCCCGCGGCCTAAAAGCGATAGTGGCGCTCTCTCCCGCACCAGAATTACTCACTGCGCGGAGGGATAATCGATCCTCGNGGCCGTTTCTGAGCCCCGAAGTGACCGCGAATTGGTAAGGCGCATTGGCAATCGCACCCAGTGATGTCCAGGCTGCNTTNCTACCCGCCTCGCCGTTGAGGCTGTATTCGTANCGNGTNATNGCGCTGTCNCCGGGATCNCCCGGCGTAAACGNNAAGGTAATGCTNGCCTCAGTNCCCGGNGCNGNCANTAANTTNATNGGNGCCGCNGGNGGTANCGGNGGNNNNCCCTCAAAGTCGTAGGTCACNCCATTGACCTCGATTTGGTCAACGTAAGTGGTATTGGTGGTCTCACCGGACCCAGAGCCCGTCTGCCAACGGATCAGGTCAATACGCCGGTCGCCATACTGTGTAATCCACTCAGAGAGCGGCTTGGTTTCNGACTCTTCGCCCTCTGCAAGATAGCTGCTCCTAAAAAGCGTTTCGCTAAAGTTAATGGCGACAGCATTCCACCCTGAGTTGAGAGCGGGCATGTCGCTCGGCACAACATCCAGTTGCGCCACCGATTTACCGTCGCTAGCCGGGATATCCCGTAAGATCCGGAGACCTAAGCGCGGGTGCTTGCCATCACCGCTGTGCTGCGTGCGAAAACTGAGGCTCGTNAGGTCAGAGAGACGNTCAATTTTGCGACCGCCATAGCTGNCACCTTCCGCCGCTTTCACATCGGTCTTGTATTGCGCTGGCTTGAGGAAGAGCCCCCAACGATCGCCTCCTTGACCCGTCAGCGACGCATTGATGCTGGCCGATCCGCCAAGCCCGTCGGCGATACCCGCGTTATTGCGATCCTTCACGTACTCAGCGGTCCATCCGGATAAGCTGAAACCGCGGGGCGTGCCCGCCTGNACCACTAAACCAATCGCGTTCTGATTGGCTTTGCGCGGAGCAAACGTGACCGACGCCGATTCTTCCCCGTCTCCCGCGTTACTGACCGCTCGCAGGCCGACCCGATAGTCGGTGCCGTTTGTCAGGCCGGAAAGCGTCAGCGTGGTATTCGTGCCGCCCGTTGAGGTCCAGTTACCCGCTGTCCAGTTGTTGGCGTTATCGAGTGACTCGAGCTGATACTCGTAGCGGGTCACCGGCGTGCCGTTGTCCTCGGCAGCGGCAAATGCAATTGAGACCTGACCGTCCCCAGGGGTAGCCACAAGGTCGGTGGGTGGTCCCGGCGGTTGCAGCGGCGCACCCTCAAAGTCAAAGGTGACGCCATTAATTTCTAGGTAATCGATGTAAGACGTGAATGTGAGCGCATTGTTTTTGCTGCCGTAGGCCCATTGGATACTGGCGATCTCCAGGTCACCGTACCCGGCTATCCACTGATTGATCGGTTTCTTTTGATGCGTACCAGGATTAATGGGCGACTTGTCATCGAGAGGACCACTGTGACGGAATAGCGACCCCGCTGCGCCTCTCCCAGTGAAATCAACGGTCACTGTATCCCATTCACCCGGATTCAGTTTTTGATTCTTGGTGAGGAAGCGAATCGTCTCGTACTTCTTGTAGGTGTANAGCTGACCTTCAATTTCGATGTTGGGCTTTGCTCTCAAGGTCACGGCAAATCGTGGATACGTGAGCGGGTCGCTGTGGTTGATGCGCCAACTAATGCTCGAGAGGTCGCTAAGCGTCGTAATNCCGGTCAATCCTGCCGCAGCAAAATCCTGTTGCCGCAACTTCACCACGCGCTTGTTACCCATTTCACCCGATAGCGTGAAATTGAGCGACGCAGAGCCGCCTAAGGGATCGGCAATGCCGGTAATGGGAGCCTCGCCCGCCTGNGACACGTCAGGGATGGCTTTAAACGTCCAGCCTCGAAAGCTATTACCGGTATTCGCCTCGAGGGTTTGCTGGCCCAGTCCGACGGCTGGCCAGATGAGAATCAGTGACAGCAATGAGGTGCGCANAAAAACACTTTTGAGCCGCTTACCTAGCCCCCACTGNATANAGGCCGCCAATCTTGAACACGCGCTTACCGCTGATACCACCGACGTGAGTCCCTAGGCTGCTATTAGCCAACTTAACTGGCGCGACAGCTTATGTGCTGACGCTACTGGAGACACG
Organism: Halieaceae bacterium; assembly: GCA_002683395.1. Taxonomy (GTDB): domain Bacteria; phylum Pseudomonadota; class Gammaproteobacteria; order Pseudomonadales; family Halieaceae; genus Luminiphilus. Next base: position 70,172 of record NYTG01000022.1, on the reverse strand, counting down.
TCAAAATTCACTATTAATCGGGCAAAAGAGCTACCTGTCACTTTATGCACAGTTTGAGTGGCCGGCCCTGCGCTGCGCACAGGAAATGGTGTCGGTGGTGACTGAAACCAGATCTGTGGCTATGCGCGGGATTTATCCAAACGCCTTGCTCCTGCGCGAGCAATGAGCAGTGCGGCGCCGGTCGCGGTAAATGTGGGTTCCGTCACACTGGACACAAACCGCCATTGGGCGGTAGCCGCCTCTGGCGTGAGCGTGACTTCGGTCCAACCGCGCTGCGATGTGTCGCAGGCTGCCAGCTCAGGGCTCGCGCCTTTGAGCAGTGCCTGCATCTGCTCCGGGGGCAGCGGNACGTAGTTCTCAAGCCCCGGGCTCGACACCCCGGGNGTACCCCACTCCACCCCNACNGCCTCNCCNTTTTGGTTNGNCAGNTTNAANGCCCAGCCGTTGTGGGTATCNCCNGCCAANGANANNGGGTTNGNNGCNTGNGNNNTGAGCATGNCNAANAGNCGCTCCCGCGCGGCGGGGTAACCGTCCCAGGCATCGAGNTTNGAGGGCAACCCATAAGGGGCAAGCTGTTGGGTTTGCTCNACCCGGGGCCGGGCGTATTCCGAGAGCTCGAGTTGAGCCAGCTCCTCGGGTGGGATCACCGGNATATTGAGCTTGCCCATGAGCACCTGCTGCCCCAGCACCTGCCAAGTGGCGCCGCGGGCTTTGCTGCGTTGCAGTGCTTGCTGTAACCAGGCCTCTTGTTCTTCGCCCAGGATTTGCCGCTCGGGGTTGTAGAGATCGTTTTTGATAAACGCCTCCACGCTGCCGGCGCGCTCAATACNCTTGGCGTAGTCGAGCTGCTCGTCGCGGCCCACCAGGCGGGTGTCGAGCATCATTAAGTCAGCNAGGTNACCAATCTGAAAAGCGCGATAAATCACCCCTTGATCGCCCTCCGCTAAGGTACGGATCGGCATCCACTCGTGGTACGCCTGCCGGGCCGCGTGAATACGCTGAAAGAAATCGCCCTCGCCTTCGTCGTGGTTTTCAGCCCCCGCGCGCCACGTGTCGTTCATCATCTCGTGGTCATCCCACACCGTGATCCACGGGTGCGCTGCATGAGCGGCCTGCAGGTCGGAGTCGGTGCGATACAGGCCATGGCGCATCCGATAGTCCTCGAGCACCAGAATCTCGTGATCCGGCTCAACGACACGGCCCAATTGCTGCTCGGCAANGGGGTTCACATACTCACCGACGGGGTATTCGTAAATGTAGTCGCCGAGGTGCAGCACCACATNGAGGTCAGACTCGGCAATATCGCGATAAGCGTGGAAGAACCCCTGCGGGTAGTTCGAGCACGACGCCACCGCCATTTTNAATTCGCTNACCACCCCCGCAGGCAACGTGCGGGTGCANCCCACAGGCGAGGTCACGCCATGGGCCATGAATCGATAGCAGTAGCGTGTGCCCGGCGCGAGGCCCGNAGCGTCGACNTTGACGGTGTAGTCGCGCTCGGCGCGGGCAGTCGCCTCGCCGNTGGCCACAATGGTCTCGAAGGTGTCATCGGTCGCNATCTGCCAGNTGCANGGCACCGCCGCTGTGCCGCNACTACCCGGTAACACCCGCGTCCACAGAATGACCCGATCAGCGAGGGGGTCACCGCTGGCNATGCCGTGAGTAAAGTGCGCGGCAGCNGGCTTGTCGAGGGCAAATCCTCGCAGGGACATCGCGCCCAGCGAGGCACCAGTGGCTTGGATGAAGGAACGGCGGCGAAGGGGTGCAGGCATCAGGATTCTCTGTCAGGTCGGCTCTGATCGAGGAGCATTATGGAGGAGATTTGTGACCAATGGATGGCAGCCTTTACGAATAAGCATGACTGCACAATCGCCCGCTGTTAATCAGCAAACGACGGACGGAAGGTCAAACTGATATTAATAAACGGACTGCTGCTCACATCAATACTGGGGCCACTCACGTCACCATCGGTAATGGTGAGGCCACGCAGCCCCCCTACCCCTGCCGCACCTTCAAGCCACAAAGGGCCTTTGAGGCGCATACCGCCACCAAGGCCAAAATCAAAACCACTCAAGTTCAGGCCCACTGCCCCGGTGGTGCGATTCACCGCCCAGCTATTGCCTGAATAAGAGGCGCCTGCCGACACAAACCAGTCCTTGCTGGGGGCATAGATTAGCTGCGGCCAGGGCAAAATGGCGCTCAGGCTCCAACGGTCATTGAGAATCAGTGAGGCGCCGACGTAGGGGAGCCAGGTCGTGCCAAAATCGGAGTCATCAAACACCACACCAAATAGCCACCAAAGACGTTCGTTGCGGGTGTAGCGGGCCAATGCCCCCCCCATGACCTGCCAGTAATCCTTGCCCTGCTCGCCGATACTGGAATGGTTATAGAAGGGCGCAACCGCACCCAGCAGTTGCCACGCATCCGACACCTGGTAAAGATAGCCCGCCGCCAGCGTGGCTGAGGCCACCGAAAAGTCCTCGCCATTGTCCACCGAAAAATTGGAGTAAGACAAATATTCGCCAATCACCACCATGCTGCGCTTGTTGAGCAAAAATGGCACTCCGCCATACTGACTGGTGGAACTGACCTGATAGCGTTGGCCCGCCGTCTCGGGGGTCGCGCCCTCTTCGCTAATATTGGCATCCCCGTAGTGGGTGCTGCCGAGCAACGCGACGGGCAAAAAGGGCGCGTTACTGAATCCTCGGCTAAAAACCAGATCAGATTCTGCAAACGCCCGCGCGCTCCGCTCAACATAGCCCTCCTCGGCCTCAACGACCTGAGAAGTCAGCCCTGCGTCGTCATGGATTCCTGTGACCGAGCCCACTGAGCTTGTCTCCGACACGTCTCCCGCCTGCGCATTTGGCCCGCACATTGCGGCAGCACTCAGGAATAAACCGTTGTAAAAGTGATCTCTCAAAGAGCACACACCTATCGATTCATAGAAAGGGTCAGGGTGATTTTTACCAAGCCAAGCTACTGAGGAATCGCGGTGCGACCGGTTATCCTTAGGCTCGCTTCAGCAGACAACGTAGCATGGTGGGGCTACCCATCGCTTTGCAACCTTTACGGGTCTTATTTAGTGACAGATCTCAGCACCCACAATCCTTGGCGTTTCAGCACTGCACCCTGTATGGACTGGACCGACCGGCACTGTCGTCGGTTTTGGCGCACGCTGACGCGCCGCGCGAGGGTCTACACCGAGATGGTGACGACAGGAGCAGTGCTGCATGGCGATGTCGAGCGGCATCTGCGCTTTAGTGAGGAAGAGCATCCGATAGCACTGCAGCTGGGCGGTGCCGATCCTAAAGACTTGGCGGCCTGCGCACGGCTGGGAGCGCGCTGGGGCTACGATGAGATCAATCTGAACTGTGGCTGCCCCTCGGATCGGGTTCAGAACGGCCGGTTTGGCGCCTGCCTCATGGCTGAGCCTGAACTGGTGCGCGACTGCGTAAGCGCTATGCGTGACGGTTGTGAACTCCCTGTAACCGTTAAACATCGCATTGGCATTGATCATCAGGAGTCTTACTCAGAGCTGGTGGACTTTGTGGGCACGGTGGCGTCGGGAGGTTGCGAGGTGTTTATTGTGCATGCGCGTAAAGCCTGGCTGCAGGGTCTCTCACCGAAAGAAAATCGTGAGGTCCCACCGCTGAACTACGAGTGGGTCTATCAGCTCAAGCGAGACTTCCCCGCGCTCACTATTGTGATCAATGGCGGCATCGAATCTTTGGAAGCGTGTGAGCAACACCTTGAGCAGGTCGATGGCGTGATGATGGGTCGGGCACCGTACCAAAATCCATGGCTCTTGCGCGACGTCGATACCCGATTGTTCAACGCCCCATCTGCTATCAGTGCCGACCGTGAGGCGGTCATTGAGACGATGCGCCCGTACATCGAGACGCAGCTGGCTGAGGGGGCGCGGTTGCACCACGTGACGCGACACATGCTCGGGCTGTACCAGGGTCAGTTCGGCGGACGACAGTATCGGCGCCATCTGAGTGAGCGCGCCCACAAACCCGAATCAGGGATGGCGGTCTTGCGAGAGGCTGCGGCACTATGTTCTCGTCCACCCGAGCGAGCAGCAACCGCGGGCTAGCGGTCCTGCGAGGTACGCATTGCAGCGGCGCATTTCCTATAATGGCTCGTCTGACCTAACAAGTGAGTGATGGCATGTCGAACGAAGAAGGGTTTAAAGAGGTCGTGGAGCTGCTCCACGAGTTAAAGCTTGAGCTGGTCGCCGAGATGGACTACGCCTCGCTGGAGCTTCAGGTAGAGGCCATTATTGACAAGGTGTATGCGTTGTCAGAGGGGTCTGATTAACGCACAGTACCGGTGCGGTCAGCGGCTTATACAAAGCGGCTAAGCGAGGTGACCATCCTCCGGCCGCTCGAGCGTCCTGACAAGATCCCGAAAGGCGCCCGCGTTCTCATCACTCATCGACATCAAAGTGCGGTGTGCCTCCAGCACCTGCCTTTTCACCTCGGCCTCTGCGCTCGCTACCGCAGGAATTTCCTCAACAGCGGTGTCGCTGTTGCAGGGCTCGTTGCGACGCTCAAACAGCTGATCGAAACCCATCGTGTCCAGTAGTCGGTCAATGCTCGGGTTTGTACTGAAAATAGCGGGTCGGAACGCAAAGCGTTCTTTCGTTTGAATCGCCAACTGCGCGAGCATCCCCAGTGTTGTGCTATCGAGACCATCAGCTTCCGTTACGTCTACCCAAACACTGACAAAATCCAGCTCACCAAACATTGACTGAAAGTACTGGTCCAGCGCCGTACACATGGTCAGGCGCACATCACCCTCCAGCTTTAATACATGGGCCCCGGCATTTGAAGCGGCGCAAATACGGCAGTCGCTCACCCGACACCTCGACTCACGAAGAGTCCCGCAATGTCGTCCGCCAGATCGTCCGAAGTGACCTCACCAAGATCGAGCCGGCGAATCAGATCACCTGGCTTTTCCAGCGACCCGCCGAGACGCGTTAACAGAGTTTTTTCGCGCTCTATAAGATCCACCTCATCGATGGTTTCCAGCACACCGTCTGACATCAACACCAACATAAACGTTTCAGGTAATAAGAGTTGCTCAAGCCCGTAGGACGCCTCTGGCGTCAGCCCCACCGGCATGCCCTCACCGGGGAGATAGTCGATATGGTCAGGAGTCATGAGCACCGGCTTAGGAAGATGGCCGGCGACGGAGTACTGCAGGGTATGCGCATCAAAATCGAGGCAACCCACCACCATCGTGGCGTATTTGTTGACGTGCAATTCCAAGAGCTCATGATTTGCCAGCGCCAGCATCTCGATCGGGTCAATGACCGTTTTATCATCGCGGCGAAGATAATCGGACCGTTTGCGGGCGAACAAGTTTTTCAGTAGCACCGTGGCAAAAGCCGAGGAGCTCCCATGGCCCGACACGTCCGCCAGATAAAACACCACCTTGCTCTTGTCGACCTCGAAGTAGTCAGTGAAATCGCCGCTAAGATAGAGTGACGGCAAAATACGATGACTGAACCAGTAGTCTCCCGCCTTGAGAGAGTGCGCCGGAAACATCGCCTTTTGTACCTGGCGACCGGCCGCCTGATCCTGCTCCAAAATTCTCAGTGAGTGGCTCAGCTCGGTATTAGCACGCTCCAGATTTTCGTTCGATTCCACCAGCTCTCGCTGCAGTTGGCGGTGGTGCACACTGCGCTCGATGGCGCGCCGCACTAACCCCGGTTTTTCGGCAGGGCTCACAAAGAAATTAACCGCACCAAGGCCCAGCGCAGTGGTCATGCTATCCATGTCACGGTGATCACTGACCGCCAAAACCGGCACCTGTACGTCGAAAGTACGCATGGCACGACGCACGGACGCCCACGACACATCCAGTAACTCGACATGGCAGATCACGCAGTCCCATGGGCTATCCGGGCCCAACACCGCCTCAATATCGGGTGCCTCGGGAGTAATTTCATAGCGATGGTGGGGATCATCCAGTGCGGCGACCAACACCGCGGCGCGATCCGCGTCGTCGTCCACTACCAATACGGTGCCCAGTTGGGTCATATCGCTAGCGCTGCAGCCAACGACAGCAGGACATCAAAATTCTTCCTCGTCCCAGTCGTTATCGAACTCGGAAAAATCATCTTTCACCTGACCATCAGATTCCAACATGGCGCGGTTCTGAAGATAGATGTCTCGATAGAATACGTAGCGATCTCCCGTGATGATCTCCTCGGCGTCGAGCAGGCCAGCGCGCAGATCGATAAGATTAAAAACGCGCAAACCCCAATAGGCCTCGTCATTAATTAATTGCCCCGTCGGTGAAGCGAATGCGTCAACCGCCATGCCCGATGCCGAACGCACGGTACTGGGGCCGATGAACGGCAACATGACAAAGTTACCCCTTGGCACCCCCCAAATGGAGAGCGTGTGCCCGAAGTCGGTTTCGTACCGAGGGATGCCTGTCATCGACGCCACATCAAATAACCCGAGCAGGCCGATCGTGGAATTAGTGATCACCCTAAAGGTATTGTTGAAGGCTTCCTCTATGCGGCCTTGCAAAAGGGCATTGAGCACACCGTTGAAGTCATAGAAGTTACTGAAGAAATTGTTGACCCCAATTCGCGCGGGCTCAGGCATGATCGCGTCATACCCTCGCGCAACGGGTTTAATCAAAATACGGTCAGACGCGTCATTGAACTCGAACATCCAGCGGTTGTAGCCCTCCCAAGGGTCCATCTCATCCTGCGCCTGCACCGTGCCCACCAGCAAGGCGGTCAATAGCACAACAGGGGTGACGCTCGCCGCGAGTGAGGCGAGCGGTCGGAGGGAATAATTTGTGACGTACCGCAACATACCGAGGTGCTCAAAGCTCCTTTCTTGGCTAATTTTAACGCTATTTGGCGGCTTGGGTCACGGGGTCACGTTAGCGCGGGTTCTTCTCGATCCAGAGTTGCACCTGCTGCCACTGCTGTTCCAGCCGCTTATTCGATACGGGCAGACGGGTTTTCATTTGCTGTGCAAAGAGCGACACCCGAAACTCTTCCAACATCCATCGGTATTGCCGAGCCTCGGGCGAGAGCCGCACCAGACCCGGGTAACCGGCCTCGGCATTGGCAAGGCTTTGAACCCATGGCGTCAACATTTCGAGCGCTTTCTGGTCCTTCGGGTACTGACCATTGAGTCGACTGATGCGGTGCTGGGCTGCCTTCGCATAGCGGGGATACTCACGCAACCACTCGCTACCTGCGTAACGGAGCGTGTCGGTCGCCAGCAAGGCGTCCATGTGCGCCCAGCAGTCTTGCTGGCTGTTCTGGTAGTCGCCGCCCATTTGTGCCGCGGCCGTGCGCGCCGCACTCCAGGCTTTTAAGGTGATAGCCAGCTGCTCACCGACGGCAACCGCCTCGGCATGCCAGTCGCTGCGCAGCGCGTCGAACCATTGCTTAAATGCCGCTTCAGATCGAGGCACCTCGATATCCCTTAATGACTGCAGCGCCACCGCCGCAATCACATCCTCAACCAATCGCTTTCGATCGACTTCTACCGCTGCGAACGCCAACACCAGCTCGTTACCTGCTAGTAAGGATTTGCGCAGCGACTTGACGACCTGGCTAGCCTGCTTCATCGCCAGCGCGACCAACCCCTCTTCGTGGGCAAGCGCAGCTTCGCCGGGATAATCCAACAGACGAACAGCGACGCGATGCTCCTCAGCAACCAGTGCCGGGTGAGCAATTACCTCAAGTCCTGCGGCCTTGGATTTCCACACCGCGGGCAGATCACCCATATCCCAGCGGTCAATATTTTTTCGCTCCGGAGAATCCGGCTGAGCCGTCGTTTCCGCGCGCTCACCGGTTCGAAACTCCGACACCAGTGCCGCCATGTCACGGCTCTGCCCGAGCAGCTTGCCCTCCGTATCGACCACCCGGATGTTCATACGGTAAAAATCTTCGAGCTGCCCAGCCTGCCAGTCAGCGAGCCTCACTTGAACACCGCGCTGCCGTTTGAGCACGGCACCCAGCGCTGCGTAAAAGTCACTGTCTTCGGCCCTCAATTCGGCAAGTGCCGCGTCGACCACGTCGGGCGCCGGCACCAGCTGCTTCCGGAGTGATTTGGGCAGGCCTTTGATCAGCGCAATGCATTTATCGCGCAGCAAGCCGGGTACTAAGTAGTCAAACAAATATCGTGGCGCGCGATTCAGAAGCGGGAGCGGAATCGTGATCGAGACACCGTCGTTTTGCCGACCCGGCTCAAACTGGTAACGAAGATGGTAATCAACACCTTGCCAGTGCAACGTCGGCGGAAACTGCGCCTCCACTTCTGCACCCGGGTCGCGCACCAGAATCTGTTCCCGCTTGAGCAGCAAAGTCNCGTCACGGGAACGATCCTGTTTGAGCCACTTGAGGAGCGCGGTTATCCCTACACACTGAGGCCCGAGACGTTCGTCATAGAACTGCACCAAGGCCTCTTCTTCAATGAGTAAATCCCGACGGCGGGTCCGCGATTCCAGCTCTTCGACGGAACGCATCAGCGCCAGATTGGCTTTCAGAAACCTCGGCGGCNTCATCACGTTACCGGTTACCAACGCGTCGCGGATAAAAATCTCCCGCGAGGCCTTGGCGTCAATGTCGCCAAAGTGCACCCGCCGTCCATCACTCACGGTGAGGCCGTAGAGCGTGACGCGCTGCTTCGCCATCACGCGGCCGCTGCGACGCTGCCAGACTGGCTCGTAGTAATGGTGTTTCAACACCCGGGGATTCACCCGTAGCAGCCAGTCTGGCTCGATGGCCGCGCACTGACGCGCATATACCTGCGTGGTTTCAACGATCTCCCCGGCTACCAGCCAGGGAGGGGGCTTTTTGTACTGCCCGGAACCCGGAAACACCACGACCTTGCGATTCCTCGTAGCGTTGAACTGCTTTCCCTCGTCGCGTTGGGCCACATTACCCAAGAGCCCGGTAAGCAGCGCCTGATGAATCGCCTCGTAAGCCTCTTCCTCGGGTAGCTGGGGCGGCACTCGAAAGCCGAGCTGCCGGCACGCCATGACCAGCTGGCCGTGGATCTCGCGCCACTCCCGCATACGCATGTAGGCAAAGTACTCGCGCTGACACAATTTACGGAGTTGGTTCTGGCTGATCGACTGCCGNTGCGCCTCGTAATAGCGCCACAGACTAACCCACGCCAGAAAGTCGGAGCGCGGATGTTGAAATCGGGCGTGGGCCTGATCTGCTTGGGCCTGCTTGTCGCTGGGGCGCTCTCGGGGATCTTGAATCGACATGGCACTGACAATGACCAGCATCTCGCCCAGACACCCCAGCTCGTTGGCTGCAAGAAGCATCCTTCCCAGACGAGGATCAACCGGTAAACGCGCCAAGCGCCGACCTAGCGCCGTCAGTTTCCCNCTGTCTGACACCGCCCCCAGCTCCTCTAGCAGCCGGTACCCATCGCGGACCACCTTCGGGTCAGGCGGATCGATAAACGGGAAGCGATTAACTTCGCCCAACCCGAGCTCAAGCATCCTCAGCACCACCGCAGCCAGGTTCGTGCGTCGGATTTCGGGGTCCGTAAATTCAGACCGGCCTAGAAAATCCGGTTCACTGTAAAGGCGAAAACACACCCCGTCGGAGAGGCGCCCGCAACGNCCCATGCGCTGGTTTGCACTGGCCTGCGAGATNGGTTCTATGGGCAAACGCTGCAGCCGGCTGCGCACGCTGTAGCGACTGATTCGAGCCTCACCCGGATCAATGACGTAGCGGATACCCGGCACGGTCAGCGAGGTTTCTGCAACGTTCGTCGCCAGCACCACCCGCATACCCGCGCCACCGCTCTGGAACACCCGGTTCTGCTCAGCCTGACTCAGCCTGGCATAGAGCGGTAGCACGCGCAGACGATCGTTATGGCGCAGCGCCTTGGCCAGTTCCCGGATGTCCCGCTCTCCCGACAGAAACACGAGTGCGTCCCCGCGCGGCCCAAACTGGCCCTGCTCGATGTCAGACAGCAGATCGGCAATTTGCTGGCGGACGCCCTCATCCCGATCTTCGGTATCACCCACGTACTGCACTTCAACCGGATAAGTGCGTCCGCTCACCTCGATCACGGGCGCGTCACCAAAGTGCTCCGAGAACCGCTGTACGTCAATGGTCGCAGACGTCACGATCACTTTAAGNTCGGGTCGACGAGGCAGAAGCTCTCTNAAATAACCCAGCAGAAAATCGATATTCAGACTGCGCTCATGGGCCTCGTCNATAATNAGGGTGTCGTAGGCACTGAGATCGCGATCATGCGTCAGTTCCGCCAGCAAAATGCCGTCGGTCATCAACTTGATGGCGCTGGCCTGCGAGACCGTGTCGTTGAAACGAATCTGATAGCCCACCAAACCGCCCAGCGGCGTATTGAGCTCGTCGGCGATACGCTGCGCTACGGTGCGTGCCGCAATGCGACGCGGTTGAGTATGGCCGATGCGCAATTGCCGGCCNCGACCCAGACTCAGGCAAATCTTGGGCAATTGGGTGGTCTTACCTGAGCCGGTCTCCCCGGCCAGAATTACGACCTGATGATCCCGTATCGCGGCCTCGATGTCCGCGCGCCGCTGAGTCACCGGCAGCTGCTCCGGGAACTCGATCTTTTCCGGTACTGCGCGCGCGGGTGCCGGCTCGGTGGCGCTCATAAGCTTAGGTCGCGTTTAGTCGAGATCGCGTAGCTCGCGACGCAGAATTTTTCCCACCGCGGTTTTCGGAAGTTCGTCTCTAAACACAACCGACTTGGGCACCTTGTAACCGGTCAAACCTTCGCGCATGAAATCGCGCACGGCCTCTTCAGTGAGCGCTGGATTCGCCCGCACCACAAACATTTGAATCGCTTCACCCGTGCTCTCACTCGCTACCCCAATGGCAGCGCATTCCACCACGTCGGGGTGCGCAACCAAGACGTCCTCGAGCTCATTCGGATACACGTTAAAACCCGACACAACGATCATGTCTTTCTTGCGATCGACGATGCGTAAGTATCCGTCGGGCTGAACCAAAGCGATGTCTCCGGTGGCAAACCAACCGTCACCGTCGATCACTTCATCAGTCGCCTCGGGTCGCTGCCAATAGCCCGCCATGACCTGCGGACCCCGGACACACAGCTCACCGGGCTCGTCGAGCCCCAGCGATTGGCCGTCATCGTCGCGAATCTGCACCTCTGTGCCCGGCACCGGCACGCCAATCGTGCCGATCTGCATACCATTACCCGGATTGGCCGACACCGTGGGGGAAGTTTCTGTCAATCCGTAACCCTCGGACACCTTGCATCGCGTGACCTCCTGCCAGCGATCCGCGGCATCGTGAGTCAGCGCCATCCCACCCGAGAGGGTGACCTGTAAATTTGAAAAATCNAGCCCGCGAAACGCTTCGTTATTGCACAGCGCCACAAACAGGGTATTCAGACCACAAAAAAGCGTTGGTCGATGCTCCTCAAAGGCTTTGACCAGCGAGTCTAAATCTCGAGGATTAGGCACGAATACCGTATGGGCGCCGATGCGCAGCGCGTACATCGACGCGGTAAAGGCGTAGATGTGATACACGGGTAATGGCTGCAAAATTGTGCTGCCCTGGCCGGTAATATCGTAGGTGGTGAAAAAAGTATCGCTCTGCAATACGTTGGCCAACAGATTGCCATGAGTGAGCATGGCACCTTTGGCCACACCAGTGGTTCCGCCGGTGTACTGCAGCATGGCCAAATCGTCACGGTTAAGCATGACCGCACGATACGGTGTCTTGGCGCCCGCTTTGAGCACGGCATTGAGTGTTAGCGCGCCAGGGATCGAAAAAGCGGGCACCATCCGCTTCACATATTTGACCAGAAAATTGATCAGCGAGCGCTTGGGCTGTGGATGCAAATCGGCAATTTCCGTGACCACCACGNTCTCGACCGCGGTNCGCGGCAATACGGCGGCCGCCGTCTGGGCCACATTCGCCTGCACCACCATCAGCCTGACTCCGGCATCATTTAACTGATGCTCGAGCTCTCGCTCAGTGTAAAGCGGGTTGGTGTTCACAACGACCATCCCCGCTCGCAGGGCGCCCAGACACACCACCAAATACTGGATCAGGTTGGGCATCTGAACCGCCACTCTGTCACCTCGCTCGAGCCCGGCACCGTGCTGCAACCAGCCTGCNAAGCGGGCAGAAAGTCTATCCAGATCGGCATAACTCAGGGTGTGACCGACGCTACTACACGCCGCCTCGTCGCGATAAGTCGCCAACGCCTCTTCGAAAAGAGCCACGATTGAAGGGTAAATACCGGTATCAATATCACTGGGAATACCTAGGGCTTCAAGCTGCGCGGCAATTGCGCTCTGAACGGTTTCGGTCATCAACTTGTCTCGGGTAATAAAGTAGGTTTGGGTATGATGTGGATCACGCGTTGCGGGGTCAACCTCCGCCGCGATGTCATGCCCTAGGAGTAGGAGAGCTTTCTGTGCAGATTAGTAACCTGACCTTTGACGAAATCGAGATCGGCGACACCACGACTTATAGCCGGCTGATCACTAATCAGGAAGTCGAAGCATTTGCCGCCATCTCTGGAGACCATAACCCGCTCCANCTAGACCCCGACTATGCGGCAACCACCTCGTTTGGCGAATGTATTGCTCACGGCATGCTAACGGGCGCGCTCATTAGTGCTGCCATCGCGATGCAATTACCCGGTCCCGGCTCGGTTTACTTGAGNCAGCAGATTCAGTTCAGAGCACCNGTNTTTTTGGGCGATACGCTAACCGTGACGCTCGCAGTCACTGACAAACACGCCAAACGCCCATGGATCACGCTCAAGTGCGAGGTGGAAAATCAGGAAGGTCAATCCGTAGCCCGCGGGGAAGCGCAGGTCGCAGCACCGACAAAACGGGAGACGGTCACGATTGTGCCGCCCCCCGCGATTCAACTGCTGGAAGAGGCCTCGCTGGCCGCAGACTGAGCGAACTGCTCAGGGTCGACATACATCAACTCAATCAGCACCACCGGCTCGGTGGTTGAAGGCGTCGCACCCATCATCAGCATATTGGGCACGCCNTCTACGGCAATGACACCGGGTACGCCGAACANCCTTCGTTCCGACGTAGCCTGGCCGCTCTCGTCCATCATTCTCAGTGCGGGAAGCGGCGTATCGTCGTCTCGCAAGGTATCGCTCAGCCGAGACAGCAATGCCAAAATTGAATCTCTGAATAGCGANAAATTGAGCCCCCCCCGAAATTCTGTATGGTCAAGCGTAAGATCAAGGCGCACCTGGCCCTCGTCCTCCATACGCAGCTGCGTCAACGCCACNCGCTTTCCCGCCTCCAGCTCACGGAAGATGCGCTTGCCGACCGTGCGCGAAACCTCGATCAGGGTTTGGTGAAGTACGTTCGCGCTAATGGTCGCAAACTGCTCGTCTGTCAGGGTTTGTTCGTTTGCCGCCATGAATCCTCCTTACTGCTCGTGAAGTGTAACGTGCGACCTCCCCCGCTCCTACTGTGATTTGTGTCGCGCCTCGCGGTAACGGGTTTGTTAAACTCACCCACGATGCGCGGGGCACGCTGCGCATACTTCTTCTTCGCTGTTGCGATCGATGTAGGCCCGCAATGAATCCCACCCAAACTCGCTGGACCCCCCTGCCCCCTCTGGAGATTGATTGGCAGAACGGTGTGCCGGTCGCGCGTCAGTCAGGCGACGTGTTCTTCTCCACCGAAGACGGCGTGGCAGAGAGTGACTATGTGTTCATTCAGGGGAATCAGCTGCGTGAGCGCTGGGCAGCGCACACCTGTGACCAGCCTTTTGTCATCGCCGAGGTCGGGTTGGGTACCGGGCTGAACACCTGCCTGACGATTGCAGAGTGGCTCAAGCACCGCCCCATAGGTGCCACGCTGCACTACCTCGGTTTTGAAAAAGCTCCGGTGCGCCCTGACGATATGCGGCGTGCGCTATCCCATTGGCCCGAGCTTGAGCCGATTATCACCACGCTGCTGGAACGCTGGCCCGACCCATTGCTTGGCTGCCAAAGGCGGCACTTTCCACAGTGGGGGCTGACGCTCGACCTCTGGTGGGGCGATGCCGGGGATGCTCTTGAGGATCTGGCCGGTCACGGCAAGCAGTGGGTAGACGCCTGGTATCTCGATGGCTTTGCCCCGGCTCGTGAGCCCGGCCCATGGCACCCAGCCCTCTACGACGCCATGAGCAGTCTGAGCCGTCCCTCGGCTACTTTTGCCACGTTTACTGCAGCCGGCGATGTCAGACGCGGGCTGGTCGCGGCAGGATTTGAGGTGAGCAAGCGTGAGGGTTTTGGCGGCAAGCGCGAAGCGCTGTGCGGCCGGATCCTCCAACCGCGACCCGTCGCGCCCCCGATGACCCCTTGGGACCTGAATCCGGGGCCCCGGGTTCCCACTCATGTGGTGGTCTTAGGAGCTGGCCTGGCCGGCGCTCATGCGGCATTTACGCTGGCATCGAGGGGGATTCCCGTCACGGTGCTGGAGTCGGGTGCGATGGCAGCAGCCGGCTCAGGCAATTTACAAGGGGTGACCTATACCCGACTTTCTCATCAGCATAATCCCCTCACTGATTTTTCTCTGGCGGGGTANGGATACGCCACAGACCACTACCAGAGACTCGTCGCATCGAGCGTCCTAAAAGAAGGTCTGGATATTGGCTTGGGAGGATACATTCAGCTGCACGACAGCGATGACACCCTTGAACATCTCGCCGCCGTACTGCCGCTGGCGCCGGATTTTGCCCGAGTTGTCAGCGCAACGGAAATCGCTGGGCAGATTGGGCTAGAACCACGGTGTGGCGGTATTCATTACCTGCGNGGGGGTTGGCTCAACCCGCAGGCTGTTTGTCGGGCACTGCTCGATCATCCGCTGATTTCTCTGAGGGAGCAGTGCGGGAACCTGTTGTTGCAACCGTCACCGGACGGACTGTGGCAGGCACAGGCTCAAGACGGCCGCTGCGTGGCCGAAGCACCCGCTGCGATTGTCGCCACCGCACAACACGTCACGCAACAAGCCGGTCTGGAGTGGCTGCCGCTCAATATCATTCGCGGGCAAACGACGCATCTGCCTAGCTCGTCTCAGTTGAATGTGCTGCCCATCGCGGTTTGTGATCAGGGTTATTTACCCCCTGCACGGGACGGCATCCACTGCATGGGCGCCAGTTTCGGTCCCGGCGACATCGGCACAGATGAGCGCCAGTCAGAACACGCGCATAATGTCGAGATGATGTGCACTGCGCTCCCCGATCTCCACTTAACCGCGCCCAAGGGCGGCTGGCGTGGACAAATCGCGCACCGTTGCAACAGCAATGACTACTTGCCCGTTGCAGGAATGGCGCCCGACCTGAATGCCTTTAATACCTGCTACGAGCGGCTGCGCCACGACCGCAAGCGGGTGATTGATGCACCCTGTCCGCTGCAACCCGGACTTGCGGTGCTGACCAGCCTCGGGTCTCGAGGCTTGTCAGCAGCGCCGCTCGCTGCACAAGTGCTGATCGATCAGATGCTGGGCACACCACCTGCCGTGCCGCGGTATCTTCAACGCGCCATTTCACCCGCTCGCTTCGCCGAGCGTGCGTTAAAGCGCGGAGAGCCCCTGTGATAGTGCGCTGCCTGCAACTTCTGTCTGTCGTCATCGCCACCACACTGCCGCACAGCGTCGCGCTGGCCGAGACAACTTCGGAACAGGAAGTCGTGAACTACGGCTACCGGGTGATCTCCAAAACCCGCTTCGATCGCGAGAATTTTACTCAGGGTCTAGAGATTCATGACGGCAGGCTGTACGTCAGTTCGGGCCTGTATGGTCGCTCGATGATCAGGGTCTATACTTTCCCGAGCCTAGACCTCATTCAATCAGTACCGGTTGACCCGCGCATTTTTGCCGAGGGGCTTACCATCGTGAATAACCGTCTAATGCTCCTCTCCTGGAGGGAGAGAGTGATGCTGGTTTATGCTCTGCCCGAGCTGACTCTGATCGGACGCAGTGACCTACCCGGACAGGGGTGGGGCGCTACGCACAGTGGCTCAGTGTTGTGGATGAGTGACGGATCTGACCAACTCTACTCGGCAGATCTCGACGGCGGCGGCGAACTGGCGACCCTGCCGATCACCCTGGCAGGCGAGCCTCTGCGAAATCTCAATGAGCTCGAGTGGGTCGACGGTGAAATCTGGGCTAATGTGTGGCAAACAGACCAAATCGCCAGAATTGATCCCACCAATGGTCGGGTAGTCGGTATGATCAACCTCGCTGGCTTACTGCCAGAGGAAGACCGGCTTCGCGATACCGACGTACTCAATGGCATCGCCATGAACCCCGAGGACGGAGCCATTTGGGTGACCGGCAAACGCTGGCCCTGGCTTTACAAGATCAAACTGGAAAAAAACGCCCGATGACCCTTTGCCGGTCAGTGCAATCCCGAATACAGTAGGACTGGAATCTCACATGACTGAAGCTTCTGCCACGCCCGCAAACACTCAATACCCCAACACCTTCGTTTTGAAGCGCGCGGTGCCTATTCCCAGCCTGAATCTCACCGTTGAGGAATACGAGCATCCCGGGACTGGCGCGTGTCACCTGCATCTCAGCAGTGACTCAGCAGAGAACGTGTTCATGGTGGCGCTGCGAACGGTCCCCGAGGACTCCACCGGTGTGGCACACATTCTCGAACATACCGCGCTGTGCGGGAGCGAGCGCTACCCCGTGCGGGACCCCTTTTTCATGATGCTACGGCGCTCACTGAATACCTTCATGAACGCCTTTACCAGCTCGGACTGGACGGCTTATCCCTTCGCCACCCAAAACAGGAAAGATTTTGGCAACCTCCTCGACGTCTACCTTGATGCCGTGTTTTTTTCCCGGCTCGACCCCCTCGATTTTGCACAGGAAGGTCACCGGGTGGAGTTCGAAAACGACGACAGCAGTCAGCCTCTGATATTTAAGGGTGTGGTGTTCAATGAGATGAAGGGAGCCATGTCATCGACGCCTTCCGTTCTCTGGGACCGGCTTTGCCATGAGCTTTTCCCCTCGAATACGTATCACTTTAATAGCGGAGGCGATCCAGAGCACATTCCGGACCTGACCTACCAAGAGCTGCGGGATTTCTACGCCGAGCACTACCACCCCAGCAATGCCATTTTTCTCACCTTTGGCGATATGACTGCCGAGGCGCATCAGCAGGTCTTCGAGGCGTCAGTCCTGCATCGCTTCAAAGCGCTGGAACGCAAGATTGAGGTGGCCTTGGAAGCGCCCTTCGATGTCCCAAGGCACGCCACCCATCCTTATGCGGTGGATGCAGAAGAAGGATCAGAAAACAAAACGCATCTGGTTATGGGCTGGAAGCTCGGCGAGAGCGCTGACCTCACAGCGATGCTAGAAGCCCAACTTGTCTCCTCTGTGTTAATGGAAAATAGCGCCTCGCCGCTGATGTACTACCTCGAGACGACCGAGCGAGGTGCCGCCCCCTCCCCTTTATGTGGACTGGAAGAATCGATACGCGAGATGGTCTTTTGTTGCGGCATTGAGGGCAGCGAAGCAGAGCACGCCGACGCCTTTGAGGCAGAGGTACTCGCCTGCATTGAGAGTGTGGCTGCGGAAGGGATTGCTGCGGACAAAGTCGAGGCGATCCTCCGGCAGATTGAGCTGCACCAGCGAGAAGTCAGCGGAGATGGTATGCCATACGGGCTGAATCTCATGCTGCGGGCATTGGGCGCCGCAACCCACTACGGCGACGCCGTCGCCGCCCTAGACCTCGAACCGGTCATTGCCACGCTCAGAGAGCGGGTCAAGGACGACGGGTATATTCCCGGGCTGATTAGACGTCTCCTGCTGGATAACCCCCACCGCGTCAGGTTGGTGGTGGCTCCCGACGCCGCGCTCGCAACGCGGCGGGAGACTGCCGAAGCCGATCGTCTCGCAGCCCTGAAAGAGAGTCTCGATGGCGAGCACAAAGCCGAAATTCTCGATCTGGCCGAGCGGCTTCGCGAACGCCAGGAGCAAAAAGACGACCCCAACATCCTGCCCCGGGTATCGCTCTCCGATATTCCGGCTGAAGTTCCGTCTGCAGTGCCCATGATCGAGGGCGACAAGGCAACACACTATCGTTACACGACGGGGACTAATGGCCTCGTCTATCAACAATGGGCCAGCCCGCTGCCGGCGCTGACCAGTGCCGAGCAACAGCATTTACCGCTGACCATCGCCTTGATGGCTGAGGTCGGGGTCGGCGATCTCGATTATCTGGAGACCCAAGAACGGCACTCCGCGACGGTGGGCTCACTCGGCGCATCGGTCAGCAGCCGCGCCCATCGCAACAGCGAGCAGACCTGCGACAGCTACTTCATGATGTCATCCAAAGCATTGGCCGACAGGATCGAGCCCCAACTCGCACTGATGTCAGACACCCTGCAGACAGCGCGGTTCGACGAACACGGACGCATCCGAGATCTGGTAAGCCAAATGCGGGCGCGCCGCGATCAGGGCATCACGGGCAGCGGCCACGCCCTCGCCATGAGTGCGGCCTGCGCAGGCATGAGCCCACTGGCCCGGCTTGGCCATGAACAGGGTGGCCTGGAAGGCATCCGTCGGCTACGGGCCCTCGATGACGTTCTGAAGCAGGACGGCGAATTGGAGGCGCTGACCCACTCTCTGGGTGCTATCCATGAAAAATTGGCGGCCGCGGGCGCACCCCTACTGTGCACCATTGCCGATGAACCCAATATCGCGGCCGCCAGCGCAGCGGCCCACGAAACTGCTGCGGCACTCGCCAATGAACCGGCGGCGAGCTCGCCTCCTGCAGCGATTCGCGAATCACGACACGAGGTATGGGTCACCAATACGCAGGTGAACTTCTGTGCCAAGGCCTATCCCACCGTGCCATCGGGTCATCCCGATGCCCCGGTGTTATCGGTTCTGGCAGCCTTTCTGCGAAACGGCTTTTTGCATCGCAGTATCAGGGAACAAGGGGGCGCTTATGGTGGCGGCGCCAGCAATGACCCCAATATTGGCGCGTTCCGCTTCTTCTCGTATCGCGATCCGCGCCTGGTTGAGACGCTGGAGGATTTTGATGCCTCGGTAAACTGGTTACTGGAAACCCAGCACGAGTCGCTAGCGCTGGAAGAGGCAATTCTCAGTGTGATGGCAAGCCTCGACAAGCCTGGCTCACCGGCGGGTGAAGCCAAACGGGATTTTCATGAGCGCCTTTTTGGGCGGACAGCTGAGCATCGTAAAATCCTGCGCACGGGCATCGTAGGCACCACCCTCGACGACCTTCGACGGGTAACCGAGACTTATTTGCGACCCGATCTCGCTAGCACCGCAGTGGTGACGCACGCTGCGGGCGCCGAACTCGTTAACGAACGGGGTTTATCTCTTATACGGCAGGAGCTGCTGTAAGGGACAAGACGAAGCCTTTACCGCGCGGAGCCCACGTGGCGAGAAAGGCCTGTCGCGACCAAATCAGAGGCCCCTGTGACGGGTCGGCAAGCGCAATATGGCGACCCGCCATGGCAGTCACGAGACTAAAGTGCGGGCCGGTGGGGAGCGACAGATAGACCAACACCGGTAAGGGCAGCTGGGATAGGTCCCGTTCCGTGATCTCACGAATACTCGGCTCCGCACTGACTGCCTTAGCCATGCTCGCTAACTGCAGCAGGCTGTAACCTTTCGCCCGCACGCGACGCGACTCCTCGGCGCTCAGCGTGATCTGTTTTTTGACGTCTTCAAGCCCGATGCGCCGACCCGTCTGCGCTGCAATCAAGGTGGCCAGCGCGGCAGGGCCACAATCATAATGGTGATGCTGCGCGACAATCGCCAGTTCAAAAGGTCTCACCGGCTGCGCCAGCGCCATTGTTGCTGCGCTTAAAAAACCGGCGACTGCGCCGGCGAGCCTTATCAACTGGCCCAGCGCCCTTACCCGCCGAACGCCATGGCGTTTATCTCTCAGCCACATGCCGACGGGCGCGATATTCCAGCCAGATGACCAACACGGCAGCCCCGCCAAAGTAAGTGGTGAAGGCAACGCCAAGCGAAATCAGACCCCCCGCGACCACTGTTGCCGCGGCCATCAGCAGTGCCCATAGCAGCAAGACGGGCAGGATTCTCACGGCGAAGTAGCGGCCGCGGGCTTGCTGAGCGGCGTCTTGTGCGATTTTTAGCTGCAACCGCTCAACAGGATTAGCTGTGGTGGGTCTCATTACTAACACCTCCCTGTGCTGTGACATTTAAAAAGCGGGCGCTGTCTCTGCATAGTGCGGCACGTACACACCCCAATAGAAACTCGCGAGTGCTATGTCGATCGCAGCAACACCGATCACGAACGGCAATACTCGACCGCGGAGCTGAGACGCTTCCAAAAACGACAGTGCGCGAGATCGCTCGTCGGGCAGCGGTGGTGGTGCGACCCGAACGGTCGCGGTTTGCAAATTGAGCGGAACCACTCCCACAGGAGACGCCGCCTGACTTAATGGTGGCGCCATCGCGCCACAAAGACCCAGTACGAAAATCCATTTTCTCATGTTAATCACTCCTCTTAGGCTAACTGGCACCGGGCTTAAGGTCGCTTCGGACCGAACCGGCACACGTCGAATCGTTGCCGATTCAGGAATCACTGTGTCAGGTGGGCGCTTGCCCCACCACGTCACCGGCGAGCACAATCCCCCCTTGGCCCTGTAAGATCTGGAAAGAACAGGAGAGGATGCAATGATCGTGAAGCGCGTGGCGGGAGCCATTGGAGCAGAACTACGGTCTATTAACCTCGGCGACGGCATAGACGCCGAAGTCGCCCGTTCGCTGCGCGCCCTGCTCAATGAGCATGAGGTCCTGTTTTTGCGCAATCAATCGATCGCGCCGTCAGATCAAAAAAATCTGGCAGCGGTATTTGGGCCGCTGCAAACCCATCCTGCCTACCGCACGGTCGAGGATTTTCCCGAGGTCATGGTCCTTGAGAGCACGAGAGAGGCCCCCTCGAAAATCGAGGTCTGGCACTCGGACATGACTTTCAAGCAGCACCCGCCATCAGTCACGGTACTTCGGGGCATCACCATTCCTGAAGTCGGCGGAGACACGCTATTTGCCAGCATGACCGCAGCCTACGAGGGGCTCTCTGCAGGCATGCAGCGCTATCTCGAGGGCTTGGTTGCCGTGCATGATTTCAGTCACGGCTTCAGGGAAAGTCTCGCCGAACCGGGCGGTCGGGAACGACTGGCCGACGCGGTGGCGGCCAACCCGCCTGTTCGTCATCCGGTGATTCAAACCCATCCCGAAACCGGCAAGAAAGTGCTGTTCGTAAACGCCCTGTTCACCACGCACATCGAGGGCGTGCCGCCCCTGGAGTCTGCAGAAATTCTTCAGTTTTTGTGGCGTCACGCCAGCCTGCCCGAGTTCACTTGCCGGTTCAGCTGGCGGCCAGACAGCATGGTGTTATGGGATAACCGCAGTACGCAGCATAAACCTGTAAATGATTTTTTCCCCGCTACCCGGCGGCTACACCGAGTGGTGAGCGAGGGTCATCAGCCCTACTAACTGGATTTGATATCTGCCAGGTACTGATTGACCTCGCGTCTAACCATCGGAGCAAACAGGTACAACATCAGAATATTGGGTAGCGCAATCAGGAAAGTCATCGCATCGGAAAAGTCCAGCACCGCCCGCAGCTCCAGCATGCAGCCCAGCGCAATGAACGCACAAAACACCAGCTGGAAGAACACGCTTCGTAGCGGGCCTTCGCCTACCAGGTACGTCCAGCCTTTCAGTCCGTAGTAAGACCACGCCAGCGCACTCGAGAAGGCAAATAACAGCGCTGCGACAGCAATGACATAGGGCGCCCAGGCGAAATGCCAGGCAAATGCTGCCGACGTCAGCTCGATACCCGCCAGCCCCGATCCCATCAAGCCCTGAGGAATGGCGGTGGTCAGAATCACCAGAGAACTTAATGAACAGATGACGACGGTATCGATAAAAGGCTCGAGCAGTGCGGTAATACCCTCAGAGGCCGGTGCCTCCGTTTTCACCGCTGCATGAGCAATAGAGGCTGATCCGATGCCGGCTTCATTGGAAAACAGCGCGCGCTGAAATCCGATGACCATCGCACCCAGAATACCTCCCGATGCCGCCTGACCCGTGAAGGCCTCTGACGTCACCAATGCCAATGCGGCCGGGATATGCTCAGCACTTAATCCCAGCACTAACAGTGCGCTCAACAGGTAGAGCAGCGCCATGACCGGCACCAACACTGCGGCCACGCGGGCAATGGAGCGAATACCGCCAATAATCACCGCTGCAATCACACCGGCCAATGCGACACCGAAGAGCCAGCCTCGATCAGCAAAAAACGATGCCTCTCCGCCGGTGATCACCAAGACCTGCGCGAACGCCTGGTTCGACTGGAACATATTGCCGATACCCAGACAGCCAATCACCAAAGCAATGGCGTAGAAAGCGCCGAAGCCCTTCCCCACTAGCGGCCAGCCTCGCTCGCGGAAATAGGCCTCCATGTAAAACATAGGCCCTCCCGAGACAGATCCGTCGGCATTGTAGCGGCGGTATTTCACGCCGAGGGTGCACTCCACCAGCTTGGTCGACATGGATAACAAACCGGCAATAAACAACCAGAAGGCCGCACCGGGACCCCCGAGGGAAATAGCGACCGCCACCCCGCCAATGTTGCCCACGCCGACGGTACCCGAGATCGCCGTCGCCACGGCCTTGAAGTGACTAATCTCTCCTCGCGCGTTGGGGTCGGAAAAGTCGCCTTTCGCATGCCGGATCGCCAGTCCGAGCGCCCTGAGGTTGATAAGGCGCAGGTACACCGTGAAAAATAACGCTGCCACCGCCGTCCACATGACGATAAGCGGCACATCGGTTCCGGCAATGGATACCGTATAGAACACCACCGATGACAGCGCTTCAGCGATCGGCCCAAGCAGCCGCTCAACCCACTGATCTGGCGACAGGCTCACGCTCTTTGAACCGTATGGCGCAATACCTGGTCGTATCCATTCAGCACCTGCGCACGCTCAGCAGCACTTAAATATTCGCTGGTTTTTAGCATCTATTCCTCATGAGCCGATTATCGGTGATTTAGCTGGCACATCAAAGATGCCTTCAATCGCACTGACTCGCCAGCGGCGCTAGAACGGAAAGATCCGGGGCAAGAGTATTAATACGACTGTGGAGTACGCCAGCGACACTAACCAACCAAACCGCACATAGTCTGCGCGGGTGTAACCACCCAAATTTTGCACCATCAGGTTGGTGGTATAGCCATAGGGAGTCAGGAAAGACGCGCTACCGCCCAATGCCACGGCCATCACAAATACCATTGGGTCTAGCCCTGCTGTCAGCGCCACGCTATAGCCCAGCGGAAACATCAACGCAGCTGCTGCATTATTGGTGATCAATTCGGTCATAGCGAGGGTCAAAACATACACCATGACCAACATCATCATAGGCGGCACGCTGCCGATAATGGGTGATAGGAAAGCCATCGCGCTGCCCATTAAACCCGAGTCCATTACCGCCTGACTGATCGCCAGAGCGGAGGAGACGATCAACCACATCTCGAAGGGGAAGCGTCGACGAAGTTCCGCTGTGCTGAATAACTTCAGCCCCAGCATCAGCAATAACAGAAACATTAATCCGGTTGTCAGAGGGAGCCATTCGAGCACCGAGCACGTCACAGCGGCGAACATACCCGCCCCCACCGCCATACTTTTACCACTGGACAGGCTGTGGCTGGCCACACTGCTTTCAATAATCAAAAAATTACGGCTTAGATTGCTACGTTTTTGAAAGTCGGGCCCGACAGCCAACATCAATGAGTCGCCGACGCGTAGCCGAATGTTACCCAACTGACCCGATAATCGCTCGCCATCCCGATGCACGCCCACCACCGCGGCATCAAATCGGGACCTAAACTCGCTTTCTTTTATTGTTTGACCAATAAGCGCCGCACCGGGGATCAGTATGACTTCGGTGAGATTCATACCGAGTAAACCTTGATCGATGGCAAAGGAACGCAGCCCATGAAAACGCTCCAGCACACCCACCTTCGAGACATCCCCCGAAAAAATCAGTCGGTCTCGCGCTTCTAGCTGCTCTCCGGGTGCCACCGGGGTCAGCAAGCGACCCTCGCGCACCAGTTCGACCAAAAACAAGTCGCCCAAATCACGAAGACCGTTTTCCGACACAGTTTTGCCAATCAAACGTGAGTCCTCGCCCACCACCATCTCGATCAGAAACTCATTGACCGGCAGATCATCCTGCTTACCGATCGGCAGCACCCGATGCATGACGAGCATCGCTATCAGGCCTGCGATTGCGGCAGGCAGAGCAACGGGTAAAAACGCGAAGAAGGGAATGCCTTGCCCCGTTATATCCTCGAGGAAACTGCTGACAATCAGATTAGTCGACGTGCCGATCAGCGTCAGCGTGCCCCCAAGAATGGCAGCGTAAGAGACCGGCAGTAGAATCTGACTGGCGGCGTGATGCGGGTTTTTTCGCAGGGTCCCGGCAAGGGTCGCCACGACGGCGGTGTTATTCACGAAAGCCGAGAACAGCATCGTCATACCCGAGAGACTCAGTATTGTCCTCGTTAACGAGCCTTTGACCGCGCGATGGGACAATGCCAGCAACCAGGGCAGTCGCTCCAAACCAACTGACACCATTAACAGCAGTAACAATGTCATCAGACCGTCGTTGGTCGCCTTGGCCATCACGGTCTGCATGTCAATCACACCCACCAACACACAGGCTGCCATTGCTAAGGTGAACACTAGCGATGGCGCCAGCCGGCTGAAGATCAGCGAGGCAATCAGTGCGGCGACAACAAGCCCTATGAGTAATGGTTCCATCATGGTTCAGGTCTATGATTCCAGCGGCCAGAATACGCGCTCTTTAGGTGTCACAAAAAGCCCCAAATCTGGTTATCCTGCCGCTTCACCGATAAGCTCTCCCCAAATCGACGATGTCTAAAACAGGCAAAACGGGTGACGTCATCGGTCGAGACGAAAATTCACTCTTCAGGAGAAACAAGATGATTGCTTATACGACGCTCGGCGTGGCTAATTTTGATCGCGCCAAGAAGTTCTACGACGACTTACTGGGTGTAATGGGCGTCAAGTATGTCATGGGGAATGAGCGTATCGCGCTATACGGTACTGATGTGCACAATCCCATGCTGGCCGTGTGTATCCCCTACGACGAGCAAGCTCCAAGCGCCGGCAACGGCATGATGGTTGCCATTCGCGCAGGTGAACCTGAAGACTGCGACGCCATGTATGCCAAAGCTATCGAACTCGGTGCCACCTGCGATGGCCCTCCTGGAGAGCGATCGGCCGGCTTTTTTTACGGCGGGTATGTGAAAGATCTCGATGGCAACAAGCTTTGTTTTTGCAAAATAGGCCCTCAATAAAACACTGATGCCCCACCACTAGATACTCTCAATCAATCGGGAAGGACACACCATGTCTCTCAGCGCCGTCTTACGGAATTACGGTCTCTTTTGTTCGACGCTAATGTTGTGCTCTGTAGCGTGGGCTCACTCAAAAACAGACGTGATCACCGTCGGAAATGGAGACCAGATTACGGGCGCAGTCGGTATCATGAGCGCGGGAAAGCTTGCGGTTAGCACCGACTATGCGGGCATTATCAACATCAAGTGGCGAGACGTACGCCAGATCGATAGCCGTTATGTCTATGAAGTGAGACTCGATGATGGCGATCGAGTTTACGGGCGCTTTGTACCCAACGGTGTGCCGAATCAGCTCACTTTTCGCTCCGGAAAAGTCGATCAGCAGCTAGATATTGAAGACATCGTTGAAGTGCGACCGATCGAGGAACAGCTGGCAGATAAGCTCGATTTACAGCTGAGTGGCACGTTCAATGCTGACACTAACAATCAGCTCCTGACGCTGGCCTTGAGGGGATCGTACGATCAGCGAGGCGGCCGAACCACCTTCTCAGGGAGGATCGACGACAGCAAGATTAGGGCCACGGATCAAGTTAATACGACCGACGAGAGCAGCAATGCCTCGACCTTTAAAATTTCCCGGGAATTTTGGCGCGAGCGCGGCACCGCCCAATCCTATCGTGTATTAAATGCTCGCTATGATTCAAATGATGAACTGGGAATTGCTCATCGAGGTTCCCTTGGCGTCGGTCTTGGACGCTACCTCATCAATGAGCTGGGCCATGAGCTGGCTGTCTCGGCCGGGATACAGGGCATTCAGGAGCGGCGCGAGACCTGCGAAGAAAATCCAGATATCGCCGTTCCGTATGGCGGAGACAATTTCGGCGGCACCACGGCGACAATACCCAAAAAAGAACTGCTACAAACTTGCAGCGACGCTGAATTGTTCCTGAACTTTAGTTGGCACCTGTACAGCTTTCAAAAACTCGATATGGACATTTCTCTCAACGGTAATACCTACCCCTCGCTGTCGGACTGGGGACGGGTGCGCGGCGATCTGGATTTATTGATCAGCTGGGAGTTGTTTGACAGTTTTTACTGGACTGTTAGCGCGAGAACGGAAACGGATAACAAGGCAGACAGGGGTGATTCCTCGAACTCCAACAGTGACTTCAACCTTACGACCGGCGTGACATGGAAGTATTAAATGATTCTTGCAACTCTCGATAGTGCGCTCCGTCGGGCCAGGCTAAAAGGGCCAAAAACGTGCCGTAGATTTGAGCTAGCCGACTTCGCCCGATACCGGCCCCGCAGGTAGGTGAACGTCCCGCTGTGGGAAAGGAATAGTAATGCCCTCGGCATCAAAGCGCTGCTTGACCGCCTTGTTGAGCGCCCAAAGCGTTTCCCAGAATTCGTCTGTCTTGACGTACGCTCGCACCAGAAAATCGATCGAGGAGTCACTGAACTGCTTCACCCGGACAATGGGCTCAGGTGTGGTCAGGAAGCGTTCGTCTGACGCAATCAAATCTTCGAGCACCCGCTGCACGTGGTCTAGATCCTCACTGTAGCTCACGTTGTAGACAACATCGGTGCGGCGCGTTTGCTGCCCGGTGAAGTTAAGAATCACGCCTCCCCAGATTTTGCTGTTGGGGATAATCAGTAGCCGGTTATCAATGGTGACGATCGTGGTATTGACCAGATTCATATTGCGGACCGTGCCCTCCACATCTGCTGCGGAGATGAAGTCACCCGTATCAAAGGGCCGATAGGCCAGAATCATGGCCCCTGAGGCAAAATTACTCAGCGTATCCTGAAGGGCGAAACCCACAATAAAACCCACGACGCCCAGGCCCGCAATCATAGGGGCTACCGAAACGCCCACCTGTGACAGTGCCACGAGCACACCAATCAGAAAAACCACTGTCCCGGCCATGGAGATCAGCATTTCTTTCAAGAGCTGCGAAATCGATTGGTCAGAATGTTTCAGAGCCCGTTCAGTGAGTCGCCGTGCCACCCGCGCCACCCATCGCGCGACGATCAGTATGATGACAAAGAGTAAGATAGAGAGCGTTGTCGACAAGCCGCGGCTGGCAAGCCAATTCTTGAATTTGGTGGTCGCCTCGGCAAACAGCAAAGTCGCCACATCGGTATCGACCAGCGCGAGTGCCAAGCTGCCCCGTTGCTCGATCAGCGTTCGCCGCATTTCAACCGTATCGCCACCCAATAGTTCAAGTTGTGTGACCACGCCTCTCAGCCGCAGCACTGCAAGCTGCAGTCGCTCCGACTCAAAGCGAGCCGCCTGTATGAGATCGACATCCGTCCCGTCGGCGGCTTGGCGCGCAGCCAACATCTCCAGCCCATTGTGATGAAGATAGATCAAGCCCATCATTTCTTCGCCATACAGGCTCAGAGTACCAACCACCTCGTCGCGCAAGCTTGCTCCGTCAATTGCCAGCGCTTTTAACAACAAAGCCTGCTCAGTGAAGAGCTCAAGATATCGAAGCCTTTGTTCATCGATCAGCTCCGTAAAAGACTCCTCTATCAGCAGGGCAGGCCCAGAAAGTTCTGATTGGCGGTTTAAAGATTCGTTGAGACGCAGTGTGAGACTGGCAAAGCGCTCGGTCAGGGTTTGCTCGATCAGACTGCCACGGCTGAGCATGAGCTGCGTCAATGTATTCCGCTCGGGCGCCTCCTCGGGCAAGGCGAGAACGCGATCGGCCAGCGCCTGCACGCTCCTGAGCGCATGAATAGTTTTTTCGTCACGCCGAATCTCCAGCGTGCGACGACGCTCGAACGAGTCGGGCATAGGAGCCTGTTCGAAAATACGGAGAGAAGCCACTTCGTCAGAGACCGTTTCGGACAGCTCCGCGACGGTCATCTCGTTCCAATCAGGGATCGACTCGATTTGCACATCCTGTGCCTGCGCCGGCGCCAGCATTAACAACCCCATTAATAGGGATGCACACCGCACAGTAGGCCCTAAGCTTAGAAAACGAGTGTTCACTGCCTTACACCGAGTCACGCCGTGACTGAACGGCTTTGGCAAGGGTCTGTAGGGTGGTCACCGTTTGCGCCCAATCCATGCAAGGATCGGTAATGCTCTGCCCATAAACCAGCTTATCTTTGCTTACCACATCCTGACGACCCGCTTCGATAAAACTCTCGAGCATCAGACCCACGATACGACGATCCCCTCTCTCTACCTGAGTCGCAATATCCTCAACGACCGAAACCTGCCGCTCGGGCTGCTTGCGGGAGTTGGCGTGACTGGCATCGATCATCAGGTTCTCGGGCAGTTTGGCTTTACCCAGCATTGCACAGGCATCGTCTACTGAAAACATATCGTAATTCGGTTGCGGCCCACCTCTAAGGATCAGGTGGCAATAAGGATTGCCGGCCGTTTCGAAAATGGCCGACTGCCCACCTTTAGTCACGGACAAGAAGTGGTGGGAATGTTGCGCGGCACCAATGGCATCGACCGCAATCTGGATATTCCCGCCGGTGCCGTTCTTAAAACCGACCGGGCAAGACAGGCCGCTCGCTAACTCACGGTGACTCTGACTTTCAGTTGTCCGCGCGCCAATAGCGCCCCAGCTGATGAGGTCGGCAATGTACTGGGGGGAGATCAAATCAAGGTATTCCGTCGCCGTGGGCAGACCCACAGCATTAATATCCAGCAATAGCTGCCTAGCGCGGCGCAGGCCTTCGTTAACGTCAAAAGAATTGTCCAGGTGGGGGTCGTTAATGAGACCCTTCCAACCCACGGTGGTGCGTGGCTTTTCGAAATAAACGCGCATCACCACGAGGATATCGTCCGCGACCTCGTCGGCCAGCGTCTTCAGTCGAGCCGCGTAATCCAACGCGGCCTCGGGATCATGGATCGAGCAGGGCCCTACGACGACCACAAGACGGTCATCTGAGCGTTCGAGGATCGACTGAATCGCCGTTCGGGATGAAGCCACGTGCTCAGCCAGCGACCCTTCGCCCGGCATCTCCGCGATCAGTGCTTCAGGGACCAACAGCTCGCGCAGGTTGCGAATGCGAAGGTCGTCAGTATTGGTGGACATGTTGCGTTTCCCGTCAAGCTACTTTTTGTCAGCGGCGAAGGATACCACTGACATCGAGTCAGTCAGCGGCCAAGTATTCACCATCTGCGAGCAGCTCATCAACGAGCCTTCCGACCGCGTTTGGGGTGACGAGGTGCGCCGCATACCAGGTATGCAGGCAACGAATCCGGTCGGGCTCCGCAATACCTCCGATCCCCCGCTCGTCCAGCGCGGCCTGCATGCCTCGCGCCTGAAGCACCTGCCGCTCCTCTGAAGAAAGGAAGCCTGCCCGCTCCTTTCGATGCCGAGCGTGATCTTCGAGCATCGCACTTCGCAGCACCCCAGAGGCATCAACACGCCGCTGCAGCTCGGCAATTGCGCCTGCAGCCTCAAGCCGATCAATGCGCAGGCAAATATCTGAGCCCACCAGCCAGTAAAGCGTCGGGAACGGTTTGCCGTCGACGATAGAAGCGACTCGAATGACCAACGGATCGCCCTCTCCATCGAAGACAGGTATCGCGCGCAATCCTCTAGGATCGCGTCCCAATAGTGTTGCCACGCGGCGCCGTTGGGCCTCGGAGGGTAGCGATAGCACGGGGGCAGAGTTCATCATGCAATCTTAACATCCGCCACAATTGACCTGAGTATCGCGGAAGAGTACTGTGCCGGCCATCAGGTGCCTGCCGATCTATTGATCTGGGTAGGTTAAAAGGGAAGTCCGGTGAGAAATCTTCAAGTCCGGCGCTGCCCCCGCAACGGTCATCACACTGGTGAGAGCCCGATACCTGCCTGATACAACCTCATCATGTGGAGCGGAGGGCTTCTGCAGGATGCGTCCGATACGCCCGGTCGTCATGCCGCGCCGTGTTTAGCATCCCCAGCCCTTCAAACAACGCTTGATGGCAACTCAGAGCATAACGCTGACAGGCGAAAGGGATGGCACCGATGAACTCATACCGTAACCGTAGGCTCGGGACTGGCCGACTCAGGCTTCACACCGACACCTTTTCAAGCACGGACAACAGCGTTGACCCGGCACCCCGTGCCTGGGCTACTGCGCTCTCGATCATGACATGCTTTGCGCTGCCGGTCGCTGGGGCGACCGCCGCCTCCGCAGAGGAAGCGCCGGCTGAGAGTGCTGTAGAAGAAGTGATCGTATCGTCGCGCACACCTGATCTAATCGACCAAATTGGCGTCTCCGTCAGCGTACTGGACAGCGAAGACATGCGCTCGCTCGGCTACGCGGATCTGGGTTCATTGTTAGACACGCAGCCCGGTGTGACCGTGACCATGGATGGCGGTTACGGCAAGGCAGCTGCGGTAAGGATTCGCGGCGAGGAAGGTTACCGCACCCGTATCGTGCTTGACGGCATCAACATCGCTGATCCTTCTTCCCCCCAGATAAGTCCCCGCATTGAGCATCTTATGAGTAGCGGACTGTCTCGGGTAGAGATTCTGCGCGGCCCTCAAGGGCTGCTATGGGGCGCGGACGCCGGTGGCGTGATTCTGATGTCCACCACTGATGACAACGCGGAGACCGGGCTCGAGGGATTTTTCGAGGCGGGCGGTGACGATTTTTATCAGGCCGCCGTGAATGGCGTGGTGAGCAGCGATCGCGTGACCGGGTCTATCTCTATTGCGCAACTGGAGACGGATGGCATCAATGCCAGAGACATCGATAGCGTGAATCCGGATCGCGATGGGTATGAAAATACGACTGCGCACGGAGCCCTCTCGATGGCACTCAATGACGCTTTGTCGCTGCATGTCGCCGCAACTGACCTATCCGGCGACAACGAATACGACGGGTGCTACGACGTCGCAACCTTCGCCCTCATCCACGATTGTGAAGACGAATATGAACAGCAGGCCTGGCGCGCGGCGGCTCGATATACGTCTGATCAGCACTCTGTCGAGCTCAGTTTTGCTTCGAGCGAGACGGAGCGCGCCTTTTTCTCAGCGAAGCAACTTTCCTACGAAACCAGCGGCGAGACCGACACCCTCTCTTTGGTGGGCTCCTGGCAAGCCACCGACAATACCCGATTGACCTATGGCGTGGATCAAGAGGAGCAATCGCTGTCTGACGCCAGCACCAATTGGTCAAGAGATAACACGGGAATCTACCTTGAAGCCCAGCAACGCTTTGGTCAGGGCGTCATGACGGTGGGCTGGCGGCACGATGACAACGATGATTTTGGAGAGTTTGAGAGCTGGCGAGTCAGTGGGCGATACGCGTTCACGGGCGCTGCTGAAGGGTGGGCATTGCGCGGCGCAATGGGCACCGGTTTTAGGGCCCCCAGCCTCTACGAAATCGCTTACAACAATGGTCCGTTTGCCTATGCCCCAGCCGCTGGAACGCCGCTGCTCGAGGAGCAGTCGGAAGGTTGGGAAGTCGGCATACTGGGCAACGTCGCGCAATTGGCGCTCGAGCTCGTTTGGTTTGACCAGCAGATCGACAATGAAATCATATACGATCTCGCCACTTACAGCGGTTATCTGCAGACCAATGGCACAAGTACTTCAGAAGGTGTGGAACTGGTCGCGAGTCTGCCGCTCTCTCAACACTGGCTGATGGAGGGAAACTTCACTTGGGTGGATGCCACCCAGCAAAATGGGAATGATCGACCTTACCGACCGGAACAAAGCGGTCGGCTGAGCATTGTATGGGAACACAGCGCTTGGTCGGCAAGGCTCACCGCACGACATACCGGTGAGGCCACCGACCCCTTCATGACCCCCATTGACGACACCCTGACGGTAGACCTAACCGCCAGGTGGGCGGCGACTCCTCGCTGGTCTCTGGAGGCAAGAGTGCTTAACCTGACTGATCAATCTGATCAACAACTGCCCGGCTATCGGATGCCCGGCATAACCGCCTACGCGGGCATTCGCGTGAACCTCTAGGACGCAACCATGGATCGCACCACCAAACACAATAAGGCCATGGCCAAGCAAAAAGCTGCCGTGGATGACGGTATTGCCAAAGCCGATGTCGAGCGGGGTGTCAGCGTCTTACTCACCGGCGATGGCAAGGGCAAGACCAGCTCGGCCTTCGGCATGGTCATGCGCGCGCTGGGATACGGCCAATCAGTGGGCATCGTCCAGTTCATCAAAGGCGTCCAGTCCTCAGGCGAGGAAGTCTTTGTGAAGGAGCAGTTGCCCGGGGTGACGCTTTACCAAATGGGGACGGGTTTCACCTGGGACACTCAAGATAGAGAGGGTGATATCGCCGCGGCACAGCGCACATGGGAACAAGCCTTAGCGATGCTGCAAGATGCTGGTTATGACCTGGTGGTGCTTGACGAACTCACTTACATGCTGGCCTTCGATTACTTGCCGGAGAGCGAGGTGATCGCCGCGCTCACCGGTCGACCCGAATCGCAAAGCGTGGTCGTGACCGGGCGTGGTGGTGGTCAGGCATTGCGGGAAGCGATGGATACCGTCTCTGAAGTAAAGGAAGTGAAACACGCCTATCGCGCCGGCGTTCGCGCCAGACAGGGCGTAGACTACTAAATATGGCTCCGCACCCTGCGATCCGCCCAGGCGCGTTTGTCCGCTACAAATTTCTCAACTCGCTTTTTCTGGGCCTGTCGGTGGGCGCCGTATTCACTCTGTACACACCGTTATCACCCGCTATCTTCTCTGCGGGAGGGATCGGGCTGGCGCTGGGCACTTTGATGGTCGCTACCCAGTATCGTCGGATTCTTGCACCGGGCTGGTTTTTTCGCCTGTCGCTGCTGGTCGAGCTGGTTACCCTCAGCGGGGTCGCAGCAGTGCTCATTCTGCCGCTTGAGTTGCCGCTAGCACTGTTCGTTTATATCGGCTACCAGCTGACTTTCTCTCTGGGTAATTATCTTGTGCGCTGTGAAACCCTGCTGATGGTCTCTATCGAGCAACTGCGCAAGCTGGATATGGCCAAGCAGGCGGGTTATCTACTGGGCATGGCAGGCGCTTGGGGGCTCTATACGGGCCTCGAGCAGTTTGCCGGCGTCGATGGACGCGCCGAACAGGTGATTTCCCTGCATTGGGTACTCGTGATGATCGAGACGATGGTTCTAGTGTCTCTCTGGTACGCCTTCAACCGCGATCAGCTTGACACCGATAATCCGCTTCTCGACGAAGAGCGTCTGCTAACCCGAAACTAGTCGAGAAGATCGGGCTGCTCCGCCAAGATCACGTCAAAGAGCGGTTGCGCACTGAACCAACCCGCCAGCGTACTGCCCACCTGCCCCGCGGTATGCAACGCCATATCGTGGGGTATAGGGCTCGTTGTCCCCGCCGCTTCTGCCATGAGCTGTGCCTGACAGCTTCGTTCAAAGGTCACATACCACCAGAGCGCTTCGTCTACTGACTCCCCCA
Source organism: Halieaceae bacterium (assembly GCA_002683395.1). Taxonomy (GTDB): domain Bacteria; phylum Pseudomonadota; class Gammaproteobacteria; order Pseudomonadales; family Halieaceae; genus Luminiphilus. The sequence continues at coordinate 36,380 of NYTG01000022.1, read as the reverse complement.
CCGTGAGATGACCATGATTCTTGAGCACAATGGCTTTTTTGTCGCCCAACGCAGCGGCCAGACGCTCACCTTCACTCATCGAGACGACGACGCCCGTATAGTCATCGAGCAGCGCAAGATCGTCATAAAAAGCACAGGCATCCTGTGTGATGGGGTCGAGCAGTCGCCCGAGAGCCGACCAGGTTTTGCCATAGATGGAGTGCGCATGAGCGGCGGCCGTTACCTCCGGGCGGGTCTGGTGAATATGGCTGTGGATGGTAAATGCGGCGCCATTCAGGAGACCTTCACCTTCAACGATATCGCCCGCGTGACTCACTCGTATCAGATCAGAGACTCGTATCAGTTTGAATGAACGCCCCATAGGGTTGACCCAAAACGTCTCGCTGTCGAGGGGGTCGCGGACGGTAATGTGCCCCGCCACCCCCTCGTCAAATCCAAACTTACCGAATATTCTCAGCGCGGCAGCAAGCCGTTGCTTGCGATGCAACTGCTCGGCCACCGGATCTAAACCTTCCCCCGGCATCGCTGCCAAGTCAGCGTTCATCACCAACTGGTTGACCTTCTCATTCATGCTTCGTCACTCCTGTTCTCACGCCAATAGCGCGCTGCGTCACGCGCTAATTCGCCGTCTGAGGGCACCTCTTCGCCCCGCGATGCCAGATGCGCGATATAGGTGCTCAAGACTTCCCCCGCCTGCGCGGAGACCTCCTCGGGGCGCAGTGGGTCTCCGCACTCGTCGCAACACAATATCGCTCGGGTTTGCTTTCCACAGAGGCTGTGGCGGTAATNTTGAGGCGGGCCATTTCCGTCGTCGAGCCAGTCATCACCCCACTGGCTCAGCGTCATGAGCACCGGATAGAGCGCGAGGCCCTTGCGGGTCAGCCGGTACTCATAGCGGGTCGGTCGCTCCATATAGGCGACGCGTGTCAGGACGCCCTCGCCGACCAGCTTCCGCAGACGTTCGGACAGCCGATGTCGCGTGACCCCGAGACTGCGTTGGAAATCGTCAAAGCGCCGTGTACCGCGAAACGCATCGCGGATAATCAGCAAGGTCCAGCGCTCACCGAGCACCGCCAGTGCGCGGGCTACGGAACAGGCCTGTTGGTCGATTTCTTCCCACTTCATGCTAAAGAGAGTGCAGGCGCCGCGCGCCAAACGCAAGCGCGGGCACCAAAGTGCCCGCGCGAATTCAATCCCTTGCGAGGACTCGATCAGCCAAACTGATTCATCGTGTTGTCATCGCCAGCAGCCTTCAGCGCTGCATCACCCGAGAAGTACTCTTTATGATCATCGCCCATGTCAGAGCCCGCCATATTTTGGTGCCTGACGCAGGCGATACTTTGACGGATCTCCTTGCGCTGTACCCCAGCCACGTAACCGAGCATGCCCGCTTCACCGAAATACTCCTTGGCGAGATTATCTGTTGAGAGCGCAGCCGTGTGATAAGTGGGCAGCGTAATGAGGTGATGGAAGATGCCCGCCTCACGCGCGCCGTCACGCTGGAAAGATTGGATTTGCCGATCCGCCTCGATCGCCAGCTCTGTCTCGTCATAACTGGCATCCATCAGCGCCTCGCGATCATAAGCTGACACGTCCTGCCCGGCTTCGGACCACGCATCAAACACCTGCTGGCGAAAGCTGAGCGTCCAATTAAAGGACGGACTGTTGTTATAGACGAGCTTGGCATCAGGTACCGCCTCACGAATGCGGTTCACCATGGCGGCGATCTGTCCCACATGAGGCTTTTCGGTCTCGATCCAGAGCAGATCGGCACCGTTTTGCAATGAAGTGATGCAGTCGAGCACCACGCGATCTTCTCCTGAACCCTTGCGAAACTGGAACAGGCCAGAGGCCAGTCGAGCGGGCCTCAGCAGTTTGCCATTGGCCTTGACCACCACGTCGCCATTGGCAATGTCATCTGCGCTCTCGATGTAGTCGCCGTCTAGGAACCCGTTATAGAGGTCGCCCAAATCCCCGGGCTCCTGCGTCACAGCAATCTGCTTGGTCAGGCCTGCGCCCAATGAATCGGTGCGCGCGACAATGACGCCGTCTTCGACACCCAGTTCCAAAAAGGCGTAGCGAATGGCTCGAATCTTGGCGATGAAGTCCGCATGGGGCACGGTGACCTTGCCGTCCTGGTGGCCACACTGCTTTTCATCAGAAACCTGATTCTCGATCTGGATAGCACAGGCCCCTGCCTCGATCATGCGACGCGCTAACAGGTAAGTCGCCTCCTCATTGCCAAAGCCTGCATCAATGTCGGCAATGATGGGCACGACGTGAGTTTGAAACTCATCGATCTGACTGATGATGCTTTTGACTTCGACCTCGTTACCGCCCTCTCGGGCCGCATCGAGAGCGCGGAACAATCCGCCCAACTCACGGGCATCGGCTTGGCGCAGAAACGTGTACAGCTCTTCAATCAGTGCAGGAACCGAGGTTTTCTCGTGCATGGACTGATCGGGCAGCGGACCAAACTCAGAGCGTAATGCAGCAATCATCCAACCCGAGAGATACAGGTACCGTTTATCGGTATTACCAAAGTGCTTCTTAATGGAGATCAGTTTTTGCTGTCCAATAAAACCGTGCCAGCAACCCAGTGACTGGGTGTAATGCGCCGGGTCATTATCGTAATCCGCCATGTCCTTGCGCATAATCGCCGCAGTGTAGCGAGCAATATCAAGCCCGGTCTTGAACCGGTTCTGAAGCCGCATGCGGGCCGCATACTCAGGACTGATATCAGACCAGCTATTGGCCTGTTCACAGCTTACTTCTAACGCTTTAATAGTCTCTGCGTATGACGACATGGTGTCTCTCCCACTGGTCGGTGTTGCGGTCAGGGCAACGTCAAGAAGCCGGCAGTCTAGGCTCCGGCCCATCATTTTCAAACCAAATAGCAGTCATATCTGCCATTCACTAAAAAAATGCCTGCGTCAGTAGGTGTAAGGCTTCTCTTTAAGTTACGGCCGTTTCACCCTAGACTCCCGCCTTTGCCCGATGCCCCGCGCAAAGGGCGTGTCTGTCAGGAGACGACAGCATGAGTGAACCGCTGGTAAGCATCATTATGGGATCTCAATCAGACTGGGAAACCATGCAGACTGCCACCACCGTTTTGACGGAGCTGGGTATTCCCTTTGAGGCCCGGGTAGTGTCGGCACACCGCACGCCGTCGAGGCTGGTCGAGTTTGCCGAGGGCGCGGCTGGGCGCGGAATTCAGGTCATCATTGCCGGCGCCGGCGGCGCGGCACATCTGGCGGGCATGGCAGCTTCCATGACTCACCTGCCCGTTATTGCGGTCCCCGTTTCCAGTAAGCAACTCAAAGGCATGGACAGTTTGCTCTCCATGGTGCAAATGCCACGCGGCGTTGCCGTAGCCTGCCAAGCCATCGGCGAACCGGGTGCCTACAACGCCGGCCTGATGGCCGCCCAGATCCTGGCCACTTCAGACCCTGCACTATCGGAGGCCGTGCAGCGCTGGAGAGCGCAACAAACTGCAAACGTACCCGACGCCGTCGACTGATGCGCATCGCCATCGCAGGATGTGGCCAATTGGCCAGAATGCTGGCCATCGCCGGCTGGGAAATGGGCCATCACTTCTCCTTCATTGCGGACCCCGGTGAGGGTACCGATTGCGTCAACGGTCTGGGTCCAATTGTCGTGTGGGATGAGCATCAACTCTCCGCAGACCTCTACGAGGCTCTCGAGTGTCCCGACGTGGTAACCGTCGAAAAAGAACACGTTAGCGTGCCGATGCTAGAGGGGCTCTCAGGCCACTGTCTGGTAGCGCCCTCTGCCGAAGCGATCAGAATTTGTCAGCATCGCGGCAGAGAAAAGACACTGCTGCAATCGCTAGGCATCGAAACCGCGCCATTTCATTTGGTTGACGATGCTTCGTCACTGATCGACGCTGTGACTGCCGTCGGTTATCCGGCCTTCGTAAAGTCCTGTGAGCAAGGGTACGACGGACAGAACCAATGGCATTTGCGAGACAGCGCCGCGCTGGAGGCCCTCGCAGGTCAAATNCACTCGCTCCCGCCACTCGTGGTCGAGGGGGCGGTCCACTTTGACAGAGAGTTATCCATGATTGCCGCGCGCGCTGTCAGCGGCGAGGTGGCGCTTTATCCGTTGGCCGAAAACCGCCATAGGGAGGGCATTCTGCTCACCTCCGAGGTGCCGGCAGCCGACGTCANCCCGGAGACGCAGGCACAAGCGACCCATATCGCCCACAGACTACTCGAGCACTGGTCCTACGTGGGCGTGCTCTCCATTGAGCTTTTTGATGAGGGAGGCTCGCTGCGCGTGAACGAGCTGGCGCCGCGCGTACACAATAGCGGCCATTGGTCTCAAGACGCTGGCGTTACCTCTCAATTCAGTAACCATATTCGCGCCATTACGGACACCCGGCCCGGTGCCACCCAGCCCCACTGCTACGCTGGAATGCTGAACCTACTGGGACGTACGCCCGATACGGCGCTCCTGCAGTCAAACGATGTGAGCCTGCACTGGTACACAAAGTCGCTGCGTCGTCGTCGCAAAGTCGGGCACCTCAATGTGCAGGCAACAGATCGCGAGCAGTTAAAGAAGCGGTTATCTGAGCTGGAAGCGGCGCTGTACCCCGAAGGGGAACCGCTCTGAGCAAGGTGACCTGCCCTCGAGACAGCGGCGGCCGTCGAATGAGGACTCAACGAACGTCAGCGTGATCGTGCGAGCCTGAGTAGCACTAACCGTCGCGTTTTTTGTGGCGCGCTTTTTTTTCTGATTTCTTGATATGGCTCATCATGCGTCTGCGGCGTTCTACCTGACGCTGGGTCAGCTTGTTTCGCTTGCCTGCATAAGGGTTTTCTCCCGAGCGCAGTTCAATTCGAATCGGCGTGCCATGCAAATCCAGCTCACGGCGAAAGGTTTTCTCAAGATAGCGTTGATAACTCGCCGGCAACGCCGCTGTCTGCGTGCCATGCACTACCACCACGGGTGGGTTTTGCCCCCCGGCATGGGCATAACGCAATTTAACGCGCCGGCTATTCACCATGGGCGGCGGGTGAGTCGACACCGCATCCTCCAGAATCCGGGTGAGCCGTGGCGTACTCAATGAACGGGTCGCTGCGTCATGTGCGGCATGAATAGAGCCATATAGCTTACCGACACCCGAACCATGCAACGCCGAAATAAAATGCGTGTCCGCATAATCAATAAATTGGAGCCGGCGACGCAGTTCCGAGCGAATCCAGTCGCGCTCATCAGATTCAATGCCGTCCCACTTATTTAACGCGATCACCAACGCACGGCCCGCATCGATGCACTGCCCCAACAAGTGCAGGTCCTGCTCAACGATACCCTCGTGGGCATCCAGGATCAGAATGACCACCTGTGCATCAGCAATCGCCTTGAGCGTTTTGACGATCGAAAACTTCTCTACCGCTTCCCGCACATTTTTGCGCTTACGCACGCCCGCGGTATCGATCAGCGTGTAGTGGCGTCCCCGNCGCTCNTAGTCAATGTAGACACTNTCGCGGGTCGTCCCGGGCTCATCGAACACGACAACCCGCTCCTCACCCAACAGTCGGTTCACAAGGGTCGACTTGCCCACGTTGGGGCGCCCGACAATGGCGACCCGAATTGCACCGCTATTGCCTGCTTCGTCATCGGCTTCAGCCAGTGCCGCCCAGGGGTTCAGCACGTCCGCTATCAGCTTTTTGACGCCGCGGTTGTGCGTCGCCGCGATACTATGAACGTGTTCGACACCCAGCTGATAAAAATCGCTGGCGGCAATGTCTTCGCCAACACCGTCAATTTTATTCACGACGAGATGAAAAGCCTTACCCTGAGTTCGCAGGTAGGTCACCAAAGCCTCGTCACCCGGATGAAGGCCTGATCGTCCATCTACCAGTAGCAGCACGACATCGGCCTCGGCGATCGCGGCCATAGATTGATCTGCCATGGCCGCATCAATGCCCTCTTCTTCGCCCGTAATACCGCCAGTGTCGATAACGATAAAGGCGGTCTCTTCCAGTCGCCCCTGGCCGTATTGACGATCGCGGGTAAGACCGGAAAGATTCGCTACGAGTGCATCTCGACTGCGAGTTAGTTGGTTAAAGAGTGTGGATTTGCCGACGTTTGGACGGCCCACCAAGGCGAGCACGGGGAGCATGGCGTCAGTTTCGCGATTCGACGTCGTAGGCCTTGAGGCCGCCGTCGTTCGTGTAGACAAAGAGGCGATTGCCCCGCGCAATCATATCCGCCCGGGCGCCATTGGAATCGACTTTGGTGCGGCCGACAATTTCACCGTCGACCTGCGAGAGCAGATGGAGATAACCTTCGAAGTCCACCACCGCCACATAGCTGTTTACCGGGGTCGGCCTCGATAACTCGCGGAATCCGAGATCAATGTTCTGCCAACGCACTCCCTGCCCATTTCGCAGAAACGCGCTGACCGTGCCGTCGTCATCCGCAATATAGACATTGCCAAAGCCCACGCCCACGCCTGATACCGAAGATACATTTCGCTGCCATAGCCGCCGGCCTGAGCGAGTATCAATCGCAACCAATCTACCCTGATAACTCGCGACATAGAGCTCACTGCCCTGTAATGCCATGGAGCCGTCAATATCGACAATGCGCTCAATCTCGGAGCGACCCTGCGGGACTGCGACCCGCGCCTCCCAGGCAACATTACCCGAGCGAAGATTAATCGCGACCACCTTGCCGTCAGCAAATCCGGCAATGGCATTGTCGCCGAGGATCATGGGGGTACCCGTCCCCCGCAACGTCAATACCGGGACATCGCTGGTATAGGTCCAGCGCACCTCGCCGGTCTCATAGTCGAAACCCATCAGTTTGCCGTCATAGGTTTGGGCCACGACATACCGGCCATCACCCTGAGGCGCCGAGAGCACCTCACCGGAGACCCCCGTGCGCCAGACTTCTTCGCCGTTTTCGGCGGACAGTCGCATCACCAGCCCTTCGGCAGCCCCGACGAAAATCGCATCGCGGTGATGTCCCACCCCTCCAGACAGGGCGAGATCCAGATCGTTCTTCCAGCGAACCCGGCCGGTCTCGGCGTCGACGGCAGCCACCCTGCCCTCTGCCGAGGCCACATAAAGGCTATCGTCGACCAGAATGGGATTCATCTTGTAAAGACCATCACCCTGACCATCGCCAACACCACGAGACCAGCGGCTCTTGAGCTTCACCTGTTCGCTAATTTTTTGCAGCTCAACGGGCTCACGGGGATCAAAGTCATCGTCGCTGAACCAGCCTGTAACCGTGCTACAGCCTGCACTCAATGCAAAACTTGCTAACAGAATTAAGCGACTTAGCCGACTCATCAGCTGGCATCCTCTGGGGTAACAATTCCGGGTGAGGCGGGTAGACGCGTCTCAAGCGTGCGCACCTTGTTGTCAAGGACCGCACTGTACTGCCCTAACTCTGCAGCGAGATCACGACCATCGCGGTAAGCAGTGAGCGCTTCGTCAGTGCGGCCCGCAGCGAGATGAATATCGCCCTCCGCCTGGGCAAAAGCCACAGGATAAGCCTCGCTACCCTGCGCCAAAATCGCCAACGCTTCGGGCTCTTTGCCCTGTGCTGCCAGCACGCGGGCCAACCGCAATTGAATTAACTGGCCAATATCCGAACGGGTATCACCGGCAGACAGTGACCAGCGCAAGGCAGATTCCGCTGCGGCCAGGTCTCCCGCTTCGACTGCAATGCGTGCCTCGAGCATGGCGCCAAAGCGCGCATAGCTCGAACCGCCGTATTCGTCCTTTAACTGCGCCGCCAACGCCTGCAGTGGCTCGGTATCGCCGCCTTCGAGCTGAATCGCCAGCATGCTGGCATAAACGTCTGAAGCTGCTTCAGCCTTTGATGCGCTAAATCCCTGATACTGCTGCCAACCGACCGTGCCCAGTACCGCCACGACTACCGCAGCGACGAGGCCCTTGCCGTTCTCATCCCACCAGCGTTTGAGGGCCTCAAGATCTGCCTCATCCTGCATATGATCTGCCACGCGCGACTCCTTTTCTCAGACGCTATGTGTTTCTGCGAGATAACCCGCCAAAAACGTTGCCAGCTCGCCATCGGCAATTGTCTGTTGCTCGGCATCGGTCCGCAGGGGTTTCAGGGTTACCTGACTGGCCGATACCTCGTCTTCACCGTAAACCAGCGCCCACGCCGCGCCACTTTTGTCGGCCCGCTTGAACTGACGCTTAAAGCTTCCCCCGCCCAAGTGCTGGACGATATCAAGATCCGGAAACTGCCGACGCAGTGCATCCAACCTCGGCAGGCTGTGTCGATAGGCGTTTGCGTCCGCCGTGACGACGTAGAGATCTGCCGGGGCCGTGACTGTAATATCCAGCGACTGCATGAGCAAGATCAGTCGCTCTAGACCCACCGCGAAACCGGCCGCGGGCGTATCCTTACCCCCGAAGGTGGACACCAGCGTATCGTAGCGCCCGCCTCCGCACACGGTACTTTGGGCCCCAAGGCGGTCGGTTGTCCATTCGAATACCGTTTTATTGTAATAGTCGAGTCCCCGCACCAGCCGCGGATTGACCCCATACGTTATACCCAGCAAATCCAACTGACTGAGCAACGCCGCGAATTCTGCCTGCGTTTCGGTATCGAGGTACTCCGACAACACCGGTGCCGATTCGAGCAACGCCTGCGTTTCAGGACTTTTACTGTCAAGAATGCGGAGCGGGTTGGTATCCAGCCGGCGTTGGCTGTCAGCGTCGAGCTGATCACGATGGCCCGACAGGTACTCGACCAGCGCCTCTCTGTAGCGAGCGCGATCGGCTGCAGAACCGATGCTGTTGATTTCGAGCTGCAGCGCATCATCCACACCCAGGCGTCGCCACAGCTGGCGACTGAGCGCAATCAGCTCGACATCCTGATCAGGCGTTGCGACCCCGAAAGCCTCCACTCCCAGCTGGTGAAACTGCCGCTGGCGACCCTTTTGGGGCCTCTCGTAGCGAAACATCGGCCCCATGTACCAAAGCCGCTGAGTGGTGAGGGCCAGATTGTGTTGCACCATCGCTCTGACACACCCTGCCGTGCCCTCGGGACGCAGAGTCATGCTGTCATCATTGCGGTCGGCAAAGCTGTACATTTCTTTTTCAACAATGTCGGTAACTTCACCGATAGAGCGGGCAAAAAGATCTGTAGATTCAATGATCGGCAATCGGATTTCAGCATAGCCATAGCTCGACAACACCTCGAGGGCCGCCGTTTCCATTGACTGCCATAAAGGCGTGTCATCGGGCAGGATGTCGACCATCCCACGTATCGCTCGGTAAGTTGTCATGCCGTGAGCGTCAGAGTGTGCTGGAAATAATGTTCGCTTCCCGCTCAGAGCGAGCGACTTCGATCGCCTCAGCGCGGTCACGAATCACGGACTCGAGGTGATCAACAAAGTCTTGATTGCTGACTTTGTGATCCGGCTCCCCGTCGATATAGATCAGGTTGCTGGGAGTCGCGCCCGTCAGCCCGACATCAGCCTCCCGCGCCTCTCCTGGCCCATTAACAATGCATCCAATCACGGCCACATCCATGGGCGTGCGCACATCCTCCAGACGATTTTCCAACTCATTCATCGTGCTGATCACATCGAAGTTCTGCCGCGAGCAGCTCGGGCAGGCAATGAAGTTGATGCCGTTGGCGCGCAACTTCAGGCTCTTCAATATTTCAAAGCCAACCTTGATCTCCTCGACCGGGTCAGCGGCCAGTGAAATGCGGATGGTATCGCCGATACCCTCCATCAACAGCATCCCAAGGCCTACCGCCGATTTCACCGTTCCGCCCCGCAGGCCGCCCGCCTCAGTAATCCCGAGGTGGAGTGGCTGCTCAATCTGATTAGCCAACTTACGGTAGGCCTCGACCGCCATAAAGATCTCTGACGCTTTCACGCTGACTTTAAAATCCTGAAAGTCGTGGCGGTCCAGAATCTCGACGTTTCTGAGCGCTGACTCCACCAATGCATCCGCGTTCGGCTCCGGATACTTGCGCATTAACTCCTTGCCCAAGGACCCTGCATTAACGCCAATACGAATGGGAATACCGCGATCCTGACAGGCAGCAATCACCTCTCTGACCTTCGCCTCCCGGCCGATGTTGCCAGGGTTAATCCGGAGACAGTCGACCCCGTACTCAGCGACTTTTAACGCAATTTTGTGGTCGAAGTGGATATCGGCCACGACCGGCAACCCAGCACGCGGCCTGATTTCGCGAAAGGCCTCCGCGGCTTCCATGCTCGGCACCGACACCCGGACCAGATCAGCTCCTGCCTCGGCAATCGCGCGGATTTGCGCGACGGTCGCCTCGACATCGCAGGTCTCAGTATTCGTCATACTTTGCACGGCAATAGGGGCGTCGCCACCGATGGGGACGTTACCCACCTGTATTTGTCTACTGACACGGCGCTTTATGGGTGAAGGCTGGTTCATGGCCACTATTCTCCCGCATCCGGTCTCCAGACCGGATACTTGTTATCGACTCTGACGCTCCATCCAGGCGCTGTACTCAGGCGAGTCTGGGTACAGATTACGCAATACCAACTCATAACTGCTCTGTGCATCCTGGTCGCCTGTTAAATCGGCAATTTCCAGTCCGAGTAGCAGCCCCCGCGGCGATTGCTCTGGCGAGACCGTCTTGTAGGCCCCATGATACCGCGCGGCTTCGTCAGTATCACCCGCTTCAAGACGTAGAAATCCCATTTCAAGGAGTGCCACGGGGTTGCGCCGATCCATCGATAGCGCTCGCGAAAAGGCCGCCTCAGCACCCGATGCATTACTCAGCCGCAGCCTGCACAAGCCCAGGCTCACAAAAGCCATAGGCCGACCGCTATACAGGGTATCTTCAGTGACGCGATAAAACTCGCTCTCCGCCTCGACATAGCGCCCGCGGGAATACAAAAAGGCGGCATAGTTGTTGCGTGCACGAGAGAGCCCCGGATCTGTTTTCAGCGCCGCCTGAAATTGCGATTCAGCCATTTCAACTTCGCCAGTGCTTTGATAGACCAGCGCAAACGCTTCAAACACCTCTGCATTCTCGGGATCAATCTCCTGCGCCAGCTCGAGATTACGCTTGGCGTTCTCCCAGTCCCCCACGCCAATGTATTGACGAGCAAGCGCCACGCGCTTGTCCAGCGTGGCGTCAGGATCAGACGTCATTTGAGTGCCGCCGCTGTACTCGGTCACGCAACCGGCTAGCGCGAGGAGAATCGCCACCAAGATCCCACCGCGCAGTGCAGCGGTCACGGCACTCTGACAGGGCGATCGGACGACGCGGCTGAGATTCAGCAGCGGCTTCCTGAGGGGATAAGTTGTCATCGATCCGATTCCAACAGGCTATGGTCGCTCCGTCCAGCCCGATGACGCTCCGCGCGTCGCGTGCGGTCGACCACCTCGCCTACGAGTTGCCCGCAGGCAGCATCAATATCATCCCCTCGGGTCGTGCGCACCGTGACGACAAAACCTGCATCGGTGAGCACCTGCCAGAAGCGACTGACCGCATTACCGCTCGGGCGCTCATAGCCCGAGTTGGGGAAGTCATTAAATGGAATGAGGTTGATTTTACAGGGATAGCCTTTAAGCAACTGTGACAGTTCTTGCGCCTGCTCTACGCTATCGTTGATACCCGCCAGCAACGTGTACTCAATAGTAACGACACGCTTTTTATCCGACTGCGCATCGAGGTAGGCTTTGGCCGAAGCCAATAATCGTTGAATCGGGTACTTGCGATTGATGGGTACGATTTGATCGCGCAACGCATCATTCGGCGCATGAAGTGACACCGCGAGACTCACATCAGCCCACTCTGCGAGCCGGTCGAGATTCGGGACCACCCCGGAAGTCGATAATGTCACCTTACGCTTTGACAGCCCGTAGGCCAGGTCATCGCACATCAGGCTCATTGCAGAGACGACGTTATCAAAATTAAGCAGTGGCTCCCCCATTCCCATCATCACGACGTTAGTGACGACGCGGCCTTTGCCTGACTGCCAGGCACCGTAGGAGTTAATGGCAAGCCACACCTGACCGATAATCTCTGCGGCCGTCAGATCTCGCTGAAAACCCTGTTTACCGGTTGAACAGAAAGTGCAGTCCAAGCTGCAACCCACCTGAGACGACACACACAGTGTTGCGCGATCCCCTTCTGGAATCAGCACCGCTTCAACGAGGCTGCCGCCCTCTACCGCGATAGCCCATTTCCGGGTTCCGTCCTGCGAGTCGTGCTGCTCGGCGATGCTAGGTGGAGTGATCTCGGCGATTTCCGCAAGCCGCGCCCTCAAGGGCTGGCTCAGGTCAGTCATTTCCGCGAAATCTTTCACGCCACGATGATGGATCCATTTCATCACCTGTTGGGCACGAAAGCGTTTCTCACCGAGGTCAATGAAGAAGGTTTCGAGCTGCTGCCGGGTCAGACCCAAGAGGTTGACCCGATCGGTCGCCGGGGCCGTGACGATAAGCTGGTCTGCTGCAGTCATGGCATCAGAGCCGGCCATGCCTCAACGTGGGCAAATCTCGCTGGAGGCAAAAAAGTAAGCGATCTCTCGCGCTGCAGAGGCCGACGAATCAGAGCCGTGCACCGCGTTGGCGTCGATTGATTGCGCAAAATCTGCACGAATGGTGCCTGCATCAGCTTCCTGAGGGTTAGTTGCGCCCATCAACTCGCGGTTACGCGCGATGGCGCCCTCACCCTCGAGCACTTGCACGACCACAGGGCCGGAGGTCATGAAAGTCACCAGATCGGCATAAAAGGGACGTTCCCGGTGCTCAGCATAAAAACCGCCCGCTACGATATCGGACAAGTGCAGCATCTTGGCCGCCACCACCGTTAATCCCGCCTCTTCAAAACGGCTGATGATCTGGCCAATCACGTTCTTCCCTACCGCATCGGGCTTGATAATCGATAAGGTGCGCTCCACCGCCATGTCTCTCTCCGAAATTTGCTGATTAAGAGCAAGGCTCATGCCTCGCGGGCGCGGAGTATAAGGCGTTTACCCCGCAGTGTCATGGCAACATTGCCATGTTGGACTTATCGCCCAAAACCTTGGCACTAATGGCGCTCAGACGCATGATTGATGGTGTAGCGGGGAATCTCGACCACCAGATTCGCGCTCCCCACGCGGGCCTGACAGGACAGCCTGGATTCGGGCTCCAGACCCCAGGCCTTGTCGAGGTAATCCTCCTCCAACTCATCCGCCTCTTCCAGAGAGTCAAAGCCCTCGCGAACAATGACATGGCAAGTTGTGCAGGCACAGGACATCTCGCAGGCATGCTCAATGTCAATGTCATTGCGCAACAGCGCTTCGCAGACAGTCTCGCCCTCCTGTGCCTCAATAACGGCACCTTCAGGGCAAATTTCGTGGTGAGGTAATAGAACGACTTCTGTCACGGTGTGTTTTCCTCCGCCTCAGCAGACTCGAGATCCGTGAGTGCTACGCCCTGCAGGGCTGCTTGAATACTGCGATCCATTCGACGCGCGGCGAACACTTCACTCGCCCGACCCAGTACCTCTGTGGCTGCACGAATCTCATCTGGTTCATTCTGTTCCATAACCGTCTCAAGCGCCGTCATATCGCGCTGCAGCTCGGTCGTTTCTTCGGCAGACAACAGATCGCCATCGGCTGCCAGAGCCGCTTGCAAACCCGCGAGAAGGGCCTCGGCCTCAACCCGTGCCTCGCCGATCTTGCGCGCCAGCATGTCCTCACTGGCGTACTCGTATCCGGCCTTGAGCATCTCGGTAATCTGGCCTTCATCCAGCCCAAAAGCCGGCTTCACAACAATGTCGCTGCGGGCACCCGTTTGCTGCTCTACTGCCGAGACCTCTAGAATGCCATCGGCATCGACCCTAAAGGTCACCTCGATTCGTGCGGCACCCGCAACCATGGGCGGGATCCCGGTCAACTCAAAGCGAGCCAGAGATCGACAGTCTTCAACCCGCTCCCGTTCACCCTGAACCACGTTGACCACCAGCCCGGTCTGGCCATCACGGGCGGTCGTAAACTCCTGTGCACGAGCGACGGGTATGGTGCTGTTGCGATCGATGATGCGCTCCACCAATCCGCCGTATGTTTCAAGACCCAGCGAAAGGGGAATGACATCGAGGAGTAACGCCTCATCCCCCTGACGATTACCAACCAGAACATCGGCCTGCCGCGCAGCACCCATCGCCACCACTTGGTCCGGGTCAAGACTGCATAATGGCTCCAGGTCAAAACACTTCGCCACCGCCTGCCGAACCGCGGGAGTGCGGGTCGATCCGCCAACCAATACCACGCGATCTACCGTCTCCACACCCGCGTCTTCAAGCGTCATTCGACAGGCCGCCAGCGTCCGCTCGATAAAAGGCGCCAACAGTCCGTCAAGCGTGGATCTCGATACCATGATCTCTTCGCTTCGCGCGCTCAGGACGCTGACATCAACACTGACCGATTCTGCCTCACTGAGGGCCTCTTTGGCCTGGCGCGCAAGGGAGAGCAAGACCCGCCGCTGCACCGGGTTGGGCGCATCAAGCGCCACCTGTTCCATTAAGTACGTCGCCAGTGCTCGATCAAAGTCATCACCACCCAATGCACTGTCGCCGCCAGTGGCGAGTACTTCGAACAAGCCGGCGCGCATGCGCAGCAAAGAGATATCAAAGGTCCCTCCGCCGAGGTCGTAGACCGCCAGCAACGAGGATTCCTCGGCGTGCTCATCCAAACCATAGGCCACGGCGGCTGCGGTGGGCTCATTCAGTAAGCGCAATACCTTCACACCCGCCAACTCAGCAGCCTGCCGAGTCGCCTGACGCTGCGCGTCATCGAAATAGGCCGGCACGGTAATCACTGCGCCGGCAATCGGCCCCGTTAACTGGGGTTCCGCTCTTAATTTCAGTTCGTTGAGTATCGCCGAGGAGACCTCTACCGGCGTCTTACTACCGGCATCCGTGTTGAATGCGAGTCCCTCTCCTTCCGCCAGCGCCACGTAGGGATCGTCCTCAAACTCAGCACGGGAGCGTCCCAGCATTCGCTTGGCTGAGGCAATGGTGTTAGTTGGCTCTGAACTCGAATACGTCTCTGCGGCAGTGCCCACCACCGTGCCCTTTGCACCGTAATACACGACCGATGGAAGTGAAGCTTGACCGGACTCATCTTCCAGAACCCGCAAGTCTGTGCCGTCAAAATGGGCGATGAGACTGTTGGTCGTACCCAGGTCGATTCCTACTCCGATCTGACGATCGCCATGAACCTCAGCCGTGGCGCCTGGCTCGGCAATTTGCAACAACACCATCGTCAATAACCCCGCGGTCGCGCATCGTCCAGAAGCTTCGAGAGGAAACACATCTCTTGCCAATGTCGCGCCGCTTCAGACCACGCGGCGTCTCCGACAGCGGCGGCAAACTCGCCACAACTTGTCTGGTAATACCCGCGGATTTCTTCTGTCAGCGCCTCTCGAGCCTGTCCATCAGATGGAGGCATTTCCTCAAGCCTTTCGCGCAGCATGATCTGCGTCATCAAAAACGCGGCGCCTACACCCTCGCGCTCTGCCTTGACCAGGTCCACACCCGCGCGTGTCAGCAAATATTCAGCGCGCAGAACCGCGTCAGACAGCACGCGATAGCCACTGTTGATATCGGCACAGAATTGCGCCGCGACGCGTTGCTCAAACTGCGCCTTGCCCGCATAGCGATCGGGGTGGAACTGGGAGAGTAACGAATGGTAAGCCCGCTCAAGCGCTGCCTCGTCGACCGAGAAATCCGGCTCAAGCTGAAACAGTGAGAAGTAGTCGCGCGCTGTCGCGCCCGCTGTCGCGTTCACGTTTAGACCGTGAAACTCTCGCCACAGCCGCATTCTCCGGCTACGTTCGGATTTCGAAACTCAAGCCCCTCGTTGAGGCCCTCGCGCGCAAAATCCACGATCGTACCGTCCAGATAAACGAGACTTTTGGGATCAACGAACACCTTGACGCCGTCGGACTCAAAAAACGCGTCCTCGGGCTCAGCGTGGTCAACAAATTCGAGCACATAGGCGAGGCCTGAGCACCCGGAGGTTTTCACCCCAATGCGTATCCCCTCGCCCGTACCGCGACTGGCCAGCTGTCGACCAACGTGCTCCGCAGCCTCACTTGTCAGGCTAATCGCCATATCAGCTGTCCTGCTTGTCCCGATAGTTCTGAACCGCCGCCTTGATCGCATCCTCAGCCAGCACCGAGCAGTGAATCTTGACCGGCGGTAGCGAGAGCTCCTGGGCAATCTCAGTATTTTTGATCGACGCGGCTTCGTCGAGGTTCTTACCTTTCACCCACTCGGTGAGCAAGGAACTCGACGCAATGGCAGAACCACAGCCGTAGGTTTTGAACTTTGCATCTTCAATCACGCCGTCGTCATTGACCTGAATCTGCAGGCGCATGACGTCACCACAGGCTGGTGCACCCACCATTCCCGTACCAATGTTGTCCTCGCCCTCATCAAATTTGCCGACGTTGCGAGGATTCTCGTAGTGGTCAATCACTTTTTCGCTATAAGCCATGGTTCTCTCCCAAAGGCAGTCCGAACGGCGTCAGTGCGCCGCCCATTCAATTGTGTTGAGGTCTACGCCGTCCTGATACATATCCCAGAGCGGCGACAACTCGCGCAGCTTCTCTACCGCGTGACGCACAGATCGCGCCGCATGGTCGACCTCTGCCTCAGTGGTGAAGCGTCCGAAGCTGAATCGCAAAGAACTGTGCGCGAGCTCGTCATTCAGTCCCAGCGCACGCAGCACGTATGAGGGCTCTAGACTCGCCGAAGTACAAGCAGATCCACTGGAGATCGCCAGATCTCTAAGCGACATAATCAATGATTCGCCTTCAACGAAAGCAAAGCTGACGTTGAGCGCACCCGGCAGACGTTGATTACGGTCGCCATTAATGTGCACCTCGGGGATATCGCTGATGGCATCCCAGAAACGTTGCCGCAAGGCAGACAGTCGATCGGACTCAGCAGCCATCTCTTCGCGGGCAATCCGTGCGGCCTCGCCGAAGCCCACCAACTGGTGAGTCGCCAGCGTACCTGAGCGCATACCTCGCTCATGGCCACCGCCGTGCATCTGCGCTTCAAGTCGCACGCGCGGCTTCCGACGAACGTATAGCGCGCCAACTCCTTTGGGGCCATACATTTTGTGGGCCGACATTGATAACAAATCGACCTTCATCGTTTCCATATCAAGCGGGACTTTGCCGGTACTCTGGGCTGCATCCACGTGCAACAGCACGCCCGACGCGCGACAGACCTCACCAATGCCGGCTACATCATTAACTACACCAATCTCGTTATTGGCATGCATCACGGTAACGAGAATGGTGTCTTCCCGTAGCGCTGCCGAGATCATTTCCGGCGTGGTAAGGCCCCGTTCATCGGGGTCAAGATAGGTCACCTCATACCCCTCGCGCTCTAGCTGCCGACAGGTATCGAGCACCGCTTTATGCTCAATCTTGGAGGTAATAATGTGCTTGCCCTTCTTGTGGTAGAAGTGCGCGACGCCCTTGATGGCCAAATTATCCGATTCAGTGGCGCCAGAGGTCCACACGATTTCTCGAGGGTCCGCGTTGATCAACTCCGCGACGTGATTGCGTGCATCCTCAACTGCTTCCTCGGCTTTCCAGCCAAAAACATGGGAACGGGACGCAGGATTACCAAACACACCCTCTGTGGAAAGGCAGGCTGACATTACATCCACCACGCGCGGATCGGCGGGTGTCGTCGACAGGTAGTCCAAATAGATCGGTGTTTGTACGGTCACCGGTGCATTCATGATCTGTTCGTCTCTCTGGTGATTAATTGACTGGCGCGATCCACTGTATGGACGCCCCGCCTTATCGTACTGAGAGGGTCTGCAAGACCCCCTCCGTATACTTTTGTAGGGGTCTCCGCCCCCGCCCTTCCATCAGATCACCTAAACTGATCTGGCTGAGAAAATCATGGATCTGTCCCGACAGGTCCTCCCATAAATGGTGGGTCAGACAGGTCTCTCCCTGATGGCAGTTTCCCTTGCCCTGACAGTTGGTCACGTCAACGGACTCGTCCACCGCGTCAATGATCTGGGCGACAAAAATATCCGCCCCATTGCGCGCCAGGCGATACCCACCCCCGGGACCCCTTGCAGAGGTCACCAGCTGTTCACGGCGTAGCTTGGCAAACAGCTGCTCAAGGTAGGACAAGGAAATCTCCTGCCTGCCTGAAATATCTGCCAGAGACACCGGTCGGCTGCCGCCGTTGATGGCTAAATCCAGCATTGCGGTGACCGCATAACGGCCCCGAGTCGTCAGTTTCATAGACCGAATTGTGCTATTCCCGACTATTTTAGTCAAGAATAAGAAAAAGTGGTTTTAATCGCTGCGGCGGCCCGCCGTTTTCTGGGTTTCCGTGAGGATCCCTCGCAGAATGTTGAGTTCCATTTCGTCCAGTCTCACCCGGTTGTATAGCCGCTTGAGGCGCCGCATGAGCTGCCGCGGCGCCTGTGGATTGAGGAACTCGATATCAACCAACGTCTCCTCCAAATGGGCGTAGAAACGCGTCATATCGTCTGCGGTGGCGAAGGGTGTGTCCCACTCAGCATCTTCTGGCAGGTCCGTCCGATCCTCCAGCTGCATCATTCGGCACTCATAGGCCACAATCTGGACCGCCATCGCCAGATTGAGACTTTGGTAACCCTCGTGGGTAGGAATGTGGCAGTGCAAATTGCAGCGCTGCAATTCATCATTAAGCAGTCCCCGATCTTCACGGCCAAAGAGAATCGCCACGCGCTCGGAACCGGAATGCGCGGCAATCCGCTCGGCGCAGCGCCGAGCATCCTGCACTGGCCAGGGAATGCGCCGCTCGCGCGCACTGGTACCCACCACAAACTGGCACCCGGCGATAGCCTCCTCGAGGGTGTCAACAACGCGTGCATTTTCCATCACGTCTACTGCGGACGCGGCGCGCCAGGTCGCCTCCGGCGCCGGGTATCCCTGGGGAGCTACCAGCGTCAATCTCGTCAGGCCCATGTTCTTCATGGCGCGGGCGACACCACCAATGTTGCCACTATGAGTCGTGTGAACGAGGACGATATCGATGTTGTCAGGATTCATAGCGTGAAGACTCGCGTGTGGGGCAAGAGGGTGGATCGGGCGGACGGGTTGTCCCATCACGCACCGGTCTGGGTTGGAAAGGCCGGGTCGGATGACCGCACAGAGGGAGAGTCTACCAAAGTCGTATCCGCTACTCGTTGCCCCTGTTATCATGCGCCGCCTTTCATCACCGGAACTGGCAATGGAACCGACGGCATCCATGGCACTGCGCGCCGCACGCAAAGCGGGAGACTTGATCGTCCGGGCTTCCGACGAGATGGAT
The DNA here is from genome assembly GCA_002683395.1 of Halieaceae bacterium. Lineage (GTDB taxonomy): Bacteria > Pseudomonadota > Gammaproteobacteria > Pseudomonadales > Halieaceae > Luminiphilus. Next base: position 17,036 of record NYTG01000022.1, on the reverse strand, counting down.
CGGGTCGGCTATCAGGCCAAGGCCGCAGCCGACTTTGTAACCGAAGTCGATATCGCGGCCGAGAAGGACATTCTTTATCACCTGAATAAAGCCTATCCGGAGCATCGCTATCAGTGTGAGGAAAGCGGCCTCTCAGGTAACGAGGAGTCAGACTATACGTGGGTGATCGACCCTCTTGATGGCACCAGTAATTTCCTGCGTGGGATTCCGCACTACGCTATCAGCATCGCCTGCCTGTATCGGGGAAAGATCGAGCACGCTGTTGTCTATGACCCCGTCAGGCGAGAAGAGTTTATTGCCTCTCGCGGTCGTGGCGCACAGCTTAATGGACATCGCATCCGCGTGAGCGACCGTGTGGAGATCAGGGAATGTTTAATCGGCACGGGCGTGCCGTTTTTAGATCACTGCGATGAGCATCTGGACTGGTACACCCAGTCGCTCGCGGCCGTAGCAGGGCGATCCATGGGCATCCGCCGTGGCGGAGCGGCGGCGCTTGATCTGGCGTACGTGGCGGCTGGCCGTCTCGACGGCTTCTGGGAAATGGGTCTGAATCAGTGGGACATTGCTGCCGGTGCCTTACTGGTGCGCGAGGCAGGCGGGCTGGTAGCCGATCTGACGGGCGGAGAAAGCTGGTACGAGTCTGGCAACGTGGTGTGTGGCAATCCCAAGCTGTTGCGGCAGCTGTTGCCCCTCGTTAAATGGACTGCCGACTAACCGCCCGTATTGTCGGCAACCGCGTCAAGGTATTAAGCCGTCCTGATCTGCACCCTCGCGTTCAGGCACCATGACGTCCTCTTTGTTGACACCCAGCTGCAACAGCGTCGTCGCGGCGACATACATGGAGGAGTAGGTTCCGACCGCGACCCCGACCAACAGCGCCACCGCAAAACCAAATATCATCTCGCCGCCAAACAGCGCCAGCGCCGCGAGCACCAACAGGGTCGTGAGCGACGTGACCAACGTTCTGCCCAACGTCTCGGTCAGCGACACATCAATGATTTCACTCGGACTGGCGCGCCGAATCTTGCGCAAATTCTCGCGAATACGATCCGATACCACGATCGTATCGTTTAGCGAGTACCCCACTACCGCCAACAGAGCCGCCAGAACCGTCAGGTCGAACTCGAGTCCGGTCAGCGAGAAAAAGCCGAGTGTAAAAATCACATCGTGAGCTAGCGCGATCACTGCACCCAGCGCAAACTTAATCTGGAAACGAAAGGCGACGTAAAGCATCACCAGTCCCAGAGCAGTCAGCATGGCGATGCCCCCGTCGTCGCGGAGCTCCTCTCCAACCTGTGGCCCAACAAACTCGATGCGGCGAAGCTCAATATCCAAGTCGGTTGCGGCGCGAAGCTTATCTACCATCAGCGCGCCCTGCTCATCGGAATAGCCATCGGGCAGTCGCACCAATACGTCTTTGTCAGTGCCAAAGCTTACGACCACCGCACCCTCGTAGCCTTCCTGATCCAGCACAGCGCGAATCGCACTGAGGTCGGCACTGTCGCTGTAAGCGACTTCGACCAGTGTTCCGCCAGTGAAATCGAGGCCCCAATTGAGTTGTCGCACGCTGAGCGAGCCGATCGCCGCCAGCAGAGCCGCCGCTGACATCGCGACGGCGATCCAGCGCCACTTCATAAAGGGTATGACTTTCATCCGGCTGCTTCCTCAGTTCCTGCCACTTTCCGCGCGACACCGCCAATTGCCAGAGTCTTCACGCGCCGGCCACCGTAGATCAGATTGATCAACGCACGGGTTCCCATGATCGAACAGAACATCGACGTGATAATGCCCACCGACAGCGTCACGGCGAAGCCCTTGATAGGCCCGGTGCCAATCGCGTACAGAATAATGGCAACAATCAGGGTAGTGATATTGGCGTCAAGGATGGTCACGATGGCGCGGTCGAAGCCTTGGGCAATCGCCGTCTGGGGGGGCGAGCCACCGCGGATTTCTTCACGGATCCTGGCAAAAATCAGTACGTTGGCATCGACCGCCATCCCCACCGTCAGCACGATTCCCGCAATACCTGGCAAGGTCAGCGTGGCACCCAGCAGAGACATGATACCCACGAGTAGTACCAGGTTTCCCGACAGCGCAATCACTGCCGCGACACCAAAAACGCGGTAATACAGCATCATAAACACGACGACCAACGCCAGCCCCACCTGAACCGACCTCATCCCCAGCTGAATATTCTCGGCGCCCAACGAGGGACCGACGGTTCGCTCCTCTACAAAAGTGATCGGCGCCGCCAGGGCACCTGCTCGCAGCATCAGCGCCAGCTCCGAAGATTCGGCGGGGTTATCGAGGCCAGTGATTTGAAATTGCGCTCCCAGCGCCGACTGAATAACCGGCGCAGTCAGGAGTTTCTTTTCGTCATACGGAATACGAACCGCAATTTCTTCGCCGGACTCGTCCTGCTCGTAGCGGGTGCGATATTTTCGCTCGATGAAAAGCACACCCATGCGCCTCTTAATATTGGCACGCGTCGCGCGAGACATGAGCATGCCGCCCTCTCCGTCGAGACTGATCGACACATTGGGCTGGCCATTTTGATCAAAACCGGCCTGAGCATTGGAAACACTCTCTCCGGTAATGATGACATCCCGCTCCAACCACTCGGTCATGCCACCCCGATCCGCGCTGCGGTACTCAAACCGCTGCCGATCAGAAATCGGGGCGTTCGCCTCAGCTACCAGTCGAAACTCGAGGTTGGCCACCTTACCGAGAATCCGCTTGGCTTCAGCCGTATCCTGAATGCCGGGTAATTCGACGACTATACGATTAGCACCCTGACGCTGAACCAGCGGCTCAGAAACACCCAACTCATTCACCCGATTGCGCATAGTCGTCAGGTTTTGTGTCACCGCATAATCGACGACTTCCTTGATCGTCTGTTCCGTCACCTCGGCGTAGAGGGACCAGGTGTCGCCCTCATCGACCCGATCGAGAAACAGCTCGGGGTAAAGATCCGCGACTTCGCGCCGCGCAGATTCGCGATCTGCCTCAGTGCGAAACTGCATAGCGACTTTCGAGCCCTCCAGGCTAATTCGCCCGCGAATCCGCTCCTCACGGAGCCGCTTCTGTATACCGGTCTCGTACTGATTGAGTTTGCGCTCTGCAGCGGCGGCCACATCCACTTCTAACTTAAAGTGCACGCCGCCGCTGAGGTCCAGCCCCAGCTTCATAGGCGTGGCACCCCCCTCCATCAGCCAATCGGGCGTGGTAGGGGCGAGGTTGAGGGCGACGATAAAGCCATCGCCCAGTTCCCGCGAAAGAATAGACTGGGCCCGCAATTGTTGCTCGCGGTCGTTGAGTCGTATCAGCGCCGACTTGCCTTGATTTTGCAGTACCTCACCAAAGAAGCCGATCCCCGCCTCATCGAGGGCGCCCTGGGCTCGTGACAGCAGGCGGTCGTCAATCTGCTGAGAACTGCTGGCACCGGCAATCTGAAGCGCGGGATCAGGCGCATAAAGGTTAGGGGCGGCGTAGTAAAAGCCACTCAGTGCCACAATCAGGATGAGCAGATTTTTCCAGAGGGGGTAGCGGTTCATCATCAGTCTTACACTTTGGCTGCCACGGCAGCGCCCTGAGTTGCAAACAGCCGCGGAGTGTAACGACTCAGCGGCGGCAACACCATGTAACAGTTACCCAAGCCAGACGCGGGCGTTACGGAACAGGCGCATCCAACCCGAATCAGTTTCCCAGCCTGGCGGGCACCACGACAGCTGCGCGGCGCGAAAAACGCGCTCCGGATGCGGCATCATGACAGTGACACGACCGTCTGCATTACACAGCCCCGTAATACCCTCAGGAGAACCATTAGGGTTAAAGGGGTACGTATCAGCCACCCGCAGATCATGATCGATGAACCGCATGGCCACCACGCCCGCTGACTCGAGTGCCGCTTGCTGATCGACTGCGTTGAAGCACGCACGACCCTCCCCGTGTGCCACGACGATCGGCAGATGCGAACCTTCCATGCCGGCTAGCAACACGGATGGAGAGGGCTCGATTCTCACCAGTGACAGACGCGCCTCGTATTGCTCCGACCGATTCCGTGCAAAACGTGGCCAATGATCCGTGCCGGGAATAATCTCCTGCAGAGCAGAGAGCATCTGGCAACCGTTGCAGACGCCCAACGCAAAGGTATCGGTGCGGGCAAAAAATTGTTCGAATTGGGCCCGAACCTTATCGTTGAACAAAATACTCTTCGCCCAACCCTCACCGGCGCCCAATACATCACCGTAAGAGAAGCCGCCGCACGCGGCCAGGCCATGACAGTCAGACAGGTCCTGACGACCTGCCATCACATCACTCATGTGCACATCGACCGCGGTAAAGCCCGCTCGATCAAAAGCCGCCGCCATTTCCATCTGGCCGTTGACACCCTGCTCGCGGAGGATCGCGACCCGGGGTCTCTGAGCGGTCGCGATAAAGGGAGCGGCGATATCCTCATTGCAGTCAAAACTCAGCTTCGCTGATAAACCCGGATCAACGTTCTGCACCGCAGCAAATTCCTGATCTGCGCAGTCGGCATTGTCCCTGGCACGCGCGATGGCGTGACTGGTCTCAGCCCACAGCGATTGCAGCGCCGCCCTGCGGCTGTCTATCAGCTCAAATTGCGGTGTATTGACCACAATCCTCTCGTCTTGCCTCGGCGTCGCGACCGGTATCACCGTGCCGCCGAGACCCAAGGTCTCGGCGAGCGCCATCATGAGCGGAACGTGTTCACACGCCACCTGCATCACCACACCCACCTCTTCGGAGAACAGTCTGGCGTTCGCCTGTTCTGGCGCGATATCCAGATCGACCTGCAAGCCACAGCGACCCGCAAATGCCATCTCGAGCAGGGTCACCAGCAAACCGCCATCAGATCGATCGTGGTAGGCCAGCACCCATCCCTCATTTTTCGACGTCGTCACGAATTCGAAAAGCGCGCTGAGATCTGCAGGCGCCACATCCGGGGTGACCTGTCCCATTTGATTCCAGACCTGCGCCAGCACTGAGCCCCCCAAGCGATCCCGTCCGCGACCGAGGTCCACGAGCAACAGCGTCGTATCCTCACGCGGCAACAAAGCGGGCGTCAGCACCTTGCGCACGTCACCACAGGGCGCAAATGCAGACACAATCAGCGAAACAGGCGCGGTCACAGCACGATCCTCGCCCGCTGCCTCCCACACCGTGCGCATCGACATGGAATCTTTGCCTACCGGAATGGTGATCCCCAGGGCTGGACAAAACTCGCGGCCCACGGCGGCCACCGTGTCATACAAGACCGCATCATCCCCCTGGTAACCCGCCGCGCACATCCAGTTGGCCGACAACTTGATATCTTTCAATACCTCGACCGGTGCCGCCAGCAAATTGGTGACGGCTTCAGCGACCGCTAAACGGCCCGACGCAGGTCCATCCAGCAGCGCCACCGGAGTGCGCTCACCCATCGACATGGCTTCTCCCTGGTGCGTGTCCAACGACACCGTGGTCACGGCGCAGTCTGCCACCGGCACCTGCCATGGCCCCACCATTTGATCTCGCGCCACCATACCGGTCACACTGCGATCACCAATAGTGATCAAAAAACTTTTCGAGGCGACCGCGGGGAAAGTGAGCACCCGTTCGAGGGATTCTGCGACCGAGAGCGCACTGGCATCAAAGGTGTCTTGTACGGGTGGCCTGCGCGTTGTCTGGCGATGCATTTTAGGCGGCTTGCCGAACAGCACCGACATAGGGAGGTCGACAGGATCGTTGTCGAACTGCCGATCAGCTACGGTCAAATGATGCGCCTCGGTGGCTTCTCCGACTACCGCATAGGGGCAACGTTCCCGCTCACAGATTGACTCAAACTGAGGCAGCTTTTCGGGCTCCACCGCCATCACGTATCGCTCCTGAGATTCGTTACACCAAATCTCCAGTGGCGTCATACCGGGCTCGTCATTCGGGACATCACGCAGTTCAAAACGCCCACCCCGGCCACCGTCTTTGACCAGTTCGGGTAGCGCATTACTCAAACCACCCGCGCCCACATCATGGATAAAGGCGATGGGATTCTCCGGACCCAGGCTCCAGCAGCGGTCGATGACTTCCTGACAGCGGCGCTGTATCTCCGGGTTCTGGCGCTGCACGGAGGCAAAATCGAGATCCTCTGCACTGTCGCCACTTGCCATAGAGGAAGCGGCACCGCCACCGAGACCGATCAGCATTGCCGGTCCACCCAAAACAACCAACTTAGCCCCGGCAGAATACTCGCCCTTTTCAACATGCTCTTCGCGAACGTTGCCAAACCCGCCGGCAATCATGATGGGCTTGTGATACCCCCTCACTCCGGCAGCAGTTTGCGCCTCAAAGGTACGAAAGTAGCCGGCAAGGTTCGGTCTGCCAAACTCATTGTTGAAGGCCGCAGCACCGATAGGTCCCTCCGTCATAATCTGCAAAGGAGACACAATCCTGTTCGGTCGACCGTACTGCAGTTCCCAGGGCCTGGGCTGGCCAGGAAGCTCGAGATGCGAAACAGAAAATCCGACCAATCCGACTTTGGGACGCGATCCACGACCGACCGCCCCCTCGTCGCGAATCTCACCGCCCGATCCCGTGCCGGCCCCCGCAAAAGGTGAAATAGCAGTGGGGTGATTATGAGTCTCAACCTTCATCAACAGATGAATCGGTTCATCGTGGAAACGCCAGATCCGATCCGACACATCTGGGTAAAAACGCCCCGCCCTGTGTCCCCTAACCACTGCGGCATTATCGGAGTACGCCGAGAGCACATCGTCACCACCCACCTCATTGGTATGGCGGATCATGGCAAACAGCGAATCATCCTGCTGGGTACCGTCTATTTCCCAGCTCGCGTTAAATATCTTGTGGCGACAATGCTCGGAGTTAGCCTGGGCAAACATCATCAGCTCGATATCCCGGGGGTTGCGCCCGAGACCCACGAATGCCTCCGCGAGATAATTGATCTCGTCATCCGTGAGGGCCAGTCCCAGCGTTCTGTTGGCCAGAAACAGGGCCTCGACTCCCGCGCCCAGCAGATCGATCTCTCGATACGATTGAGGCGCTGATCGCTCAAATAGGGGTGCCAGATCGTCCAGCGAATCGACCACTGTCTCGACCATGCGGTCATGAATGAGCGCGTCAAGCGCCCGGTGATCCGCGCACGCTTGCAGGTCGTCGACACCCACGATCGTGATTCGCTCAATCCGCTCAATGGCTGCAAAGCCGCAGTTGTGGGCGATATCGGTGGCTTTGCTGGACCATGGCGATATCGTTCCAAAACGAGGCGCTACAATGCGCTGCCCCGAACGAGTGAGCGCGTCCGGGTCGGGCGCAGTCGCCGTGCCGGGGTGCAGTAACGCCGCCAGACGCTTCGCATTAACCGAGTGTCCCGGCGGAACGTCAATCACATAGGCATGAACTACCTCGCGAAGCACACACTCCCCGCCCAATGCAGCCATCTCGGTTGCTAACAATTCAAAACGGGCGTCGGACAGCGCGGAAGATCCGGGCAGAACAAGCATCTGGGGTTCCTGAGCGAGACAGCTCGCGGAGTATACCGCGGTGCTTCGCCGGCATGAATGCCTCAGCGGCTATCGCAAGGAAATTTGCGCGTCCCACCCGAAGTTTTCTGTCCTCGGCGCGACGGAACACCTACAATCTGGCGATGGCCCGCCCCTTTTTCGCCGCATGTTATGTCGTCTCACTGAGCCTGCTCTCGGGCTGCTTCGATACGCCCCCCCTCGACCCTATGGCCCAAGGCGAGGAATTAGTGGTCGTCACGCGTAATACCCCCACCACCTACTATTTTCAGGGCGATCGGCCCTCGGGTTTTGATTACGCGTTGATCAAAGCGTTCGCCCGGGAACAGGGCATGCGGCTGCGGATCAAAGTCGCGTTCAGTCTGCACGAGGTGTTCGAGACCCTCGATCAAGGCGAAGCACATGTCGCGGCCGCCGGTCTCAGCCAAAGCACGGTGCGCGATACCCGCTTTCTGGCGTCCAAGCCCTATCTGCAGCAGCAGCCACTAGTGGTTTACAAGTCGGGTTCGCTGAGACCGCGCACGCTCGACGACCTTGTGGGTCGCGACCTGGTGATCGTGGCGGGCAGTGTTCACCTGGACACCCTTATTGCACTGAAACAAGGTATTCCCAAGCTTTCGTGGCGGGAGATTCACGCCGCAGACTCAATGGAGTTAATGCAGTTAGTCACAGACGAAAAAGCGGATCTGGCGATTATCGATTCGATTGAGTTCAGCATCCAACAGCAGCTCTTTCCCCGAATCGTCGCTGCGCTTGAAATTGGCGAGGCCGCGCCGGTCGTCTGGTATTTACCACAATCTGCCAGCGCTCAGGCATCGCTAGAAATGATAAACGCCTTTCTCACGAGCGCCCAAGCGTCTGGACAGATTGCCCAGTTAGAGCGGGAACATTTCGGCCGCTGGAAGCACGCATCGAGGGTCGGCTCAATCACCTTCCAACGCAAAATACGGGAAGACCTTCCCAAATGGCAGCCGTTAATGGAGACGATCGCCGGGGAGTACCAAATGGACTGGCGATTACTGGCGGCAATGGCCTATCAGGAATCACACTGGGAGCCCGACGCCCGATCTCATACCGGAGTTCGGGGCATGATGATGCTCACAAGAGTGACCGCCAGTGAACTGGGGCTTGAGGACCGAACTGACGCGAGAGAGAGCCTGCGCGGTGGCGCTCGATTCTTCAAAGACCTGCTCAGACGACTCCCCTCGGATATTGGGGAGCCCGACCGTACTTCGATGGCGCTGGCGGCCTATAACCTTGGCATGGGTCATCTGGAGGACGCCCGCATCATGACCCAGCAAGCGGGGGGCAACCCTCACCTCTGGCCCGACGTGCGCGCGCAACTCCCCAAACTGCAGGACCCGGATTATTTTCCCATCACAAAATTTGGATTTGCCGACGGTGAACAGGCAGTGACCTATGTCGACAACATCCGTCACTACAAGGGCTTGCTGTCACTTCAGGGGCTTTCGGAGAGTCGACTCTCGCCACCCATCGAGGTTGACGTGTTGCTACCGGACAGCTTGCGGCGTGCGCAACTACCCGTGCTGTAGCGATTTAGTCTGCTTCACCCGGCGCACTTCTCCTGCGTTGAAAAAACTGACGCAATAAATCAGCGCTTTCTGCCTCACATAATCCCTCGGTCCATCTCACACGGTGGTTAAAGGCGGGGTTATCCAGCAGCGCTCCGGTGCTGACAACGGCTCCTGCCCGGGGCTCTCTAGCGGCAAAGATGAGGGTCTCAACCCTCGCGTGCACCAAGGCGCCACAGCACATGGTGCAGGGCTCAAGCGTGACATACAGCGTGGTGCCGGGAAGTCGATAGTTTCCTTCTCGCACCCCCGCCTCGCGGAGCATGCGGATTTCTGCATGGGCCGTAGCATCTTGAAGCTCGATCTGGGCATTACCCCCGTAGGCCAAAATGACATTGCCCCTTGTCAGCACTGCACCCACCGGCACTTCGTCACGATCTGCGGCCCGCTGCGCTTCCTCCAGCGCCAGCGCCATGCAGCGCTGATCCCATTCAGTAAAGTTCACAGCGGAGCCTCGCTGTAAAAACGCCAGCACAGTAGCGCCAGCGCACTGCGATAGGGGGAGAATACATCCCCCTCAACAATGACCATTTTTTCATCGGGTCGATCTGCCCAGCCCATGATGCGGCCAAACCCCACTCGCACCGCCAGATCACCGCTAGGCCAGATATCCGGGCGGCCCAACGCAAACATCATGTACATGTGAGCCGACCAACGCCCAAAGCCGCGCACCGAGGTAATCGCCGCTTCGACCTCGTCGTCGCTCAAGGTTGGCAATGCGCTCAGGGGCAACTCACCCGACAACACGGCTTCTGCAAGAGATTGCAGGTACCCGATCTTCTGTTTTGACAGGCCTGCGCTGCGAAGCGCTTCCGGGGCAGTATCCAGCAGTGCACCAGGCTTCAGATCGCCACCGACCGCATCGTTCACGCGAGCGGCAATCGTCGCGGCGGCTTTGGTAGAAAGCTGTTGACCTATGACAATCCGCGCCAGCGAATCAAAGGAATGGTCTCTCTGTCGCGGGGGCGGATAACCCACTTGAGCCAGTGCTTGCTCCACCGCAAGATGGTCTTGCGCCAACGCGTCAAGTGCCCGCCGGATATGCACGTCAGTCAGTTCGAAGCCCATACTCAAGAGAGCAGATCGTTGTCAGCCATGGACGGGATAACCCAACGCGCCGTGAACGTAGGCCACTACACCATAAAGAGTGAGCGTTATCGCGATAGCGGCCATCTCTCTAAGCAGGGCCGGCTGGGGTTTGGGCAGCGGCAGCTTGCCGTCGTTTTTATTGATCAGAATGACCTCTATGACTGCCCAAGCGAGCAGGCCGCCAAACAGCACGACAGACGGGGAATCGACGTTGACGAGCAGGTGCGCCACCGCCCAGAGCTTGATGGCGGTTAGCTGCGGGTGGCGGATGACACCGGCAACCCGGGCTCGCACCAGGGAACCGGCAATGCAATAAAAGCCGAGGTAGACGAGCAAGTTATTCACCCCGACCCAGAGGGATTGGCGGCCCCACCACACGGTGGCATTGGCCTGCTGATAACCCCATGTCATGAGTACAATCGAACCCAGCAACAACAGTGCGATCAGCGGCCTCCCGGTATTACCGAGACGGTCGCGCGCCTCAGGAGCAATCCGCTTAAACAAATGAGCGCCACTCCACAGCAGCACACCGCTGGTCAACATCATCATAACTTCACTCTCTGCGTATGAATGGCAATCGGCGGCATCAGGTCATGGTGCGCGAGAGGCGCTTACTGCTTTGCCGCCCGCTGGCGCAATGTAGCCAACCGATCACTCATCTGGCTGTAGTCCACCGTCTTGGCAAAAGCGTTGCCCCGCTCACCTTCCATGACCAAGGCATCACCGAGTGTTTCTTTGACGCCATCGTTCATAAGTGACTTCAGCGCGCACACCGCCTTGGGGTCACCGTCGGCAATCTGCGCGGCGCTGGCCAATGCCTCATCCAACAGACTCTCCGAAGCGCACACCCGATTAACAAGGCCCCAGGCCTCGGCGCGCTGCGCATCAATGAAATTCCCCGTCAGGCTCATCTCTCGAGCACGGTTAACGCCAATGATGCGCGACAGTTTTTGCGACAGACCCCAGCCAGGCAAAATGCCAACGCGCGCATGGGTATCGGCAAACCGAGCCTGTTCGCTGGCAAACAAATAATCGCAGGCCAGCGCGAGCTCGAAGCCTCCCGTCACGGCAGCACCGTTGACCGCACCGATAATGGGCTGCGGGCATTGCTCTAACGCGACGACGATCGGAGACTCAGGGCCCAATCCGAGACCGCTTGAGAGCAATTCCGGTTCATCGGTGAGGGCCTTCAGATCGACACCGGCGCAAAACGCCCTGCCCGCTCCGGTCAGCACAATGGCGCGAACGGATTCGGCCATGGCCAGCTCGGCAAAAGTGGTGGTGATCGCCTCCGATAATGCACGATTAAGGGCGTTATGCGCCTCGGGGCGATTTAGCGTCACGAGCGCGACGCCGTCTTGCTGATGAACTTCAATGACGGACAAGGTGCTTCCTCAATGGGTCATATGAAGCGCAACGTATCAGACCATCACCAGTGAGAACAATGCCGGCGCGCTGTCCGATACCTCGCTTTGAGACGGGCTGTGCCTACCAAGCAGGCTGCATGCAGACCTGATCGGGTATGGTATTCGGCTGGGTAGGCAGCAGAAACAGTCGGGCAAATGTCATTCCGGAGCGCACGAGATAACCCAGCTTTTTCATCATCGCTATGGGGCCACGTTGACCCGCAAGGGCATCGCGCGCCATCTGAAACTGTCTCAGTCGCTCAAGACCTGCGCGAAAACGCGGGTCATCGGTATTCAATGTCAGTGGAAATACCTGCCGAGAAATCTCAGTGGTGATGTCAAATACGGTGTAATCGAACTCGGTGACATCCATGCCAAACGCTTCATAGAGCTTTGGCCGAGAGTGGTCTCTGACATACATGGTCGAATAAACCGCCAGCAAAAAGAAGCGAATCCAGAGCTTGTTAAAGCCACTGAGCAGTTTGGGATCAGAGCGCATGATGAGCGCGAATCCTTCACCGTGGGCAAATTCGTCGTTACACCACTCGAGAAACCACTTAAAGATGGGATGGAATCGCTTTTCGGGATGACGCTCAAGATGTCGATAAATCGTAATGTATCGAGCGTATCCAATTTTTTCCGAAAGGTACGTGGCATAGTAAATGTACTTAGGCTTAAAGAAGGTGTACTCCTTCTCACGCTTCAGGACACCCAGGTCAACGGCCACGCCGAGTTTATTCAGAGCCTTGTTGATAAAGCCCGCATGCCGGGATTCATCCCGCGCCATGTAGCGCATCAACTTCGCCACATCCGGGTTACTGACGTTTTTTTCGATTTCCTGATACAGCACACACCCGGAGTACTCGGCGGTGATAGACGACACCAGCAGGTCCAGAAATTCTTCCTTCAGATCGGGGTCTGATTCCAGAATGCTGGGGTCGTACTCATAGTTTTGCTTGAAGTGACCGCGGTTCTTGTCAAGCTCGAAGTCCCGCATCAGAAGATCCCACTCGGCACGAACCGGCTCAATATCGATCTTCTCCATGGCCGCGTAATCGGTGCGATAGAATCGCGGAGCCAGTGGCTGCGCCTCTAGTGCCTGCTGCGTAGTCAGATTTACCGATGCCTCTGCGGCGACTGCATCATTCATGATCTCCCCCTCATGGGCATCTTCGGACAGTGACCGGACTGGGCCGAATCACCACCGCTTTTGTGTCCATGTTTTTTAACATTTAGTTGTCAATTTTATTTGACTATTAAGCATCTAGCAAGCAATGTGTCCGACGGGGGCTACGCTAGAACAGATCGTCGATCTCATCAGAGGCAACTAGCCCATGTCACAAACGAATAACGCTCAATTGGCGCCCGACCAGCAAGCAGGCGCCGTCTATCACCTTTGCTATGTCAGCGCTGAAACGGTCAGTTTCTCTCAAGACGAATTGGTTTCGCTGTTAACTGACGCCCGGCAGGCGAACGCCGAGAGAGACGTCACCGGCCTGCTACTGTACCGAGAAGGCTGCTTTTATCAGGTGCTGGAGGGTAGCGAATCTGCGGTCAGACAAACTTTTGAGGATATTCAGAGCGACCCGCGCCACAAGGAGGTCCGAGTCCTTTTTAGTGGCGATACGGAGGCGCGAGAATTTGCCGACTGGCAAATGGGCTTTCTGAATCTGGATAGCGTCGATATCGAGACCCTGACCGGATTTTCAGACTTTCTGACGCGCGACGCCCAACCTCAGGAATTTCTAGAAAGTCTGAGCCGCGGCAAACGACTCGCGATGATGTTCAGGGCGCTGGAGTAGCGCTGGACCGAAATTGAGGTCGCCACACACCCAGCGCCACGTTAACCGTGGCCACAAAGCCAATCAACACCAGAGACCATTGCTCCGCGTCGAGCTTCGTCGCCAGACCGTTGACGAGCGTCGCATCAGACAGCGCTGCCAACGCGCGATCAGCTTCTCGTTGAATAGGGCTCTGAATACCTAAAAGGCTTCCCTCTAGCATCAGCACGGTAGTCACCAGCTTCGCCCAGGCCCAGGGCGCACTGTGAAAACCGGGCACCACTGCCATTGACGCCATCCCAAAGAGCAGGCTGATCAAGAGTGAAGGCATCAATACAAGAGACGCGATACGCGCCATTGCGTGTCGCTGGGCGACATAAACCTCTAACGCCTCGGAGGGCGACGGCAGCTGCTGATGGAATACCCACAACACGACCACCGACCCGAGAAACGTGATCGCGGTCATAGAATGACCAAACTTTATGAGTTTTCTCATCTTCTCTCCACCCGCCATGGCTAGCCTTACCCAGACCGTTGGCACGTTCGCTATCACCATGATCTCGTCTGCATTGCAGACGGCCTCTATGGTCAGCGCGCTGATATCGCTATGATATGACCCCGCACAGTTACCCCGCCGAGAGCGTTTCTCGTCGCCATATCATGGAGCACAGCGCAATGAGNACGCCCTACGCCACCCTACAGTACGGCCACAGTCAAGAAATTGGTTTACTCAGGGATACCGTGCATCAGTTTGCCNGTGATGAGATTGCGCCGCGATCCGCCGACATTGATCGCAACAATGACTTCCCCCAGGATCTGTGGCGCAAAATGGGGGATCTCGGATTACTGGGCATTACCCTTCCAGAANAGTACGGCGGCAGCGGCATGGGCTACCTCGCACACGCTATTGCCATGGAAGAAATCTCGCGTGCTAGTGCCTCAGTTGGGCTCTCCTACGGCGCTCACTCCAATCTCTGCCTCAATCAGATCAGCCTGAACGGCTCAGAGGATCAGAAACTCCGGTATTTACCCGCGCTNTGCAGCGGCGAGCACATTGGCGCCCTAGCCATGTCGGAGCCCGGTGCAGGCTCTGATGTGGTCAGCATGCAATTGAGAGCNGACCGCCGCGGCGACGACTATGTTCTTAACGGCAGCAAAATGTGGATTACCAACGGTCCGGATGCCAATGTCTACGTGATCTACGCCAAAACCGATGCAGATGCAGGCTCCAAAGGTATAACGGCTTTTATCGTCGAACGCGAATGGGCGGGCTTCTCGAGGTCACCCAAGCTCGACAAACTGGGCATGCGTGGCTCCAACACCTGCGAGCTGGTCTTTCAAGACTGTCTCGTCCCCGCCGGTCAGGTACTGGGAGAGATCGGGGGTGGCGTNCGGGTGCTCATGTCGGGTCTGGACTATGAACGCGCCGTTCTGTCGGGTGGGCCCGTNGGTATTTTGCAGGCCTGCCTTGATGCCGTATTGCCCTATGTGCACGAACGCGAGCAGTTCGGTCAGCCGATTGGCGAGTTTCAGCTGGTTCAGGGCAAACTCGCCGACATGTATGCGCGCTGTTCTGCCAGCCGAGCGTACCTTTATGCGGTCTGTGATGCGCTGGATCGAGGCGAGCAAAGCCGCAAGGATGCCGCGGCCGTGATTCTCTATACCGCCGAGGCAGCCACCCAGTCTGCGCTGGACGCGATTCAGCTTCTCGGCGGTAANGGCTATATTAACGACTACCCCACCGGCCGGTTACTGCGCGACGCGAAACTTTACGAAATTGGAGCAGGCACNTCGGAGATCCGCCGCATGCTGGTTGGCAGAGAGCTNTTTTCAGATACCGCGTGAGTAAGGTGGCTAGAANAGCCNTTANTAGCCGATGCCTATCAGCGCCTCAGCGAGGCAGTGAGGACAACGCCAACGTGTCACGCAGTAAGGGCACGCTGAGCGGCACNCCCGCCTGACCGCTGAGCGTCAAAGATTGACGCAGAGACGAAGCCAATGCGGTGGTTAATACCCGCTGCTGATAGGGTAGCTGCCGCTCCCCCTGCCTGAGCAGAGCCTCCCAGCTCCCCGATTCGCGCAACTGCTCATGAATGCCGTCTAGATACTGCAGCAGCGCATCATGCACGGGGGAACCCTCCCGCACAGCCTCGTCAAAGGTGAGCGCCCAGGTCATATCGTGGCGCAATTGGCACTGCGCAACGAAAGCGCCCGGCGCTCGGTGACCCCATTCCTCGGGCGCAATTAATGACAGATTCCAGCGTCCTTCGGAGAAGTAAAGCGAGTAGGTATTTCCCGGCGCCACGCGAAATCCAAATGCCGCTGACAGAACGAGTGCCGACCAGCAGTAATCCCGGGTTGCCTCGTCGCTCGACTTGGAGCGCAGCTGTCCCGGGGCTGCCGCGTGAAGATCCTGCAATACGAGCACAAGGCCCTTATCCTGCAACGTATTTTTAGCGTGAGCGCTCAAGCGCGGCTCCAAATCAACTTTCAGATGAGCACAGTGTGATGGATCGGCGCGGCAGAACCAATTCGCCGGCGTTGGTACCCAGTTTCAGGTCAGCTCGGGGTGTCGCGCCAGCACAGAAGCTTTGAAGTCAGCCGGCATGGGAGAGCTCTTGCGCGTCGCTTTGTCGACGAAGACGTAGGTAAAACTCCCTCGACCCACTGTCTCGTCGGTGCGGAGATTTCGCATCGAGAAACCGATGACCACGCTCGAGGTGCCCACTCGTTCAGACGCCACCTCTACCTCGAGGGTATCGCCGGCAAGACTCTCGCCCAAAAAGTCCATATTGGCGTTCACCGTAAAGGTCAGAAAATCCGGACCAACCACATCCGCGACATCGAGACCGAGCTCACTCCAGTACTCTCCTAACACCTCATCGGCAAAAACGAAGTAATTGCCGAAAAAGGCATGTCCATTGGCATCGGTATCGGCAAATCGTACTTTGATGTTGCCACAATAAGGATTTGACATAGGAATGACTCCTGTAAGGGGTATCAGCACGCCCTGGCGCGCGCCGATTATGCCGACTTGTCAGGCCTGGGTCACCCATCTGAGGGTACGCTGGATGACGCGCGGTAAAAATGCCGTCCACCGGAGTGCTGAACCTGTCATCTTTCACACAGAAGCCTTATCATTCCGCGCTTTCCGCTGGGCACCCCAGCGCCACAAAGCCAACACAGGAACCAATGCATGAACACCACCTCGCTTGTCGCCGCCTTCGTTGTCGTCGTCTCGGGTCTGATATGGGTCGGTACCCAAGGTAACAACGCTGACTGGACGGGAAATCGCAATCAGTGCGTGGGCGACTGCTATGAGAACTGGAAAACCGAAAACGGGGGTGGTATCGCCGAAGTGGAAGGGATTAAACAGGCGGCCCTCGCGGCGGCATCACCCGCAGCCCTGGGTGAAAAATATTATGGGCAGTGTATCGCCTGCCACGGCGGCCGCGCCGAGGGTGGCATCGGCCCCATGCTGGCGGGACAGCCAACAACCGATATCGTGGCTAAGCTGACCGCTTATCGCGCCGGAGAAGAGCGCGGCCCTCAATCTTCCATGATGTACCCGGTGGCCAAGCCAATGTCTGATGCAGACATCGACAATATCGCAGCTTACGTAGCGGGCTT
>NYTG01000021.1 GCA_002683395.1 Halieaceae bacterium | reverse complement strand
CTCTAAGCCTTTGGCACATGTACCCAGACNATNANNANCATGACGACCATGACGACCATGACGACCATGACGACCATGACGACCATGACGACNANGATGCCTCGGCCAATGTCCACAGTGACATATCAGCGCTCTATGAGTACCAGTGTGAAACGGATGCCGCAATAACACGAATGAGTTTCGGCTCAAACGGGCTGCCCTTTGGGTTGGAGCGAATAAAGGTTCTTTGGGTGACTAATCAGGGGCAGGGGGCGGGGGAAGTCACGCCACAGAAGCCAGGGCTCAGTTTCTGAGCCGCAGGTTGNGTCACTCGCGGTAGGGTGTCAGGCGATGTAGCTGCATGGCGTAGGCCGATTTCGCCATATCGTTCTCGCTGACCGTAGTGCTAATCTGGCCCTCGATCCAGAACGGCTCGTAAAGTGCCGCCATCTGCACGCCTGCCGGTGCGTCCACCAGAATAATTTGGTTAGGCGGCGGCGGCGGCATATGCAAGCACGCGCCGAAATAGGGCACTAAAAAAAACTGGCTAATGGTCTGCGCTTCATCGAATTCCAGGGGTACCACGAAGCCCGGAATCCGAACACTCTGGCCGTCGAGTTCTGTATTGACGTCGGTTGACGCCAGGGCGCGTTGATAAACGTCTTCTTCCTCCTCAAGCGTCGCGTTGCTGATTTGGCTGGTAATTTGATCTTCAGGGGAGCCGTCTTCAATCTCACTGATGTACGCTGGCGGGTTCAGCAGAATTTCCAGCACTTCGGGTGGAATTAGATCCACCCATTCCACCGTTTGAAATTGAGTCTCCTCAGCAGAGATGCTGTCGCCGTCTTGAGCGAATATAGTGCTGCTAAACGTTGCCAGCGCAACGACAAGAAAATAGAGCGGCAGGCTCTTGAGTACTTCCATCAAATGCTCCTTCGGTGCTTGGCCCTGCACGGTACATGCCCAGCGCTCAGATGTTATAGACTATTATTTTCCAAAGATAAATTAAAAGGACGTTCTGTTGAGCAGGTGCCTGAGATGGCTATCGAACTGAGAGATGTGAAATTTACCTTCGCTGGTGATAGCCGTGAGTTGTTGCTGAACGTTCCTCACTGGACCCTATCCAAGGGAGAGAGGGTGTTGATCCACGGCCCTTCAGGCGCCGGTAAATCTACCCTGCTGAGCCTTTTGAGCGGCCTTCTGAGTTGCACGAGTGGTGATATTTCGGTTTTGGGCACGCGCATGGATCAAATGTCCTTGCGGCAACGCGATCAATTTCGTGCGGATAATATTGGCTGCGTATTTCAGCGTTTTAATCTCGTCTCTTACCTGAACGCAGTCGATAACATTGGGTTGGCGCATGCTTTTTCTGCGCTAGGTAAAACGAGCGGTTGGCGCGATGAGGCTATGGCGCTTTTGGGCGCGCTAAGGGTAGAGCAGGGCGACTGGTTCAGGCCCACGTCGGCACTGAGTATGGGGCAGCAACAGCGTGTGGCGATTGCAAGAGCCTTGATTAATTCCCCCGACATATTAATTGCTGATGAACCGACTTCATCGCTGGATGCAGAAAATCGCGATAACTTTCTTTCCCTGTTAATGGGGTTAATAGAGGAGCGCGGCATGACGCTGGTATTTGTCAGTCACGATATGACACTGGCGAAATATTTCACGCGCGTAGAGGCCTTATGCGACATTTCATCGGGGCCGCATTAAATGATGTTCCTCAAGGTTGCTACCAGTAGCCTTCTAAGCCGGAAAGGCTCTGCGGTGATGACATTGATGGCCATCAGCGTCGCTATCTTTGTGTTGCTGGGGATAGAACACATTCGCCAGCAGGCCCGAGACAGCTTCGCCAGCACTGTATCGGGTGTTGATCTGATTGTCGGCGCTAAAACAGGCTCTTTAAATCTCCTGCTCTACTCGGTATTTCGGATCGGTTCGCCAACGGACAACATCAGTTGGCAGGCCTATCAGGATATTGCGGAATCGGAGGATATTGCTTGGACAATACCGATCTCCTTGGGTGACTCGCATAAGGGCTATCGTGTTGTTGGCACAACACAAGACTTCTTCAGTTATTTTAGCTTTGGCAAGAAACGAGCCCTTGAGCTGTCCGTGGGCAAGGAGTTTGACGCGACCTTCGACGCAGTACTCGGCGCTGAAGTGGCAGCAGCACTGGGTTATTCAGTGGGCACCGACATCATTTTGGCGCATGGCTTGGCCAGCACTAGCTTTACACAGCACGACAATCAGCCGTTCACTGTGGTCGGTGTGCTGGCCCCCACCGGCACTCCGGTTGACCAGACGATTCATGTTCCTCTCGAAGGTATTGAAGCGATGCATTCAGGAGGACCCAACGTCGCTATTTCCGCGCTCACGGCGTCTCGGCCTGGGTCGGGAAGTTCGCTGGAACCCGAGAGTATTACAGCCTTTATGGTGGGTCTTACCTCAAAAATGTCGACTTTTAACGTCCAACGGCGCATTAACGAATTTAAGGGAGAGCCCTTGATGGCGATTTTGCCGGGCGTGGCGCTATCNGAGTTGTGGCAAATGATGAGTATGTTCGANGATGTGCTGAGAGTAATCTCGGCCCTCACTTTGCTCGCTGCGGTGCTCGGCCTGGGTGCAGTGCTCCTGGCATCGGTTCGGGAGAGGAACCAAGAAATTCATTTGCTTCGTATACTGGGTGCGAGTCCACTGTATTTATTTTGTTTAATTGAAATGGAGGCGATCATTCTTTGCTGCGCGGGTATTTTGCTGGGTGGTGCGAGTCTTTACCTGACATTGCTGCTGATTGGCGACGCTGTGTTCGCAAGGTTTGGTCTTTATTTGGAAGCCGACGTGCTCACCTGGGAAGGGCTAATGATGCTTGGCGCGGTATTACTTGCCGCCGTTTTGTCCGCGGCAGCGCCCTCATTGAAGATGTATACTGCAGCCAGAATGCAATCTTGATGGATAGTGTCGAGACGGTCCGCGGTTCACGGGAAGCTGATATGAGAAAAAAGTTAATAGCGGTCATCACCTTTATCGTTTTTGGCATGCCAAGCCTGTCTTTGGCTTGTTACGACCACATGATGTTCAACCCCAACAATATGGGTTTGGTGGAGGGTACCATCGCTCGTATGGCGGGTTTGGTCCCACCAAAACCGGTCTTTGATGTTGTTCATCCTTCCATGGCCCGGGTGCAGGTGGGAGAGAAAAGCGCGCTCACCGTGAGTTTCTCCAGACCAATATGGTCCAAAAACGTCGCACTCAAGGTGAGGGGGACGCGGAATGTGGTTTTGGATGTGGATGAGTTTGCCCTTGAAGATCGCTCAGGGAGCATCAGCTTTGGCTACGAGCTCACTGACGGCGCAAGTTACGAATCTATCATCGTCACTGTCACTGGAGAGTACGACGGCAAGATCGTAAATCAGTCCTCTCAAATTTATTTGCGGGGCGTGTAGTTGCCCCGTTAGCGCTGCTGGNCCGTTATGTCAGTGGAGCCTTGTCGATTGCGATCATTGCGGGTTTACAAGACAGTTTAAAAGCGATTCTTGCCATTCCGAATCGACCTTGGTCGANATAATTTCCAGCCGACTTTCTGAGCATTCACGCAGGGGAATTTCTGAGAACGTCGAGCGGGTGATGTTGTATCCCAAAACACCAGCGTTAGTGATTAGCAAAGCTTTGATTCGGTCAGCATGCAAGCCTTTAAGGAATGCAACCGTTTTAGCATGGTCGAATATTTTTTGATTACTAAAGCGCCAGCCCAGACTTTCGAACCCCTCGCCTTGATTGACGGCAGANACGAAGCCGCATTCAGGCATNGGNAGATCTGCCGCGAGCACGTAGTCAGGATCTGTGTGATGGTGCGGNGCNGGTGCCGCAGTNTATGACGAGGNTGCCCTGAGCAATTCGAGGTTCACNGCACCGTGTTGGGTACTTTGTACGCTNACCTCCTCGGCGCAGTGGGTTTGCACATATTCTTTNAGGCGCNTCAGATCAGCTGTTGATGCCAGGTCGCTCTTATTCGCCAGAATCAGGTCGGCGACGGCTATCTGCTGGATAAAACTGGGGTGATCGAATTGTTGCGCCAGTGAAGCGGATCGGGGGTCCACCAGGGCAATAGTAGTTTGCAGCTCAACTTGCTCCTGATAGGCATCTGACGCCAGTACCGCCACTATCTCAGCGGGATGCCCCAAACCGGTGGGTTCGATGATTAATCGATCCGGCTCGCCGATAAAAAAGAGTTGGCTTAACGCCATTTGCATCGGTAAACCGGCGGCACAACACATACAGCCCCCCGGCACCTCAGCGACCATGACATCGCTTCGTGTTCCAGATTGCCCCTCAATTANNCCTCGATCAACGCCAATNTCGCCAAATTCATTCACTAACACTGCCCAATTTTCATTGNCGGGCTTTTGTTTCAATAGGTGGAGGATCATGGTGGTCTTCCCCACACCCAGGAAGCCCGTGATGACGTTAACGGCGGTGCGCTTTCTTGTCTGATGGGGCTTGATGACTGCGTTCTCTCTGCTGATGGGGTGAGGTTACTGCCGGCCAGTTTTTATCACATTTAATCGCACCGCGTTCGTNATCCGCGGTCGGTGGTTCATTCTTAGCTCGAAAGAGGTCGCCGCACCCCTCCACAATTCATTCATCAAATCCATAAAAGATACATTGCATCATTTAAATGATATATTATATCATCTCGTGCCGAAACATGATTGATTCACTCATTTCCCACAACACAGACCTAAGGAGGTTGGCATGCGCCGCTCAAAAGCCCATGCAATTGCAGCCCTATCGATGCTGCCGGTCGCAGCTATTGGCAGCGAAGACACGCTAACAGAAGAGATTGTCGTCACAGCTTCTTTCACGAACGCGACAAAGTCATTAACGCGGGCCGTTCACGTTCTCAGTGGTGAGGACTTAGCAAATGGGGGCGTTCAGTCACTGGGTGAACACATTGACTCATTGGTGGGTGTAGCGACCGCAGATTTTGGCGCCGTAGCAGGCCAGCCGATCATCCGAGGTTTAAGTGGAACCCGAGTCAAGGTACTGAATAACGGCACAGTAATCAGGGACGTATCCGGATTAGGCCCGGACCATGCAATCGACGCATCACTGTCTGACCTGCAACAAATAGAGATTGTGCGCGGCCCATCTGCCCTTATGTACTCCAACGGTGCACTTGGCGGCATCGTCAACGTTGTTGATAACACGATTCCTATGACTGATCTCGAGGGTTTCAGCGGATTCCTCGGAGGGGAGGCGCAATCGGTTAATGACGGCGAGGCCGTGGATCTCGCGGCACGAGGTCGCGTGGGTGGACTCAACATCACCTACAGCTTTCAAGAGCAGAACCTGGAAAATTATGAGATTCCAGACAATGCAGTGCTTCATATGGAAGAAGAGCACCATGAAGAGGGGCATGACGAAGAGGGGCATGACGAAGATCACCACGAGGAACACGGTGAGTCGGGTGAGTTAGCCAACTCCGACTATGAATCTACTGCGCATCGTCTGGGTTTATCTACGACAGGCGAGTGGGGTTATGTCGGTGTCTCTTATAGTGATCTCAGCAGCACTTACGGTATTCCCTTTCATGTTGAGCCTCCAGGAGGACACGGCGGTCATGGAGAAGACCACGACGACGGACATGAGGAAGATCACGAGGGAGAGCATGAGGGAGAAGAGCATCATGACGAGCACGGTGAAGAACGCGTTTACGCTGAAACTGAATCTGAAACGGTGACCTTGAGAGGCTCTCTCAACACCTCTTTCGGCTGGCTCAATTCTGTTAACTTCTTAGTCAAAGATACTGACTACGAGCTCTCTGAAGGGCACATGGAGGTTGGGCACGGCGACGACCACGAGGAAGAAGAGCATGACGATCATGATGAGCATGGACCTACTGTGTTTAGCAATGAGTCGACAGAGATTCAGGTGGCACTGGACTTAAGCGCGGGTGAACGAGTGCGAAGACTGGTCTTCAATTATGCCGAGGAAGAGATGTCGATCATCGGAGAAGAGGCATTCATGGCGCCAGTTGACTCGACTGAGACCACG
>NYTG01000020.1 GCA_002683395.1 Halieaceae bacterium | reverse complement strand
GAACCACCGAAGCTCGCGCGTCAGATTTACAGTCTGATCCCTTTGGCCACTCGGGAACCCCTCCGGAAGGGCGCACATTCTCTAGATCTCGGCACTCGGTGTCAACAGGCCCAGAGAGGGAATTCTGCCCTTCCGGCGAGTCATTTGAGCGCGAGGGGAACGACTTACGGTATGCGGCGATTAATCACGTCAGAAATAACGGAAATTGGAGCTGGCGAGAGGAATCGAACCCCCGACCGGCTGATTACAAATCAGCTGCTCTACCTACTGAGCTACGCCAGCTAAGCGCAAAGTACTCATCCAATGAAAGCCCGGCACTCATTGGCGGGCGCATGATCCCCTCAGGAGCCCTGATCGTCAAGCGTCTGTAGCAGCCAAAGCCTGAGACCTTCCATCACGAGATGGGGGTGATGCGTTGCCGACAAACCCATCTCCAGCAATACCGGCGCCAAACCGCCGGTCAGCAGCGCACGATGCTCAGGATAATCAGCCAACACTGATTGCACCGCGCCGATTACTGCACGCCACCCGCCTGCGTTCACACAGGTTTGGGTATCGCTCCCAGGAATTAAAGTGGGCGCATCCAGCGCATCGATCTGAATCTGCCCGGTATCCGCCGTCAGTGCCCGACGCATCAAATCGGCGCCTGGCAAGATGTAACCGCCTTCGTGGCGGCCCTGAGTCGCCACCAGATCCAGCGTAATCGCCGTGCCCGCATCGATGACACACAGCGGCCCTGCGCTCGCGTGACGTGCACCCAACATGGCGAGCCAGCGATCCGCGCCCATGCGCGCGGGTTGGGCGTAGCAACTGACCAATCCCAAACAGCTCGATTCCGCTCTCGCCTGCCAGACAGGCACCGACCTGACGGTTTTTAATGCTGTCAGCAACGCCGTATCGGCCACCTCACCCGCCACGCTAGAGAGCACAATAGCGTTCCATTCATGCGTCTTCACTGACTCGCACAACGACGCACCGGTAGCCGCCACCCCACTTGGCTCCCGTACCCCATCGGCATCGGCCAGTCGCCATTTGATAGCAGTATTGCCAACATCGAGAAGCAGCCACGGTGCCGGGGCTTTCATGGTGCGCCTCCAATCTGGAGCAGGCTGGCCTCACCTCCCGCCACCACTGACTGGCCTGATGCCGTATCGACCAGTAAAGCGCCGCCGTCATCGATGCCTGCAGCAATGCCCGTCACCGGCGGCACGCCATCCACGACAACCGACCGGCCTTTTAAGTAATCCCAACGCCGCCAGCGCTGCAGCCACTCGCCCATGCCATATCGATCGACTGCTGTCAGACCTTCGGCCAACTGGCTCAGCAGTCTGCCAGCCAACTCATTGCGATCGATAGGTGCGCCGATTACCGTGCGCAGATCTGTCCAGGGACGGCTGATCACATCACCTTCACCCATTGGCATATCGACATTGAGTCCGATTCCCATGATGACCTGCTGTCGACCGCTATCCTCGCCCACCATCTCGACCAATATCCCGCCCAGCTTGCGGTCGTCGTGAAAGAGATCATTGGGCCACTTAAGGGCCAATTCAGCCCCGTAGTCAGTCTCGACAGTCTCGGCAATCATCGCGCCGATGGCGAGGCTGAGTCCGGACAGCGTTTGCAGAGGCTGCTCGAAACTCCATCCCAGCGAGCAGTAAAGGTTGGCGCCCGCCGGGCTGTGCCAAGTGCGGCCCCGGCGCCCACGACCCTGTGTCTGCTCTTCTGCCAACACCGCGGCACCATGGAACGATCCATCTTGTCCGCGCTCGCGCACCACATCATTGGTCGATCCGACTGANTCNCGGACGNCCACACTCANCANAGGCGCAGANANGGGCGTCAGNGNGGCGACAATGNGGGNAACGTCGAGCGGCGNAGNATTCATACTGCNCATCATACCTTCCGNCCAGCCGCTTCANGCGAATTTGTCTCNGCTACTTTNGGCTCNCGTTACCTGTCATNNTGGATCATCACGANCGCAACNGCGNNCNNNANAGAGATNTNNANATGCCNATNGTNACATCACGCNTNCGGGAACGCNTGCGNTTGCTCGCAATGCTCCTNGCGTTGACGATTGGCATCATGCTGGTNACCCAACTCTGGCGGCAGCCATTGACTGAGGCCAGCTTGGCGACTGCAGGCCGCGGNGTACTCTTTATTTTGCTCTCTCTTGGACTCATGGGTACCCGGCGACTGAGCCTGGGNCTCACTGCATTNCTGTGCAGCGTCTCAGTGCCNGGNTTACTTGCCGTCAATAACACGCCGCAACTGTCCGACGGACTAGAGATAATGACCTTGCTGCTGTGTGCCGGATTGCTGCTGGTCCCCNCNGTCAAAGCACAGCGAGAAGCAGACGATCGACCCATATGACGGGCGCCTGTGATCTGCTGACCACNCCCCTAGGCACCCTGACGCTGGAGGCCAGCGAGCGNGGGCTCACCGGGCTGCGGTTTGNCCATCGAAACAAAAGGGGAGCAGATAGCCCGGGTAACAGCGAGATCATCGCCTTGGCAAAGCGTGAGCTGAATGCCTACTTCGCACACCGCCTCAACCGCTTCACTGTCCCCCTCGATTGGCAGGGAACACCGTTTCAGGAGTCGGTGTGGGAAGCCCTTCTCGAAATACCCTTCGGCGAGACGGTCAGCTACGGAGATATTGCCAGAGCCATTGACCGGCCTCAGTCCGCCAGGCCCGTTGGCGGCGCGGTGGGTCGCAACCCGCTGCCGATTATCGTGCCCTGTCATCGCGTGATCGGCAGCGACCAAACCCTCACCGGCTTTACCGGAGGGCTCAACCTTAAAGTGGCTTTACTCGAAATCGAAGGTCTCCGATTCGAATAATCTTANGCATTGAGGTCAGGGATCATCTCGTCCTTCAACCGCTGAATCGATTCCTTTAGCCGCAGTTTCTCTTTTTTTAGGCGCTGCACCAACAGCTGGTTCTGCCAGGGTCGCGATTGGAGTTCGACGATTTTCTGATCCAGCGTGCGGTGCTGCGTCTGCATCAGTGCCAACCGCTCAACCGGCGAGAGGTCCTCGTTAGCCGCCGATTCATCTGGTCCCACGCGTTCCGTCATGCACTACCCTACTGTCGCCTGAGAGTGAATCTAACTGGGGTCGGGTGACACTGACAAGCACCCCGTAATAGAACCCCGACTCGATGTCCGCCCAAAGCTCAGATCACAGATCCGGGTCAGGGATCAACTCCAGATAATCAATCTGACGGTCACCGGCGGCCACGAATTTAGGGGCTTTCAGGCTATCCCACTGGTTATAGCGGATCGGCGCGCCCTCGAGCGTGGTGACCCGCCCCCCTGCGGCACGAACCAGTGCATCCCCCGCCGCTAAATCCCACTCATAACAGGGCGACGTTCGCGGGTAAATATCGGCGACGCCCGANGCCACATCGCAGAACTTGAGGGCACTGCCTGCATTGAGCCGNACTGCCCCCTCTGCGACATCAGAGAGGCGATTCAGCATGATCTGAACGCGCTCCTCACGGTGGCGCGCACTGGCCGACATCACGAGCTGGGCGCTGGGATCCAGCGAGCGAGTCATCAATTTTTCACCCTCTCCGCTGGAGAACAGTGGATAGCGCCATGCGCCCCACTCGGGCACCCCAAAATCGATGTGACCACGATTGGGCGCCGCGATGAGTCCCAGTACCGCCTCGGCGTCGACGATCAGTGCAATGTTCACCGTGAATTCCCCGGTGCCATCGATAAACTCNCGAGTGCCGTCCAGCGGGTCGATCATCCANCACACNGGCCACTCCCGGCGGCCAATTAACTGTTCGAGGGTCGATTCTTCAGACAGGATGGGAATCTCGGGCGTCAGAACTTGCAAGGTCTGACAAATCAAACGATGGGAAGCATGGTCGGCCTCGGTGACGGGACTCGCGTCAGACTTTTGGCTAACCGCCACCTCGCCTAAGACGGCATATAAATCGAGAATACACTGCGAGGCCTCTTCGGCGAGCGCCCTCAGCGCAGTAATCAGCTCCGGCAAGGTGAGTTTTGNTTCCCTCAGCGTCGCATCGAGGCGGAGGTTACCGCTATAGTGAGCTTCGTTCATACTGACAGGGTAGCACCCGATGGCACTTACTGTGGCCTCCAGTCTATCGGTAGACGGCGTTGACTGGTCCAAACTCGACACCATTTTGCTCGATATGGACGGCACACTCCTTGATCTGGAGTTCGATAATCATTTCTGGGGCACCGTGATTCCNAGGGAGTGGGGCCGACANCGAGGGCTAGACGTCAAANCCAGCCAAGAANCACTCGCCCCCCTGTTTAAGGATGAAAGAGGCAAGCTGAACTGGTANTGCCTCGATTTCTGGGGCAGAACGCTGGAGCTGGACATCCCAANGATTAAAGCCGGTTATACCGAAGGCATTCGCTGGCGCCCTCAGGCGGAAACTTTTCTGCGACACTTACAGGCGAGCCACCTCGACGTGGTGATGATCACCAATGCCCACCCCCTCACACTGGANATGAAAGCCGAGCAACTTCCTCTGGCTCAGTGGTTCGACGCGATGATCAGCTCTCACCATTACGGCGCGCCAAAGGAAACGCCCACCTTNTGGGATGCGCTGATGACAGAGAGGCCATTCGACCCCCAACGAACCCTCTTTGTCGATGACTCAGAGTACGTCCTCGACTCAGCGCAGGAATTTGGCATTGCACATCTGCTGACATTGCGGCAACCCGACTCCTCATTGCCGGTGCGGCTAACAACGCGGTTCCCGGCCATCCANCACTTTGAGGAAATCATCGACGGGTTACCCGACATTGACTGACAGCGAACACAGCAGCAACAAGGTNCGCATTGATAAATGGCTCTGGGCNGCGCGGTTTTTCAAAACTCGAACGTTGGCCAAAACGGCGATTGAGGGCGGCAAGGTGCAGCTTGCGGGGCAACGCGTGAAGGTCTCAAGAGAAGTCATCGCGGGCGATGTGNTACGCATTCGCCAGGGCTGGGATGAGCGCGAGGTGCTGATCAAAGCTGTCAGCGAGCAACGCCGCGCCGCGCCGATTGCCCAGGCCTTGTATGAGGAGACCGAAACCAGCCTAGACCGACGGGCCCGTGCAGCAGAAGCGCGAAAAGCGGCAGGCGCCTTGGCACGACCCTCTCAGCGGCCCGGTAAGCACGAACGTAAAGCGCTGGAGCGCCTGCGAAAACAGTTCGATCCCTCCTGATTTAGCGCGACGCTCTCGCAGGGAGTTGGGGTATGATCGTTGGCATGATTGAAGATCTGCCCACAATACGACCGTCTACACCGCTTCTGGATAACCTATCGACTGACCTCGATGGACTCGGGCAATTCGAGAGTCACGANTTGGTTCGCTTGGCGGAAGAGCTGCGGCACGATCTCTTGTACTCCGTGGCAGGCACAGGCGGGCATTTTGGCGCAGGGCTGGGCGTTNTAGAACTGACCGTGGCGTTACATCACGTTTTCAATACACCCCACGATCGCATTGTGTGGGATGTCGGTCATCAGACCTATCCGCATAAAATTCTCACGGGGCGGCGTGATCGCATGGGCAGCATGCGGCAGATGGAGGGCCTATCTGGCTTTCCCAAGCGCTCCGAAAGCCCTTTCGATACTTTCGGGGTTGGCCACTCTTCAACCAGCATTTCTGCAGCAATGGGTATGGCCTTGGCGGCGCAAAAGCAGGGTATTGATCGCAAAGTCATTGCCGTCATCGGTGACGGGGCCATTACCGGTGGCATGGCCTTTGAGGCGCTGGCCCACGCCGGACATGAGCGCCCCAATATGCTGGTCATCCTTAATGACAACCAGATGTCGATCGGGCATAACACCGGCGGTCTGGCCACCTACTTCGCCAAGATCTGGGCCAGCAAGACCTACACCGCCCTTCGGGAAGGCTCAAAGAAGATCCTGGGGCACGTTCGCGGCGCCTGGGATCTGGCTAAAAAAACCGAAGAGCATATGAAAGGCATGGTGGCACCGGGCACCATGTTTGAGGAGCTAGGTTGGCACTACATCGGCCCGTTGGATGGTCATGACCTACCCCAGCTCGTCAGCACACTCAAAGTGATGGCAGACCTCACAGGTCCCCAGTTCCTGCACATTCGCACCGTGAAGGGCAAAGGCTTCGCTCCTGCAGAGCGAGACCCCATCGGCTACCACGCAATCAATAAATTAGAACCGGCGAAACCTGCCAAGTCAGCAGTCCCGGTAAAACCGAAGGCACCCAAGTATCAGGATGTGTTTGGCCAATGGCTCTGTGATCTCGCAAAGCAGGATAACCGCGTTGTGGGCATTACTCCTGCCATGTGCGAAGGATCCGGGATGGTCCAATACGCCAAGCAATTCCCCGAGCGTTTTTACGACGTCGCCATCGCTGAGCAGCACTCGGTCACTCTAGCAGCTGGCATGGCCTGCGATGGGTTGAAGCCNGTGCTGGCGATCTACTCAACCTTTCTGCAGCGCGGCTACGACCAACTGATACATGACGTAGCCCTCCAAGAGCTGGATGTCACGCTGGCGATCGATCGAGCCGGCCTGGTCGGTCAGGATGGGCCCACCCATCACGGCACCTTTGANCTGTCTTATCTGCGCTGCATNCCTAACATGGTGATTGGTGCGCCTAGCGACGAANACCAATGCCGAAAAATGCTGCAGAGCGCCTGGCTGCACGAGGGTCCCGCCGCGGTTCGCTATCCCAGAGGCGAAGGCACCGGTGCCGCCATCGACTCGGGGCTACCCACAATAGAAATCGGCAAGGCCAACGTGGTCCGGCAGGGTGCCGGGGTCGCTATCCTGAATTTCGGGGTGCTCCTCGATCAGGCGCTCCTCGCTGCAGAAACGCTTAATGCTACGGTAGTGGATATGCGCTGGGTGAAGCCTCTCGACGCAGCGATGATTCTCTCCCTGGTGGAACATCACGACTTGCTCATCACGCTGGAAGAAAATGCTGTCGCAGGCGGCGCAGGCAGCGGAGTGGCCGAGTTCCTCGCTGAATCCGGCGTCGTCTGTAATTTGCGCCATNTTGGCATAGCGGATCATTTNATCGCTCATGCAGGGCAAGGCGAGTGCCGGCGACTCGCAGGACTGACGGCAGCGTCCATCATCGCCGCAGCACAAAGCGTAACCGAACCAAATAACCAGCAGGCCCTCTAACTCATCATCTCCGGGAAGCACTCAAGCGTGGCAAAGTCGAGCAAAGATCAACCCTCCCCCAGCATCACACAGCAAATGGCAGAGCTGAGTGATTTAGTTGAGCAACTCGAGGACCCCGAGATCGAGCTGGAAACGGCTTTGGTCATGTATGAAAAGGGCGTCCGGCTCAGCAGCAGTATTCAGAAAACGCTGGAATCGGCAGAACAACGCGTTGCACAGGTTGTCGCAGACGGGTCGTTACTCGAGGAGGACAACTCGGCGGCAGAGGGCTGACGCAGTCATGGAACCCTTCGCCTGGCTGTCCTGCCCCGACCCCCGACTCGCAAGCGCACTTCGTTATCTTGCCCAGCACCCGGGCAAACAACTCCGCAGTCGCCTCACCCTCACCTGCGCCGAACTGGTGGCGGGAGAACCCGTGCCTGCGGCGGTGATGGCTGGGGAGGCGATCGAACTACTCCACACCTACTCACTCGTTCACGATGACCTCCCTGCAATGGATGATGATGACCTGAGAAGAGGCCAGCCAACGCTGCATTGCGCCTTTGATGAAGCCACGGCCATTCTGGCGGGCGATGGACTGCAGGCCGCTGCGTTTCAGAGGCTGACCGACATCGATTCGGTGAGCGCGGAGCAACGGCTGGAGATGCTGCGGGTGGTTAGCACGGCGGTTGGCTTTCACGGTATGGTGGGTGGTCAGGCGCTGGATTTGGCTGCCGAGCACCAGGCGGTGCCGGTGACCCAATTGCGGGAGATCCATCACCTTAAAACCGGAGCGCTGATCTCGGCCGCAGCTGAAGTGGGAGCCATCTGTGCCAACGCCTCGATGGAGCAACGCCAAGCAGTCGTCCGATTTGCCAGCGCCGTCGGACTCGCCTTTCAAGTGACTGACGATGTGCTGGACGTTACCAGCGACAGCGCCTCATTGGGCAAAACCGCCGGTAAAGACGAACGGGCAGAGAAATCGACCTACGTCAGTACCCTCGGGTTAGAGGGGGCAAAACAGGAAGCAGAGCAGCTGCTGGCCGAGGCACTCAATGCGCTGTCTGATTTTGGAGAACGAGCGGAACCGCTTCGCATTCTCGCCCAGAAGATGGTGCATCGCGAAACATAGATTCACATAAGACTCAGTTCAGACGCCCGATACTGCCTCAGGGCGTCGTCACGGCCATCAATAGCAACGTCATACAGCCGCCCGCCATTAACCCGGCCGCCAGGTCATCCAACACGACGCCCCAACCCCCGGGGATCCGACGCTCGAGCACATCGACAGGCCAGGGTTTCACGATGTCAAAGACGCGAAACAGTGCCAAAGTCCCCAGCAACAAAGGTCCGCTCGGCAAGGTAAAGGTCAATACGGTCATGGGAATCAGCAGTGCCAACCAGACGCCGACCACCTCATCGATCACGATCGCGGGATGATCGATGACACCCCAGCTCTCGCCCGCGCGCCCGGCTGACCAAACCGCTAACAGCACCGCAAACAGCCAGGACCACCAATGCCAGCTGAGGGATACTTCCAATGTGCCCGCCAAACACGCCACGGCGAACACACTGCCGACGGTTCCGGGGGCAATGGGCGATAGACCGGTACCGCATCCGCTGGCAACCAATGTTGCGATATTCGTGATGCCTGCCTTGGTTGGGTTGTCGGTGTCAGTGTGTAAAGTGGTCATAGCCGGCTCGTTCGGGAACGCGGTCACAGGATATCCCGCTTCCTGAAACAACACGACCAATTTGAGTGCAACCCACTGGCAGGGGTGTGTCGCAGGGCAACGTAAATAGCAACTCATAATCGTCGCCGCCCGCCAGCGCCCAATCCTTTGCCTGCTGCATATCGACGACCGAGCACAGCGCATCAGACAAAGGCAGCAGATTGCTGTCGACCTCGATCGCCACGCCGCTGCAGGTTGCGAGGTGCCCCGCATCCGCTAGCAATCCATCCGAGATATCGATGCAAGCCGAAGCGATATCCCGCAGTGTTTGACCCAGGATCAGGCGCGCGACGGGCCTCGTAAAACGTGCCGCTAGAACGGCCGAGATGCTGGCATCAGCAACCGACAGATCGCCTTTCAGAATCTCCAGGCCGGCCGCCGCATCACCCGGCGTGCCGCTGACACACAGACGATCTCCCGACTCCGCTCCACTCCGAGTCATAAACTGATCAGTAGGCGTCGACCCCATCACTGTCACGGTGATCGCAAGCGGTCCCCTCGTGGTATCCCCCCCGACTAGCGGCAGCCCTGTCTCTGTGCAGACGGCCCCGAGACCTGTCGAAAAATCCCTCAACCATGCGCTATCTGCCTTGGGGAGGGTTAGTGAGAGCAAAGACGCCATGGGAACCGCACCCATCGCTGCAAGATCACTCGCGGCAGCCATCACGCTTCGGTAGGCAATATCTGCAGCGGGAAGATTGGCCAGAAAATGTGCGCCCTCGAGTGCAGTATCCGTTGAAATCTGGAGCACGTGCCCTTCGGGCACCTGAAGCACCGCAGCATCATCACCAACACCGAGTCGAACTGCCGCACCCTCTCCCAAACCGGTGAAGTAGTGCTGAATGAGTTCAAATTCACTGCTCGTCATTAACGTTCTTGCGCGCGTTCCACCGTTCGCAGATCCCGCGCCACCTTGTCGAGTACACCATTGATATACCCATGAGAGTCTGTGGCACCAAACTTCTTTGCCAGTGCCACTGCTTCGCTGATGACCACTTTGTAAGGCACGTCTATTCGGTCTCTCAGCTCGAAGGTACCCAACCGCAGGAGATTCCGCTCAATCGGGTCGAGCTCATCTAGTGTTCGATCGATCACCGGATTAAAAAGGGCTTCGAGGTCCTCGACATGCTCTGCGACCCCCTTTAGTACGGCACTGAAATAGTCGCCATCGGTGTGCTGGAAATCGTTATCAACGCGAAATTCTGCTTCGATATCAGTCACGCTCGCCCCCGAAAGGGTCCACTGATAAAGCGCCTGTAAAGCAAAGTGTCGGGCTTTGCGTCGCTGCGCCGCAAGAGCATTTTGCTGGGACATCAGTCGCGCATCGTCCGCAGCAGACTCACCATCTCAACCGCACTCATAGCAGCCTCAGCACCTTTGTTCTCATCGTCGTCACCTGAACGTTCTTGAGCCTGCGCCAGCGTATCCACCGTCAGCACGCCAAATGCCACCGGCTTGCCAGACGCTAAAGCCACGGCACCGATGCCGCGAGTGCACTCGCCCGACACATATTCGAAATGCGGCGTGCCGCCGCGAATCACCGCGCCCAGCGCGATAACGGCATCGCAGTCTTGGCGCTCGGCGGCGGCCTGACAGGCCAACGGAATCTCGAACGCGCCCGGCACATGAACCACCCGGACTTTCTCTGCAGGAATCCCGGCGTCAGACAATGCCCGCATCGCCCCACCGAGCAGACCGTTGACGATCTCCTCATTCCAACGCGTGATCACGATCACGTAACCGCCGTCATTACCCGACACCTGTATGGGTGAGTTGTCGATCCCTTTACCAGACATGAATTATGATTCCTCAGTGATCTGCGGGTGCATCGGGTGGCAAGGCAAAATCGACCACCTCCAGCCCAAAACCCGCGAGCGCATTGTACGTCAGCGGCGCACCCATTAATCGGATCTGGCCCACACCGAGGTCGCGCAGGATCTGCGCGCCCATGCCGATCTGGTTGTAAGCGTCCTGACTACTCACGGTGTCACCCTCAGGTTCACCCAACAGGCGATCAATGCCTTGCAGCAGATCCTCGGCCGTTTCGGGTTTGCTCAGGAGCACCAGCACGCCGCTCTCGGACTCAGCAATGGCCTTGAGACTGGCGTCAAACGACCATGACGCGTGCCCATCGAGGGTCGTTCCGACCAAGTCACGAAACACCGCTGTGACATGCACGCGCACCAGTGTCGGCGTTGCCGATTGAATCTGTCCTTTCGTCAGGGCCAGATGAACGCGACCCTGCGTCGTGTCCTGATAGGCGGTCACCTCAAATACGCCGTAGCGACTCTCCAATCGTCCCCGGCGGACCGCGCTGATTGTCTTTTGGTTGGCCAGCCGATAGGTCACCAGATCTGACACCTGGCCGACCACCAGCTCGTGCCGATCGGCAAAGTCCACCAGATAATCGGCCCCGGCAACGGCGCCCTCGCTGTCCAACACCTCGGTGAAAACCGCCGACGGCAATAAACCTGCCAGTGTGGTCAGATCTATCGCCGCCTCGGCAGGTGCGGTGCGCGTCAGTACCCCACCCACAGCCGCCGCAATCGGGAAAATATGCCCGGGTTGCACGAGATCAGCCGGCTGGCTCGCTGCATCGACCGCCACCCGCACGGTCCTCGCCCGGTCTGCGGCAGAAATGCCCGTATCAATTCCGGTGGCGGCTTCGATCGACAAGGTAAAAGGCGACATGGAATCATCGCCCTCTACCATTAATGGGAGTTCCAGCTCCTCGCACCGCTGGGGCGTCATGGCCAGACACACGAGTCCGCGAGCCTGGCGCGCCATAAAGGCAATATGACTCGACTCGCAGTGCTCTGCCGCCACCACGACAAAACCCGTCATGCCGCCCGCGCTATTTTCGTTCAACAGCAGGCAGCTGTGCCCGTGTCGCAATTCACTGAGTACCTTGTCGATATCGGCATAATCTGTCATGGCAGCTTTACTCTGCCAGCGGCTGATCAAACTGCATCAGTCGCTCCAGATAGCGCGCGATCACATCGACCTCTAGATTCACTGGACTCCCTGCCTGGTATTCACTGAACACGGTCTCCTCCCAGGTTTGCGGGATGATGGTCAGCTCAAAGCTGGCGCCCTCCACCTGATTGACGGTGAGGCTGGTACCGTCTACACAAATACTGCCCTTCATAGCGATATAACGCGCCAATTTTTCGGGGGCCGCTACCCGCACGCGCCAAAATCGCGCGTCTTCGGTGACGCTCTCGATACGTCCGACGCCGTCAACGTGTCCGCTGACCAAATGTCCACCTAGGGGCGTATTGAGTGTGAGCGACGTTTCCAGATTCACCGCATCGCCCACACCCTTGGTGCCCAAGGTGGTGAGCGACAGCGTCTCGGGAGACACATCGGCCCAAAAGCCGTCGCCTGGTAACTCGGTTACCGTCAGGCAGACGCCGCTGCTTGCGATGCTATCGCCCAACGACACCTCAGCCAGCGGCAGCTTGCCTGTCTCAATGCGTAGCCGGATGTCCTGCTCGCCCGATTCAATCTGGGCAATGCGGCCAACGGCCTGAATGATTCCTGTAAACACGGTGACTCCTGATCTAATGCACTGACTTACAGTGCTAACTCGCGCTGCGTCCGCTTCCCGGGGTCGCCATGATACGCAGATCTGCGCCAAGACGGGTCACATCAATGATGTCAAATTCGGGGGCCTCAGCCAGAGCATCAATGCTCATATTCGCCATCGGACGAGCCGAGTCTCCCAAAATTTTAGGCGCCTGATACAAAATGAGTTGATCCACCCAACCACCCTGAAGCAGGGCGCCAGAGAGTGTCGGGCCCGCCTCCACCAAAATGTCGTTGTGCGCCTGCTCTCCGACATACGCTACCCAAGCACCCAGATCCACCCTGCCCATGGGATCAGCCGGCAACTGACACGGCGAGTTCGCGTCACCCCTTTTGACGCCCTCGGTCGTGACGATCACGGTTGAAGCGCCCTCTAAAATGCGCGCATCGGCTGGCATCCGCCCTCGAGAATCGAGCACCATTCGNGCGGGTCCGTGCGCCAGCGCGCGCGTCTTTGCCTCGCCCTCCAGCGGCAGNTCATCAGGGCGCAGCGTCAGTCGACAATCATCTGCCAGCACGGTGCCNACGCCCGTTACTATTAGATCGGATTGCGCGCGCAAAAGCTGCACGTCGCGCCGNGCGGGCTCGCCCGTAATCCACTGGCTTTCCCCCGACGCCATCGCAATGCGCCCGTCAAGGGATACCGCCAATTTCAGCGTGATACGNCCGTGTCCGCGGCGCATCCGGAGAAGAAAACCGGCGAGATCCTGCTCCACCTGTTCGGCNCCCATCCCCAGATCCACCTCAANACCNGCGGCCCGCAGTGCGGCCATGCCGCGCCCCGCGACCTGCGGATTAGGGTCCTCCACGGCGATCACCGCGCGGCTGATGCCGGCGGCGATCAAAGCAGTGACGCAGGGCCCTGTAGCGCCCTCATGACTGCAGGGCTCCAACGTGACGTACGCCGTGGCGCCCTTTGCATCCCCCGCNGCATTCAACGCCATCACNTCCGCNTGNGCTTGGCCAGCAGGTTGGGTAAATCCNGTGCCGATGACTTCACTGCCGTGAGCCAAAACACAACCCACAGGTGGATTGGGTGCAGACCAGTAACGCGCCTGTCGACCCACCTCGATCGCGCGCTCCATCAGCACGCGATCTTGCGCGTGATTCACGATGACTCGTCCTGGCTCGGCTCAGATTCCAAAGATTCGATGGCATCTCGGAACTCAGCGAGGTCCTGAAAACTGCGGTAAACCGATGCGAAGCGCACATACGCCACCTGATCCAGCGCTTTGAGCGACTCCATTACCCGCTCNCCCACCTGCAAGGATTTGACTTCCCGCTCGCCNGTGGCGCGCAGACGATGTTTTATCTGATCAATCTCTGCCTCGATGCTCTCGACCGACACCGGCCGCTTTTCCAGCGCACGGAGCAGCCCCGCACGGAGTTTCTCTTCATCGAAGGGTTCGCGACTGCCGTCTTGTTTGATGATGCGCGGCAACACCAGCTCGGCTGCCTCGTAGGTCGTGAACCGCTCGGTACAGCTGAGGCACTCACGACGGCGGCGCACCTGAGCCCCCTCTGTCACGAGGCGAGAATCGATGACCTTGGTTTCGTCNTTACTGCAGAAAGGGCAATGCATGATCTGAAGAGCGCCCGTGAGACGCTCACTCCCTCAGCGCGTGTAGACCGGCATCTTGGCACAAAGCGCTTTGACCTGCTCGCGCACAGCGGGAATGACTTCCCCTGAGGTCCCTGCCTCCAACGAAGCCAGCACGTCACAGATCCAGCCCGTCAATAACTCGGTTTCTTCAACTCCGAATCCTCGGGTGGTGATCGCGGGCGTGCCCAATCGCAGGCCGGAGGTGACAAACGGCGAACGTGGATCACTGGGTACCGCATTTTTGTTCACTGTAATGTAGGCATCACCCAATGCCGCGTCCGCATCTTTGCCTGTGTACTCTTTGCCAATCAGATCCAGCAGCATCAAGTGGTTGTCAGTACCACCCGAGACAATCTTGTGCCCTCGCTCGATAAAGGTCGCGGCCATCGCCTGGGCATTCCGAATCACCTGTTTTTGGTAGTCGACAAAGTCAGACGCCATCGCCTCTTTGAACGCCACGGCCTTGGCGGCAATCACGTGCATCAGCGGTCCACCCTGAGCGCCGGGGAAGATCGCCGAGTTGAATTGCTTCTCCAGCGCTTCATTGGCCCGCGCCAAAATGAGGCCTGAACGGGGGCCGCGCAGGGTTTTGTGCGTCGTCGTGGTCACCACGTCAGCGTAGGGGATGGGGCTGGGGTAGACNCCCGCCGCCACGAGCCCGGCCACATGGGCCATGTCGACCAGTAAAAATGCGCCCACTTCGTCGGCGATCTCACGAAACTTGGACCAGTCGAGCACCCGACTGTATGCCGAGAATCCGCCAATGATGAGCTTGGGCTGATGCTCTACCGCCAGCTCACGCACCGCGTCGTAGTCTATGAGGCCGCTGGCCTGATCAATGCCGTANTGCACGGCATTATAAATCTTGCCCGAAAAATTGACTGAGGCGCCATGCGTCAGGTGCCCTCCGTCGGCGAGGCTCATACCCAGTACCGTATCGCCCGGCTTCAATAAGGCCTGAAAAACCGCAATATTGGCGCTCGAGCCCGAATGGGGCTGAACGTTGGCAAAGTCGGCGCCAAACAAAGCCTTGGCACGCTCTATCGCCAGCGTCTCTGCCTTATCGACAAACTCGCAGCCACCGTAATAACGCTTGCCGGGATAACCCTCAGCGTATTTATTGGTCAGCACAGAGCCTTGTGCCTCCAACACGCGCGGGCTGCAATAGTTCTCCGACGCGATGAGTTCGATGTGCTCCTCCTGACGCACTGTCTCAGCACTCATGGCTGACCACAGCTCGGCATCAAAGGCCTCGATGGTCTGTGTGTCGCGGTCGAGGTACTGCGACAAATGGGTGGCAGCTTGGTTCATGGTGGCATCCTGCAGAGTGAGGCCGGGCGCGCCGACCTGCTTGGTTTTCGGTGTGGGGAGAATGGTAGCGGAACGTAGCCCCTTCGTCAGGCTTTTGTCATTGTGACACTACAAACTGTAATGGGTTTACGTTTACGATATTCGGATTAGATTAGGGGGAAAGACTGTGCGAATCAGTATCTTCGGCAGCGGCTACGTAGGGCTCGTNCAGGCAGCGGTATTCTCCGAGGTCGGGCATCAGGTTATCTGCATGGATATCGATCCCGCCCGAATCGAGCAGATTCAGGGGGGAGAACTCCCCTTCTTCGAACCGGGCCTGAATGACCTCATCCAGGCGGGTGTGGCGCAAAAAACGCTTCGGTTTACCCATGACACGAGAGACGCGGTCGAGGGCAGTGACTATTTATTTATCTGTGTCGGGACGCCCGCGCTAGCCGATGGCAACGCTGATCTTCAATACGTGATGGCTGTGGCGGAGAGCATCGCTTCCCACATGACGGCCCGCAAGGTGATCGTCAATAAATCCACCGTACCCGTCGGGACCGCGGATCAAGTATCCGGGTGCATTGCCGACGGCCTTGCAGGCCGGGGCGTCGACCTGCCTTTTGAAGTGTGCTCCAACCCGGAGTTTCTGAAAGAGGGTTCGGCGGTNGCCGACGCTCTCAGACCGGATCGAATTATTATTGGGGCCTCCTCCGACAGCACTNCCGAGGAGTTTCGGCGGCTGTACGACGCCTTCAACCGCAACCATGACAAGATGATGTTCATGGACCCCCGCAGTGCCGAACTGACCAAATACGCGGCCAACGCGATGCTGGCAACCAAAATCAGCTTTATCAACGAAGTCGCCAACATCGCCGAGGCGGTCGGCGCAGACATAGAATCGGTGCGCCAGGGAATGGGGTCGGACCCCCGCATTGGGTACCAGTTCATCTATCCGGGGGCCGGGTATGGAGGATCCTGCTTCCCCAAGGATGTTCAGGCCCTCGACTATCTCGCTAAACAGAGCAATACCGGCACTCAGATTCTGCCGGCCGTGCACAGCACCAACGAGCGTCAGAAGCAAAAACTCGCCCATCACGTAACCTCTCGATTCGGCTCCAGCCTTGCGGGGCGCACCATCGCTGTCTGGGGGCTCTCTTTTAAGCCCAATACCGACGATATGCGTGAGGCGCCCAGCAAAAGCTTGATTGAGGCCGTTTGGGCTGCTGGTGGAACCGTTCAGGCATTCGACCCACAAGCCATGAAGGCCTGCGAGCGACTCTATGGAGAACGCGCGGACATGGTCTATTGCGCTTCCAAGGAAGCGGCCCTTGATAGCGCAGACTGTCTGGTTATCTGCACCGAATGGACAGCCTTCAGGACCCCCGACTTTGAGGACATCAGGGCGCGGCTTGCTTCCCCCGTCATTATCGATGGCCGCAACCTCTACAACCCNGCCCACATGGAAGCACTCGGTATCGAGTATTACGGGATTGGACGAGGACTGTCTGTGCAGAGGCAGGCTTGAGCAGCGCACCGATCGCAACCTATAGCCACCGCCCTACCATCCAGATTCAACGAGCAAGATCGGCCTCGATTCAGTAGACTTCGGTCGCTAACGTGCGCTCGGTATCGAGCGTCTTCATCAGGGAATATCCCTCGACAACAGCACAACCGGAGTGAGTCTGTGGCGCAATACGTCTACACCATGAACCGGGTCGGTAAAATCGTCCCGCCAAAAAAAGAAATTCTNAAGGATATTTCCCTGTCTTTCTTCCCGGGCGCCAAAATCGGCGTGCTGGGCTTAAACGGGGCAGGCAAATCCACGCTCTTGAAAATCATGGCCGGTATCGACACGGACATACTGGGTGAAGCGCGNCCACAGTCGGATATCAAGATCGGCTATCTGTCTCAGGAGCCGCAGCTCAACTCGGACAAAAATGTGCGCGGCAACGTGGAGGAAGGCGTGCAGGAAGCGATCGACGCGCTCGCTGGTCTGGAACAACTCTACGCCGACTATGCAGAGCCCGATGCCGATTTTGATGCGTTAGCCAAGGAGCAAGCCAGACTGGAGGACGTCATTCAGGCAAAGGACGCGCACAATCTCGATACGCGGCTCGACATTGCGGCCAATGCTCTGCGGCTCCCCCCCTGGGAGGCAAATGTCGATCTGCTCTCCGGCGGCGAGAAGCGGCGGGTAGCGCTTGCGCGACTGCTACTTTCGGAGCCGGACATGCTGCTCCTCGACGAGCCGACAAACCACCTCGACGCCGAGTCAGTGGCATGGCTTGAGCATTTTCTGGAGGACTTCCCCGGCACGGTCGTTGCCATTACCCACGACCGTTACTTTCTCGACAACGCTGCCGGCTGGATTCTGGAGCTGGACCGTGGCCGCGGCATTCCCTACGAGGGGAACTACTCGGCNTGGCTAGAGACCAAGGAAAAACGTTTAGAGCAAGAGCAACGTCAGGAGGCCTCGCATCAGAAAGCGATCAAGGCAGAGCTGGAATGGGTGCGCTCCAACCCGAAGGGCCGGCAGGCTAAAAACAAGGCGAGGCTGCAGCGATTTGAGGAGCTCAACTCACAGGAATTCCAGACGCGTAATGAGACAAACGAGATCTACATTCCGCCNGGCNCAAGGCTGGGTGACAAGGTGATCGAAGTGAGCGGCTTNCGGAAAACCTTTGACGAGCGGCTNTTATTTGAAGACGTCAGCTTCGTCGTGCCCAAAGGCAGTATCGTTGGCATTATCGGTGCTAACGGCATGGGAAAATCGACGCTGTTCCGAATTCTCATGGGCCTCGAGACGCCTGATGGTGGCAACGTCACCGTCGGCGATACAGTGGAACTTGGCTACGTAGATCAATCCCGGGATGACCTCGATGGCAGTAAGACCGTCTGGGAAGAAGTATCGGATGGTCTCGATATTATCCGGATCGGGAATTACGAAGTGCCCTCACGCTCCTATGTAGGCCGCTTCAATTTCAAAGGGTCCGATCAGCAAAAATTTGTCAAAGATCTGTCTGGTGGAGAGCGCAACCGCCTGCATTTGGCCAAACTCCTGAAACAAGGGGCCAATGTGCTGCTGCTCGATGAGCCAACCAATGATCTCGACGTGGAAACGCTGCGGGCGCTCGAGGAAGCANTGCTGGCCTTTCCGGGTTCCGCGATGGTGATTTCCCACGATCGATGGTTTCTTGACCGGGTCGCCACGCACATTCTGGCCTACGAGGATGACGGGAATGTGGTTTTCCACGAGGGAAACTACTCAGAGTACGAGGAGGACCATCGTCAGCGTGTGGGTGCCGATGCCGCGGTNCCCAGCCGGGTGAAACACCGCAAACTCAAATAGAGCTCAGTGGGAAGGNTTTTGGGNACCGCTGCCNAGTCACGGCGGTCCCAGCCACCAACTGGAACGGCCCGCNAGGCTCCNGCCACCTCAAACCCGAGTAGAACCTGAAGGAGCCTAAGTGAACTGTTCGGAAGGATCGCTCACTGGCAGGCCTCTAAGGCCTCCNCGAGGCGCGAGACGGGAATAACCTTTAAGCCGGCTATGGCCTTTTTGGGCGCATTGGCCTTGGGCACAATGGCGAGCTTGAAGCCGTGCTTGGCCGCCTCTGACAGGCGCTCCTGTCCACTGGCCACGGGTCGAATTTCCCCCGACAGGCCCACCTCGCCGAAAACCACCCAATCCCGTGGCAAGGGTCGATCCCGAAGACTCGATACCACCGCGAGCAGCAGTGCCAGATCGGCCGACGTCTCCATTACCCGGACACCGCCTACAACATTGGCAAATACATCCTGATCGCCCACCTGAATTCCGCCGTGGCGATGCAGCACCGCCAGTAACATTGCCAGTCGATTCTGCTCAAAACCCACTGTGACGCGCCTGGGATTGCCCAAAGAGCTGTCATCCACAAGCGCCTGTATCTCAACCAGCAAAGGCCGGGTGCCCTCCCAGACGACGACAACGGTGGTGCCAGGTGCGGTATGTTCCGAGCGATCGAGGAAGATGGCTGACGGATTCGTCACTTCGCGCATACCGGTGTCGGTCATGGCGAAAATGCCGAGCTCGTTGACCGCGCCGAAGCGATTCTTCTGGCCCCGCAAAGTCCGGTATCGAGAGTCGTGATCGCCCTCAAGCAAGATGGAGCAGTCGATCATGTGCTCGAGCACNTTGGGGCCGGCAAGACTGCCATCTTTGGTCACGTGACCCACCAGAATCAGCACGGTACCCGTCTGCTTTGCGTAACGCGTCAGTTGNGCCGCGCAGTCTCGCACCTGCGACACACTCCCCGGAGCCGAAGTTAGGGTCTCGCTATGGACCACCTGAATCGAGTCGACCACCAAAATTTTGGGCTTCAGGGATTCCGCCGAGGACAGAATCGTATCGACATCAGTCTCCGCCATGAGCTGCAGTTGATCAGTGGGCAGGCTGAGACGGTTGGCACGCATCGCAATCTGCTCCGGAGATTCCTCCCCGGTGACGTACAGCGCAGAGTGTTCCGACGCAAGGTAACAAAGCGTTTGCAACAGAAGTGTACTTTTGCCAGCTCCCGGGTGGCCGCCAATCAGTATGCTGGAGCCCGGTATCAAACCGCCCCCCAATACCCGATCAAACTCCTCAAAACCCGAGCTCAGGCGCGGCAAGTCCACCACGGCGACCTCCTCGAGTCGCTTNACGGTAGCCACGCTGCCCGCAAAGCCGGTCCGACCTGCCGCGCGCATACCTGAGGATTTTCCCGCAGGCGCGCTGAGGCGAATTTCCGACAGGGTATTCCACGCATGACACTCGCCGCACTGCCCCTGCCACTTGGGGAAATCTGCCCCACAGTCATTGCAGACAAATGCGGTTTTTGCCTTCGCCACGCGAAACTCTCCGGAAACTGATGGTAATTGCTGTATTGGTAGAGGTAAGTCGGTATCCTATCAGACCGCTCGCCCTGCACCGCATCATAATGCCATCCGCTTCACTCATTCCCGATCGACAGCTGACCTTCTCTCCCGAACTGGCCGAGATCATCGGGCTTGAAGAGGCGGTCTTGCTGCAGGAGCTTGGCGCACAATTGACCGACCGAGATGAGTGGACATCCCTGTCTCTGGAGTCTCTCCAGCGAAACCTCTCTTTCTGGTCGGCAGACCACATAGCCCTGTTGATCGATAAGCTGGTGACACTGGGAATCGTCAATCGGGCTCCCGGCGACAATGCTGATACGGTTCTTCTGAGCGCAGCCGCCGCAGCCAGTGCCATACAGCAAGCCACTGCGGTTTCACCTAGCCTCACGGCCGGTGCATCAGACAGCTTATGGCAACCTAGCGATGCATTGCAGGAGCTACTGGTGCTCAATCACGCCATTCCAAGATCTTTCGTCGACAGCGCCAAAACGCATTTNGTCCCCACTCAAGGGAGTGAAGTCGACACCCAATTTCGCCAATATATTTTGGGACGCTGGCGCGATACACAGCGGCTCGAGGCCCGGCAGCAGCCATCACAAGCGTTTGAAATAGCAGCCCCTGCGCCATTCGGTCGGGACTGGACGCCTAATCAGGATGCGCTCGAGATACTGGAACAGGCCGGTATTGACATCGTATTTGCCGAGTCGGTGCGGTCTGAATTCATTCTTTATTGGAGTGAGCGTGGCGGCCCACCCAAGGAAGTGAACAGCCGTTTTGTAGAACACGTGCGCCGACGCTGGCTCAAGCATACAAGCCAGATACAACACAGCACGGAACCCACGCGCATCCCCCGCAACTGGCAGCCGGACGTATCGGTTTATGAAACACTGCGCCTCGCCGGCATTGATGAGCAGGATGCACGGGCACTGCTACCCGAATTTGTGATGTACTGGATCGACAGCAACGAGGTCCACACCTCGTGGAATAGTAAATTCCTGCAGCACGCCAAACGCCAATGTCGTGGCGCAGGATATGGAGATCAGGATGGCGGAGAAAAAGGACGCGGCAACGCTGGCGGCAGCCATCGTTCAAAAGACCGAAGTCTCAGCGACGACCTCACCGACACCAGCTGGGCTAACTGACACATCCGAGCCACCGGA
This sequence comes from Halieaceae bacterium, assembly GCA_002683395.1. Lineage (GTDB taxonomy): Bacteria > Pseudomonadota > Gammaproteobacteria > Pseudomonadales > Halieaceae > Luminiphilus. The sequence continues at coordinate 7,924 of NYTG01000020.1, read as the reverse complement.
TTCGCAGCTGGTTGAGGCCATCAATCAGGTTTTTGCGCTATTTCGGCTCAACTACCACAACCAATACTACGCGGCCTGGTCAGACGCCGAGCAGGTGAAGCAGGTCAAACGGCTCTGGCTAGAGGCCCTCGATGCCTATCCAACCGCCGTGATATTGCGCGCCGCCCAGCACGCGATCGAGCATAGCGACTATCTGCCTACTTTGAATCGAATGATTGAGGCTTGCCGACATTGCTTGAGTGACCTTGGCCTACCCGCTCCCTACGACGCTTATCGCGAGGCCTGCCTCGCACCGTCACCCAAAACCGATGCGGCCTGGCGACACCCTGCAGTCTATTTGGCGGGACGCGACAGTGACTGGTTTTTTCTGGCTAATGAATCGGAGTCAAAGACGTGGCCTGTCTATCGTGACCACTACGAGCGATGGGTCAGCCGTGCGGCCCGCGGAGANCCACTCGAGGGTCCCGAGCGCGTTGCGCTGACGGCGCCAGATGAAGAACTCCCGAGCAAAGACGAGCAGGCGACCCATCTCTCAAGACTGAGAAAAGAAGTGGGCCTCTGAACGATCCTCGAGTTAGCGGCTCGCCAGCCATGCCTCGATAGCCTCACGAAGACGTTGCGCCTGATCCATCAAGACCNGATGCTTGATTGTCATCACTGGCGCATCTGCCTCGGTACAGGCCTGCTCAAGCTCGCGTGCNGCCGCTGAGAGCATCAGCGCATGCAGGTTGGCACTAGTCCCCTTTATGCGGTGAGCGAGCAGACGTAACGCCTCTGCGTCGCCCTCTGCGACCGCCTGCTGACTCGCCGCAAGATCNGCGGCCAGCTCTTCGACAAACGCAGACAGCAGTGAAGCGACAAGCTGCCTGTCTCCCCCAAGCATGTCGAGTAATGCAGTGAAATCGATAAGCGCAACAGATTGATTCATCGGCGCGAATCCTCAGGCAAACCTGTGGTCCTGTGCCGCGGGCGCGAGATCAATAACCCGCATAGTCGTCCCGGGCGAGATTCTCAAACCGTGTAAATTCCCCCTGAAAGGCCAGCCGGCAAGTGCCAATGGGCCCATTTCTTTGCTTGCCAATAATGATCTCTGCGACACCTTTTTCCGGTGAGTCTTCGTGGTACACCTCGTCGCGGTAAATAAACATCACCACATCGGCATCCTGCTCAATGGCACCGGATTCCCGCAGATCAGAATTCACAGGGCGCTTGTTCGGGCGTTGCTCCAGCGCACGATTTAACTGCGAGAGCGCCACCACCGGGCAACGAAACTCCTTGGCAATAGCCTTCAGATTACGGGAAATCTCCGATATCTCAGCCGTGCGGCCGTCGGCCGCTCCGGCAACGCGCATCAGCTGCAGGTAATCGACCATGATCATAGCGAGATCACCGTGCTCTCGTGACAGCCTGCGCGCCCTGGCCCTGATTTCTGTAGGGGTGAGTGCCGGCGTGTCATCGATAAAGATCGAGGTATCCTTGAGTTTCGCCATNGCCGCCGACAGCTTTGGCCAGTCATCCTGCTGCAGCTTACCTGTGCGCAGTCGTGACTGATCGATTTTGCCGAGCGAGGACATCATTCTGACCACCAGCTGCTCAGCGGGCATCTCCATCGAAAAGACCAAAATCGGCTTTTCAGTATTAGCCGCCGCGTTTTCAACCAGATTCATCGCAAAACTGGTTTTACCCATAGAAGGGCGGCCTGCAACGATCACCAGGTCGGAGGGTTGCAGGCCCGACGTTTTTTTATCCAGATCGATGAACCCAGTGGTGAGACCGGTGATATCGCCGCCNGTATTGTAGAGTTCCTCAATGCGCTCGAGCGCACCAGTCAGCAGCGGCGCCATGGCGAGGGGNCCACCGGATTTAGGACCGCTCTCTGACACCGTCATGATGAGCCGCTCGGCCTCATCAACCAGCTCTTCAGCACTGCGGCCCTCGGGGTTAAAACCCGCTGTCGCAATATCCTGAGCAGCGCCAATCAGTTTGCGCAGCAGAGCACGTTCGCGCACTGCACGGGCGTAGGCGCTGACATTGGCAGCNGTCGGCGTTTGCTCGACAAGATCTGCGAGATACGTATGCCCCCCCGCAGCATCAAGCTCGCCGGTGGCGAGCAAACGATCTGCGACGGTAATCACATCAATAGGTTCGTTGCGATCAACCAGAATGGCAATCTGGCGAAAAATAGCCCTGTGTTCGGGACGGTAAAAATCGCTGGCATCCACCAACTCGGCAATCGCATCCCAGCTCTCGGGGGCCAATAAAATACCGCCAATGACCGAGCGCTCAGCCTCGACCGATTGGGGTTGCATGCGGATCCGGGAAATATCCGGATCCTGAGATTTAACCGACTCCAAGGTGCCGCCTTGTCTTGTGCCTATTAGACCGGGTGGGGATCGCAAAGAGCCGATGCCCAATAGCCGCCGGGCCGACTAGATTACCTGCGACAGATGCGATCCGCCAGCAAGGATCCNCCAAANGGGCAGAAGCNCCTCGGGGCAACGAGCAGGNAAGCAGACAGCGGGGCGAGACCGCCCCGCCAACGATTATTCGGCGACGATGTGGATCGCCACAGAGGTCGATACCTCTGCATGAACCTGAATCATGATTTCGAACTCGCCGAGCTCGCGAATCACACCTTCGGGCAGACGNACCTCGGCTTTATCCACTTCACACCCAGCGGCGATGAGCGCCTCAGCGATATCGCGGGTGCCCACGGAACCGAACAACTTACCCTCTTCACCCGCCGTGGCGGCAATTTCGACGGCNCCCAGNGCAGCCAGCGCCTCGCCTCGAGCCTGTGCCGCGGCCAGCGTCTCCGCGGCTGTCGCTTCCAGCTCAGCGCGTCGTGCCTCGAACTTGGCAACATTATCTTGCGTCGCCGGAACGGCTTTACCCTGCGGGATCAGGAAATTTCGGCCGTAACCAGGCTTGACATCAACCTTGTCGCCCAGCATACCGAGATTGCCAATGTTTTCGAGCAAAATGACTTCCATCGTTTTTTCCTCTGCTGGCCGAGTGATCGGCCGACTGCTATCAATGCCTGCTCTCCGGATTAAACTCCGTCAGAGCCCTTGCCAGTGGGACCCGCCCATCTGGCCCTGAAATCAACGAATGCGTCGACCACAACGCATCCGACCCACACCCACTTCACTGGATCGAGCACGATCCACAACACATACATCAGGGTCAACCAACTAACCCCTTTGCCTGCGTGGGCCGCATAGGCGTGCACCACGGCAAAGCCAACGATCGTCAGCGGCAACACTGCCGCCGCGCTCCAGACCATCCAGTCTGGTCCCATCCACCACAGTATGGCGGCCAATCCTGCCATTGCCACCACTGCACCAGTGGGCAACCGCAACGCCCGAAACTCTTCTCCAAAGCCCCCCGGGTTATAGAGGGCCGCCTGCCAGTAACGTCCCAACAGCAGGCTCAGCAATGCGATGACCGCACTCCCCGTCGCCAGCAGCGCTGCGACCTGCGGGACCGCCAGCGCATTGAACATCAGCTCTTGCGATCCCTCCTGCTGAAGATCTTCCTCCAGCTGGGCAAGGGCCTGGTTAAAGGTCGCCACCAGATCCTCTAAAAACACACCATTCAATAGTGTCAGTGCCAAGCCACTCAGCATTGCTAGCGGCACGCTGGCCATCACTGCCAGAGAGAGGTTGACGCTCTCCCGCAGCACGACCGCCAGACCGTAGGTCCCCAGCAGCAGCATGGCGCTGCCCGTGTCACCCGTCATGGCAGTAATGACAGCCGCGGGCAAAAACGCCCACAGTACCAACCAGCCGCCGGAGGCCGTCCCCTTTCTCAGGGTCACCAGTGCAATTGCCGCGGCACTGATCCAGCCAAATAACAGACTGCCCGACCCCAATACCGCGATGCCGAGTGCCTGCCACCGGCCGCGCATGATAAATTCAGCGAGGCCGCGCATCATGGACGCTTAGTTATGGGCGTCGGTNTAAGGCAACAGAGCAAGGTANCGCGAGCGCTTGACCGCAGTCGCCAACTGACGCTGATACTTTGCTTTTGTGCCAGTTATGCGGCTCGGCACAATCTTGCCGGTCTCGGAAACGTACTGCTTGAGCGTCTCCAGATCCTTGTAGTCAATCTCAGTGACGCCTTCGGCAGTGAAACGACAAAACTTTCTACGTCGAAAAAATCGTGACATGACTTATTCCTCGCTGGCTTCTTCGGTGGATGCTGCTGGCTCTTCCGCCACCTCAGCAGGCGCTGCTTCCTCAGCAGACTCCTCTTTTGTCTCCGCCGATGCCCGGCGCGAGTCATTGTCCTGGCGCTCCTGATACCGCGCCTTGCGCTCCTTGTCCTCGCGCTCGGCTTTCATAATCANNGACTCTTCAAGCACCGCCTCATCGCGACGAATCACAAGATTACGAATAACAGCGTCGTTATAGCGGAACGTTGTCGTCAGCTCTTCCATCGCTTCGTTGGAGGCTTCAACATTCATCAGCACATAGTGCGCTTTGTGAATTTTATTGATGTGGTAAGCCAACTGGCGTCGACCCCAATCTTCCAGACGATGCACGGTACCGCCATCTTTGGTGATGACGTTGCTATAACGCTCAATCATTCCGGGAACTTGTTCAGACTGATCCGGATGGACCATGAACACAACTTCGTAGTGTCGCACTCGCGTACTCCCTATGGTTTNAAGCCACCCGTCAAACGGTGTGGCAAGGAGGATGGGCCTATTNAGCGCCCGACCAAATTTTGAGGGGCGGAGTCTACAAAGGCCTTTACCGCTTTGCAACGGGCAAGTTTGGCATTGGACCCGGCCAGCATCTGGCGGTTANGCGCCTCGCTGCCGCAAGGCTTCAAACAAACAAATACCGGCCGCCACCGAAACATTGAGGCTGGAAACCGACCCCGCCATCGGTAGCTTGGCCGTGAAATCGCAGAGATCACGAGTCAGGCGCCGCATACCTGCCCCTTCTGAACCCAGGATCACTGCACAGGGCACGGTCAGATCCCGTTCATACACTGTCTCTGCCGCGTCGCCGTCAGTGCCAATGATCCAGACCCCTGCCTGTTTAAGCGCATCAATCGTCCTGGCCAGATTGGTAACCCGCGCCCAGGGCACTGCTTCGGCCGCGCCACTGGCCACCTTTCGCACGACATCCGTGACATCTGCGCTCTTGTCTTTAGGAAAAATCACCGCAGTCACCCCAGCAGCATCGGCGCTGCGCAGGCAGGCGCCCAGGTTATGTGGGTCCGTCACACCGTCCAAAATCAATAGCAGCGGTGAAGGCGCGTCCGCGACCCGTTCCATAAGATCGGCCTCGCTGATCATGCCTGCCGCTTCGTGCTGCACGCCCGCATGAAGCACCGCCACGACACCCTGGTGTCGCCCACCGACCCGCGTATCCAGATCCGACTTGGCACAAGAGACCACGACGACCCCCTGATTACGGGCCAGCTCACACATTGCCTGCATGCGTTTGTCCCGGCGATCGCTTTGCACCTGCAGCGTGGCGACCCGACTCGGTTCTCGACGAATTAAACTCTCGACGGCGTGATAGCCAAATACGGTGTTAGTCATCGGTCAACGTTTGTTTGTTCGCGCCGGGCCCCGCTTTGCAGAGGGCGCCTTACCCGACTTCGTGGACTTTCGCGCCTTCGACGGCTTGGCAGACTTGGATCCCTTGGAGGCTTTAGACGAATCTTGAGCACCTTTACCCGCTCTGCCTTTCGCGTCTCGGCGCGCCTCGGTTTTGCCACGCTTTGACCCGCCTTTGTTACCGGAGTCTGCGGATCTACGCGACCCCTTGCCCTTTGACGGCGGCGAGCCCGCGAGTTCCAGATCAATCTTGCGGTCATCGAGATCCACGCGAGCGACCCTGACCGTCACCGCACCACCCAGCTGAAAGACCTGACGGGTTCGCTCCCCGATCAATCGCTGCTTGACCTGATCAAAGTGATAGTAATCGCCCGGCAATGCGCTCACATGCATCAAGCCCTCGATGTAGAGGTCATTCAACTCCACAAAAACACCGAAGTTGGTTACCGCAGCAATCACGCCTCCAAATTCCTCATCGATTCTGTCTTTGAGAAACTCGCACTTCAGCCAAGCGTCGACCTCCCGAGTCGCATCATCGGCGCGGCGCTCGGTCATCGAGCACTGCTCGCCCAACGCCACCATCGCACCCGTATCGTAGGGGTAGATTTTTTCGCGCTTGATCGTGCTGGCGCCTTTCACGCGCTTGATATGGGCGCCTTTTTCGCGGCCTCGGATCGCCGCACGAATCGCGCGATGCACCAGCAGGTCGGGGTAACGTCGAATCGGCGAGGTGAAATGCGCATACGCTTCGTAGTGGAGGCCAAAGTGACCGGCGTTTTCGGGCTGGTAAACCGCCTGCGAGAGCGATCGCAACAACATGGTCTGGACAATATGGGCATCCTCGCGGCCTTCCACGGCGCCCAATAACGACTGATAGTGCTCGGGCGTGGGCTTGAGTCCGCCCGGCAGGTCTAGCGACAGCTCACCCAGAAACGCCCGAAGATTTTCGAGCTTCTCGGCACTGGGCCCCTCGTGCACCCGAAACAGCGCCGGTTGCTCAAGCCCGTCGAGAAACTGCGCGGTCGCCACATTGGCAATCAACATGCACTCTTCAATCAGTTTGTGAGCATCGTTGCGGTTTACCGGCTCGATTGCCTGAATTTTCCGCTGCTCATCAAAAACAATACGCGTCTCTTGGGTGTCAAAATCAAGCGCGCCACGTCGTTCTCTGGCACCTCGCAAAACCGCATAAAGCCGGTGCAACCGGCTGATCTCCTCACCCCGCTCGGCGGGCACATGGGGACTCCAGCCTTGCTCTATGACCGCACCCACATCGGTGTAAGTGAGCCGTGCGTGAGAGTGAATGACCGCCTCATAAAAACAGTAGTCCTGCAGCTCGCCGCTGCGACCTATCTGCATGTCACAAACCATAGCGAGGCGATCGACTTCGGGCTTTAGCGAGCACAGACCGTTAGAAAGCACCTCGGGAAACATCGGCACAACCCGCTCGGGAAAGTACACCGAATTGCCCCTGATGCTCGCTTCCTCGTCGAGGGCCGAGCCAACGGGGACGTAGTGCGACACATCGGCAATCGCGACCCGGAGCTGGAATCCGCTCTTGTTCTCCTCGCACCAGACCGCGTCGTCGAAGTCTCTGGCATCCTCTCCGTCGATGGTGACAAACGGCGTGTCTCGCAGATCGATCCGATAAGCTTTATCGGCCTCAGCGGGCTCTTCGTTGAGTGCACCGGCCTCGCGCAACACCTCGTCGGGCCACTCCCACGGGATACCATGAGCGCGGATCGCCACATCAATCTCGAGCCCTGGATCCAGATGATCGCCAAGCACCTCGTCGACTTCCCCCTTGGCCCCCAGCTTGGCCGAGGGGTAGTCGGTCAGCGTTGCCGAGACAAGCTGGCCATGGCGCGCGCCGCCCTTCGCCTTGGGAGGAATCAGAATGTGATTGCGAATGCGGGTATTGTGGGGGAGTAGAAAGCCAATGCCGCTTTCTTCCATGTAGCGGCCAACCACCTTGGTGTGAGCCCGAGTGAGCACCTCAACAATTTGGCCTTCCGATCGGCCCCGGCGATCCAGCCCGGCCACCGCGGCCAGCACTTCATCACCATCAAATACCTGATACATCTCGCGAGCTGACAAAAACAGATCGTCACCCCCCTCGAGCGGGCGCGCAAAGCCATAGCCGTCGCGGTGCCCCATGATCCGGCAACGCAGTAAATCCATGCGTTTAGGTACGCCATAGGCACCGCGTCTGCCAGAGATAATTTGCCCTTCGCGCTGCATGGCACGCAGGCGCTTACCCAGCGCGTCAAGATCACGCTCCTCACTCAGCCCCAATTGCTCCGCAATGCTGCCAAACGCCAATGGTGCGTCGGCGGATTCCAATAA
>NYTG01000019.1 GCA_002683395.1 Halieaceae bacterium | reverse complement strand
AGGCCGCAGGCCACAAGCTCGGCCTTGTCGTAATGCGGCTGCGGGGTAAAGGAAGAGCGCTCGGTCATTCGGGGAGTTTTCCAGAAAGCGTAGAACGAAGGCGGGTACGCATCACGTACATCTCCGTCAGGATGAAAGGGGCGACTTAATTGTAGAGGAAGGGCGCGACACGATCCAGCGATGGCTGAGCGTGACCTGTGGTGTCGATCGCAGTGTTTCCGAGAGGCTACGTCGCTATNATAATCCGNAAAATCACCATTGGGGTGACGCATCGCNATGCTTCCAGTAGCATCATCGTTCGTTTTTGAACCCGCTANCCTCGTTATGTTGATCCCCGTNTTGCTATCCGGTGGTGTGGGCAGCCGCCTCTGGCCGGTCTCGCGCGCTGCCCGACCCAAACAGTTTTTGCCCCTTGGGGGTGAAGGTTCCATGTTGCAGGAGACCCACCGACGTCTGCAGGGGCTACAGTGNGGGGCGGCGATGGTGGTGTGTAACGANGAGCATCGCTTTATGGTGGCCGAGCAGCTGCGCGAGGNCGGCGCGGAAAGCGCCACGATTATTCTGGAGCCCGCGAGGCGTAATACCGCCCCCGCCATCGCCCTGGCTGCCCTNCAGGTGCAGGCTGACACTCCCGACGCACTGTTATTGGTCTTGCCGGCAGATCACCATGTGACTGAGCCAGCCGCATTTCGNGCTGCCGTGCAGCGGGCTGCGGTGCCTGCGCAGCGGGGCAAATTAATGACTTTTGGTGTGGTGCCCACCCGACCNGAAACGGGTTACGGCTACGTGCGCTGNGGCAATGCACTGACAGANGACCTTTTTGAGCTGGCCGAATTCGTGGAGAAACCGGANAGGGCTACGGCCGAGCGGTATAGCGCNGAGGGTGACTATTTTTGGAATAGCGGCCTGTTTTTGTTCCGCGCTGACCGCTACCTTGCCGAGCTCGCCACGCACCAACCCGCCATGCTGAGCGCCTGCGAGCGGGCCATGGCAGGGGCCAAGCGCGATCTGGATTTCATTCGCCCTGACGCCGAGGCGTTTATGGCCTCGCCTGCCGACAGCATTGACTACGCGGTCATGGAGCATACGGAGGAGGGTGGCGTGGCCACACTCGAGTGCGGCTGGAGCGACGTGGGCGCCTGGTCGGCACTGTGGGAAATCGGTCATGCTGACGCTGATGGCAACGTGAGTGAGGGAGACGTATTGCTGCAGGACGCTCGCAATAACTATATCCGCNGCGAAAACCGCTTGGTGACCGCCATTGGGGTCGATGACCTGGTGGTGGTAGAAACCGCGGACGCCGTCTTGGTGGGGGCGCGAGATCGGATGCAGCAGATCAAGCAGGTCGTTGAAACGCTGACATCGCTTGATCGGCCTGAGGCAACCGTTCATCAAAAAGTCTTTCGGCCCTGGGGCTCTTACGAGTCGCTGGTGATCGGCGAGCAATTTCAGGTCAAGCGCCTCACTGTGACGCCNGGACAGACGCTATCCNTGCAGCTTCATCATCATCGGGCTGAGCACTGGGTGGTCGTGTCGGGTGAGGCGACTATCAACCGGGGTGACGATCAGCTGAGGCTGGGCCCCGATGAATCGACCTACATTCCAGTGGGTATGAAGCACCGCCTTGCCAATCGTGCAGCGGTGCCGCTGGAAGTGATCGAAGTACAGTCCGGTTCGTATCTAGGAGAGGACGACATCGTGCGCTTCGATGACGAATACGGTAGGGAGGAGACCCCGACATGATTGGTAAATGCCTATTCCCCGTGGCGGGTTACGGGACCCGCTTTCTGCCCGCTACCAAGAGTATGCCGAAAGAAATGCTCCCCATCGTTAACAAGCCTTTGGTGCAATACGGCGTNGAGGAAGCTATCGAAGCCGGTATGACGAACTGTGGGTTGGTGACTGGCCGCGGTAAACGGGCCATCGCCGACCATTTTGATATCAGCTACGAGCTCGAGCACCAAATCGCCGGATCGTCAAAGGAAGCCTACCTGGGCGGTATTCGAGAGGTGATTGAGCGCGGGGTATTTACGATGGTGCGCCAGCGGGAAATGCTGGGCCTGGGACATGCGATTCTCACCGGTGAGCCGCTGATTGGCGATCAGCCGTTTGGCGTGGTGCTCTCGGACGACCTCTGCCTGAACCGCGGNGGCTCTGGCGTGCTGGCTCAGATGGCAGCGCTTTACGAGGAGTTNCAGTGTTCGATCGTCGCCGTGCAGGANGTACCGATGGACGAGGTCCACCAATACGGTGTGGTGGCAGGGACGTNNGAGCGCGATGGCTTGACCCGCGTCACGGAAATGGTCGAAAAACCGCNAGAAGAGGAAGCGCCATCCAATCTTGCTGTCATCGGCCGCTATATTCTGACGCCCGATATTTTCGACATCATTCGCAGCACCCCCCCGGGCCGGAACGGCGAAGTGCAATTGACGNACGCGCTGCAAACGCAGGCCNGCGAGGGGCGNGTTCTCGCCTATCANTTTGAAGGTCTTCGCTTTGATTGCGGNAGCGTGCCGGGTTTTGTTGAGGCCACCCAGCACGTTTTTGAACACTATTACGGTCAGGAATGATGGCCGACTCTNTCGAGTGCTTTAAGGCCTATGACGTTCGGGGGCGGATCCCGGACCAGCTCAATGAAGACATCGCCCGGCGCATCGGTCAGGCCTACGCCGAGGTCATCCAGCCCAGCACGGTGGTGGTCGGGCATGACATCCGCCTGACCAGTGAATCTATCAAAGCAGCACTGATCGACGGCCTCCTTGCACAGGGGGTCTCGGTGCAGGACATCGGCCTGTGCGGCACAGAGGAGATTTATTTTGCCACGACTCACCTGGGTGTGGGCGGCGGGATCGCGGTCACGGCGAGTCATAACCCTAAAGACTATAACGGCATGAAATTTGTGCGCGAGGGCTAGAAGCCGATTTCCGGAGACTCGGGTCTGGCGGAAATCCGTGCCACGGCGGAGCGCAATGCCTTTACCCCAGCCAGTTCGCTGGGCACGTTCAGTACGGTCGATACCGAGGCTGCATACGTTGAGCATCTCCTTTCCTATGTTGAGGTGTCAGCGCTGAAGCCCCTCAAGATGGTTTGCACGGCAGGTAATGGCGGCGCCGGTCGGGTTCTCGATGCGCTTGAACCCCATTTACCGTTTGAGTTCGTCAAGGTTCATCACGAGCCGGACGGCCATTTTCCCAATGGCGTGCCCAACCCACTGCTGGTAGAGAATCGCGCCGCCACGGCGGATCGGGTGGTGGCGGAGCAGGCTGATCTGGGGATTGCCTGGGATGGTGATTTCGATCGCTGCTTTTTCTTTGACAGCGCCGGGCACTTTATCGAGGGGTATTACATTGTGGGCCTGTTAGCTGAAGCCTTTTTGTCTCAGCTGGGGCCGCAGCGCATCGTGCACGACCCTCGTCTCACCTGGAACACCCAGGATATTGCCCTTGCGGGCGGCGGCGAGCCCGTGCTCAGTAAAACCGGTCACGCCTTTATCAAAGAGCGTATGCGCGACGTGGACGCGGTGTATGGCGGCGAAATGTCAGCCCATCACTATTTTCGGGACTTTGCCTACTGCGACAGTGGCATGATCCCCTGGCTGCTCATTGCCGCTTTGATGTCCCAGACGGGCCAGTCCCTTGGTGAACTGGTTGCGGCGCGAGAGGCCGCTTTTCCCTGCTCAGGCGAGATCAACCGTGAGGTGGCGGATCCGGCTGCGCTCCTGGCGGCGGTAGAGGCGCGTTATGGGGCGCAGGCGCTGGCGGTGGAAAAGCTCGACGGTCTGGGTCTGGATTTTGCGGACTGGCGCTTCAACTTGCGCATGTCGAATACCGAGCCGGTGGTCAGGCTGAATGTAGAATCGCGGGGCGATCACGCGCTGATGAGGGAGAAAACCGACGAGCTACTGGCCTTAATCGACGCCTGAGCGCTCAGTCGGTATTGGCGGCTCGCCACGCCTGTGCGGCGGCAAGGGTAGAGGGATCGAGTCCAGCCTCGGTCTCGCCGGTCGTGAGTAGTTCGCGCATGTGGGCGGCAATTTCCTTGCCCAATTCCACACCCCACTGGTCAAAGGCGTTGATACCCAGAAGTACCGCCAGAAAGTAGGTCTTGTGTTCATAGGCGGCTATCAAGGCGCCAAGACACTCAGGCGAGAGGGTGTCGATCAGTAGCAGCGAGTGGCTGCGATTACCGGGCAATTCCAATTGCTGGCTTGCTGCCTCATCCCAGTCCCGTTGGCGGCTCAGGTTGCCCGCCTCTGCAGTAGAGCGCCCGACCATCAATGCCCGACTTTGCGCCAGCGCGTGGGCGGCGAGCGCCTGCCGGGCGTCGCGATCCCCAGTGCCGGACCGCAGGGGCAGAATAATGTCGGCGGTGAACGAACGGGTGCCCTGGTGCAACAGCTGGTAGTAGGAATGCTGGCCAATGGTGCCCGCGGACCCCCACAAGACTGGCGCGGTGTCATGCTCGAGACGCTCCCCCTCGGAGGAGACTCGCTTGCCATTACTCTCCATCGTGAGCTGCTGCAGAAAGTCTGGCAGACGGGCCAGTTTCTGTGCGTAGGGCAATACGGTATGCGTATCGGCGCCCAGGTAATGGGTTTGCCAGAGCTCCAGCAGTGCCATGATCATGGGTAGATTTTCACCGGGCGACATCGCCGCCGTGTGGGCATCCATTAACCGAGCGCCCTCCAATAACTGCTGGAATGCGGGCCAGCCGAGCGCCAGTGGAATGCTGATACCGATCGCTGACCACAGCGAATAACGACCACCGACCCAATCCCATATCGGGAAGCAATGCTGAGGTGGAATATGCCATTGCCCGGCTTGCTCTACTTGCGCGGTCACGGCGATCAGATGCTGCCCGAGTGCATCATCGTGGAGGCCCCCTGCCTGCAGCCAGTCGCGGGCACGCGCGGCATTGGAGAGGGTTTCCTCGGTGGTGAACGACTTAGAGCAGATCACGCATAACGTGCTTTCCGGGTCCAGAGGGCGCAGCACGCGGTCCAGGTCCTCGGGGTCAATATTGGCCACAAAGTGTGCTCGAAGGGGTGCCTCGGGGCTCTTCAGCGCGTCACATATCAGTCGCGGACCCAGATCCGAGCCCCCAATGCCTAGGTTCACGACATCGGTGAAGCGCTTGCCAGTCGCGCCGGTGGTTTGCCCGTTATGAATGGCCTCGACCAACGCGGCCATTCGCGACAGCGTCTTGTTCACGGCATCAGATTTTTCGGGGTGTCTGCTCACCTCGGTACCGCGAAGCAGCGTATGCAGGGCGGGGCGCCGCTCAGACGTATTGACTATCTGTCCGGCCACTAAAGACGAAAAAGCTTCTGGAAGCGCCCGGGCACTGGCCAACTCGAGCAGGCTCTGCCAAGCGTTGTCGTTGAGTAAGTGTTTGGAGAAATCAAGGGAGAGGCCCCCGGCTTCACAGCGATATCGGTCAGCTCGATCGGGCGCCTCGCTGAAGAGGTGATCCACACGCTCCTCGCCCAGCTCAGAGGCAGCGTCGAGGAGNGCTTCGTGCAATGCCTGAGGTGAAATCGCCATTACCCTTGGCGGTCTACCGCGTTGTCGGCCATCGTACGCAGTGCGCCGACCGCATCATTTTGGTTCAGGNAATNGAGTGCTTCCCTCGCCAGCGTTTGATGTGTCGCAGCCGCTTCCCGCGTCGCTTCGATACCTCCCGTCTGTCGCACGATTGTCATGATGTCGGCAAAGGCACTGCCATTCTTATTGCGCAGCGTATCGGCAACGAATGCCCGCTCGGTCTCGTTACCTGCTTGCATCGCGTGGAGCAGCGGCAGCGTGATCTTACCCTCGTTCAGATCATCGCCCACATTCTTGCCGGTTTGTTCCGGATCGCCCGCATAGTCAAGGAGATCATCTGCGAGTTGAAAGGCAATGCCCAGGTGCATACCGTAATCGTAGAGTGCGTCGGCGCTGTCGGTGCTCGTCTCGTGCAGCAGTGCNGCGCCTCGGCACGCTGCTGCAAACAGTGCGGCGGTCTTGCGACGAATAATTTCCTGGTATTGCTCGGCCTGAGTATCCGGATCGCCCGCATGAACGAGCTGCATGACCTCGCCGGCGGCAATGGTGTTGGTGGTCTCCGCCATATGTGCCAAAAGTGGCATGTTCGCGAGCCCCACCATGAGCTGAAACGCACGGGTATAGATGAAATCCCCGACTAACACGCTAGGCGCATTGCCAAACGCCGCATTGGCGGTTGGCATCCCCCGCCGCAGCGTGGACAGGTCAACGACGTCATCGTGCAGCAGTGTGGCCGTATGAATGAATTCCACGACGGCGGCAAAACGAATATGGGCCTCACTGATCCCGCCNAGGGCCTTGGCCGACAACAGCACCAGCAGCGGCCGCATTCTTTTACCGCCAGCTTTCACGATGTAATGACCGATGTTCTCGACCATGTCGACGTCGGATTGCAAAAGTTCCACGATGACATCGTCGACCTGCGCGAATTCGGCCGCGACGCTGTCCTTGATCGGTACGTTCACACAAGATCCCCCATTAGCCCACAAGTATAGGCCGGGCGGGCACGGGTCGCCATGCTCCCGTTAGGGATCGAGCGATGGATTTAGTGGTGCAGGCGCTGAGATAGCTCAATAGTCACACTTGCGCTCAACTCCCTGAACGCGTATCTTTCGCGCCCTTGGTTCGGTCTCATGGCCGGATTTCGGTGCCTGAACTCTGCCCCGCGCTGGCGCGGTCTCATTTGCGAGCAGGCTAACTGAGAGNACAATACAATGTACGCAGTGATTAACAGCGGTGGTAAGCAACACCGTGTCGAGGAAGGCGAGCAGCTCAAGCTGGAAAAAATTGAGGCCGCAACGGGCGAGACGATTGAGTTCGATGAAGTACTCATGTTGGGATCCGGTAGCGACGTCAAGATTGGTGCGCCTTTGGTCGAAGGCGGTAAGGTCACGGCAGAAGTCGTAGCCCACGGTCGTCACGAGAAGATCCGTATCGTGAAATTCAATCGCCGTAAGCATCACCGCAAGGAGACCGGGCACCGACAGTGGTACACCGAGGTTAAAATTACGGCGATCAGCGGCTGACAGGAGACTCGAGAGATGGCACATAAAAAAGCAGGTGGTAGTACTCGTAACGGTCGCGATTCCGAGAGCAAACGACTCGGCGTCAAAGCCTATGGCGGCCAGGCCGTCTCAGCGGGCAGTATCATCGTCCGCCAGCGCGGTACGCGCTTTCACGCAGCTGAAAATGTTCGCGTGGGTAAGGACCACACGCTGTATGCGACGGCGGAAGGTAAGGTAGAATTTTTCAACGGTGGCCCGCAGAATCGTAAGCAGGTCCGCATCGTAACGGCGTAAACCGGACGCCTCAGGATCCGAAAAACCTCGTCAGCCGGCGGGGTTTTTTTTTGCGACAGCATCAGGTCAAACCATGAAATTTGTTGACGAAGCTACAATTGAAGTGACCGCAGGGAAGGGCGGGAATGGCTGTGTCAGTTTTCGCCGCGAAAANTATGTGCCCAGAGGCGGTCCCGATGGTGGGGACGGGGGTGATGGCGCATCGATTTATCTTGAGGGCAACGACGCGCTCAATACGATGATTGATTACCGATATACCCGGCGTTTTCGCGCTGATAACGGTGAGTCAGGCCGGGGCCGAAATTGCTCGGGTAAGTCGGGGGAGGATCTTGTCTTACCCGTGCCACTGGGTACAACCATAGTGGATGATGACTCGGGCGAGGTTCTCGGTGATATTCGCGAGCCGGGCGAGCGGCTGCTGGTTGCTCAGGGCGGCTTCCATGGCCTGGGCAATACCCGTTACAAGTCCAGCATTAATCGCGCGCCACGCCAGAGTTCACCGGGTAGCGAGGGAGAGTCGCGCAAGCTTAAGCTTGAGCTCAAGGTGCTCGCCGACGTCGGATTGCTGGGTTTGCCCAATGCGGGTAAGTCGACCTTCATCCGGGCGGTATCGGCGGCGACCCCGAAGGTAGCCGATTATCCCTTTACGACCCTCATACCCAGCCTGGGTGTGGTGAAGGTGGACGCCCATCGATCCTTTGTCGCGGCAGATATACCCGGCTTGATTGAGGGCGCNTCCGAAGGCGCTGGGTTGGGCATTCGTTTCCTCAAGCACCTCACGCGCAATCGCGTGCTGTTGCATGTGGTCGATGTTGCGCCCATTGATGGCAGCGATCCGGCAGAGTCTGCGTGTTCGGTAGTCCGGGAACTGGAACGCTTTAGCCCGGCGTTGGCGGCCAGACCGCGGTGGCTGATACTCAATAAAATCGATTTGTTGGATGCTGCGAGTGTGACGGAGTGTCGCGAGCGGGTGGTTGCCGCGTTAGNGTGGGAAGGCCCGGTTTACGAGATTTCTGCTGTTGCAGGCATGCATACGGCGGTCCTCTGCGGTGATTTGATGACGCACCTCGAGTCTCAGGCGGAGACACTGCGCAGCGACCCCGACGCGGCTGCAGCGGAGCATGCGGCGCAAGAGCAAATGCAGCACGAAGCGCGAGAACGTATCGCGACGCTGCAGGCTGCAAAAGCAGAAGCACGTGCCCGTGCCCGAGATGGCATCGAGGATGATGACGCCGAGATGGAAGTGGAGTACCGAAATTGACGGATCTGTCGCAACAGGTCGATCGGCAGCGACTTGNGGACGCCAAACGCTGGGTCGTCAAGGTGGGCAGTGCGCTGCTGACCAATGATGGNAAGGGCCTGGATACATCGATCGTGCAGATGCTGGCAGATCAGCTTGCCTCGCTGCGCGCCACGGGACGCGACGTCGTATTGGTGTCGAGCGGCGCCATTGTCGCCGGTTTGGCGCGGCTGAACCTGTCAGAGCGCCCTCATGAAATACACCTGTCTCAGGCCGCCGCGGCGGTAGGACAATCCGCGCTGGTGCGAGCGTATGAGGAGTATCTCAGCCCACATGGAGTGACCACCGCACAGATACTCCTGAGCCATGCGGACGTCCTAGCGCGGGATCGNTATCTCAATGCGCGGAGCACGTTAAGCACCCTCATCACGATGGGAGTGCTGCCGATCGTTAATGAAAACGATACGGTGGTAACAGATGAGATTCGCTTGGGAGATAACGACACCCTNGCGGCATTAGTCGCAAACCTGGTCGATGCCGACGCGCTGCTCATTTTGACCGATCAGGATGGGCTGATGGATAGCGACCCCCGGCAGACTGACCATGCCACACTGATTGAGTCGGCAGACGTTCATGACCCTGATTTGGACATTGTGGCGGGAACGAGCAGTGCGCTCGGTCGCGGCGGCATGGCCACGAAGTTGAGTGCGGCGCGTCTCGCAGCGCGCTCGGGAACGGGAACCGTGATTGCCAATGGCCGCCTACCCGATGTGATTGCGCAGGTCACCGCNGGTCATCCGCTGGGAACTTTTCTGCACACTCGCCGCCAGCCCCAAAGCGCTCGCAAGCAGTGGCTGGCCAGTCTGCTGCATGCCAAAGGCACTNTGGTGCTGGACGAGGGTGCGGTGCGGGGTGTCTCGGAGCAGGGTCGCTCTCTGTTGCCGATTGGTATTGTCGGGGTCNCCGGCGAGTTTCAACGCGGCGACCTGGTTTCCTGTGTCGACAGTGCCGGTCGCGAGCGAGCCCGCGGCTTGGTGAATTACGCCAGTGGTGAAGCCAGTGCGCTGATCGGTAAGGGCTCGGCCGATATCGAATCTGTCCTNGGGTACTGCGGTGAAGAAGAAATGATTCACCGCGATAATCTAGTGGGGGGTTAGTCGCGTGGTAGGAACATCCGTTCTGGCTTTATATGGCATTGCCCTGTTCGCTGCATCACTGCTGGGNAGCGGTCTGCCGCGACTGTTTCTCATGACNCACACTCGCACACAGATGGTGTTGAGCCTGATTTCGGGGTTGATGCTGGGCGTCGCGCTTTTACACNTNATTCCCCATAGCTTTGCCGCCGCAGGAGCGATTGATACGGTCATGATCTGGACGCTCGCGGGTCTTGTGTTCATGCTACTTTTATTACGCTGGTTCCATTTTCATCAGCATGATTTTGGTAGCGCAGCGGCGGACTGCGAGTTGTCCTCTGCAGATGCCCATCATCATGCGCATGCACATGATCATGCGCATCTGCCCGAACAAAAAATGGGTGCCGTCGGGTTATTGGCCGGCCTGTGTGTTCACACGATTGTGGATGGTGCTGCCTTGGGGGCGGTGCTGGTCAGTGCGATGGGTGGCGCTAGCTTGGCAGGTGCGGGCGTGTTTCTTGCTATTTTGCTGCACAAGCCACTGGATGCCCTCTCTATCGAGACCGTAATGGCTGCCACAGGGTGGTCTTCTGTTGCCCGTTGGTCTGCGGGCATCTCCTTTGCGCTGCTGTGCCCAGTGACCGCAGCGCTATTTTATTTTGGTGCCACGCCGTTTTTCCCCTCTGACCTATGGCTGCCCGCCATCCTGGCCTTCGCAGCGGGTGCCTTTATTTGCATCGCGCTGGGCGACCTACTGCCCGAAGTCCAGTTTCACCGCCACGACCGGTTGCGGCTGACCTTCTTATTTCTGCTGGGAGTGGGCGTGGCCTACGCGCTTGGCTGGTTTGAGCCAGCCCACTGACGCGGGTTACTGGGGGGCGCCCAGCTCGCGCGCCAGCTGATCCGTTTCTCCGGGATCCTGAGGATGGTCCAGCCAGCCATTGATCTCATCGCTGATGAGATTGGTCAGTGCCTCAACATGACGGGATTGGGCGTTCAGGCAGGGGATATATTCGTAGCGAGATCCGCCGGCCTCGAGGAAAGTGTCCCGGTTTTCCATGCCAATTTCTTCAATGGTTTCAAGGCAGTCAGCTGAAAAACCCGGACAGACGACCTGCACTGCTGTGACCCCGTCATCCGGAAGCGTCTGTAACGTCTCGTCGGTATAGGGCTGCAACCACTCCTCGCGACCAAATCGGGATTGGAACGTGGTGATCATCTCGCTCTCAGCGAGTCCGAGCGCCTGCCCGATAAGGCGAGAGGTTTTGTGACACTGACAATGGTAGGGGTCCCCCTCAGTCAGGTATCGCTTGGGCATGCCGTGGTAAGACAAGATCAGTTTATCGGCTCGACCATGGAGCTCCCAGTGAGACCGGATACTGTCGGCCACCGCGCCGATGTAACGCGGGTCGTCGTGATAAGAGCTGATGAATCGCAGGGCGGGCAACCAGCGTCGTCGCGTCAGATCGCTGCTCACTTCGTCGAAAGTGGAGCCGGTAGTGGGGCCTCCGTATTGTGGATAAAGCGGCAATACCACCAGCTTCTGAATACCTGCATCAAACATCTCGCTGAGTACGTCGGCGATGGCAGGGGTGCCGTAGCGCATCGCGCCCCGCACAACAAACCGGTCACCATGCTGTGATGTCAGGTTGGCCGATACGCCCGCCACCTGGTCTTCAAGATGGGCCAGAAGGGGGGAGCCGCGATCACTCCACACCATACGGTACGCCTCGGCAGAGCGCTTGGGTCGCGTATTGAGGATGATGCCATTCAGTATCAGCCACCAGATCGGACGCGGGACTTCCACGACCCGGGGATCCCACAAGAATTGCTTCAAATAGGGCTTCAGCGCCTTGGTAGTGGGCGCTTCAGGGGTGCCAAGATTGGTCAGCAGGACGCCAATACGTGGCGCCGTAGCGTGCTGATAATCGGACTGGCCGAGGTATTTCATAGCGGGTTCCTGAGCGCTGACTGTCTGATCAGTGCGCCCCGAGGCGATAGGGTCGGGGTCGCGATTGTACCTTATACGCGAATTGACTCGGGGCTGATCAGTGGGTAAAAAAGAGACCGCCCCGGACTAGGTCCCGAGCGTTTCGCGATCCCCCAGCAACAGGACGTGGTCATGAGCCTTGACTTTGACAGTGCGCGGTTACCCAACCCGCATCTCACCGAAGAACATCACGCGTGGCGTGAGGCTTTGCGACGTTTTGTCGACACGGAAATCATGCCCTATGCCGACGATTGGGATGAGGCGGGTGCGATACCGAATACCCTGTGGCCCCAGGCGGCTGCGGTTGGGCTGTTGGGATTGGGTTACCCGGAACAGTTTGGTGGCACGCCTGCCGACAGCTGGCATTCATGGATTGTCAACGAAGAGCTCTCCAGGGTGGGTGCAGGGGGAGTCAGCGCGTCACTGATGGTTCACGGGATTGGCCTGCCCCCAGTGCTTAATTGGGGCCCCGAGGAAATGCAGGCGGAGGTGGCGCTACCGGTGCTTAGGGGGGAAAAATGGATCTCGCTGGGGATCACCGAACCCGGGGGCGGCTCAGACGTCGCAAACCTGGCCACTACGGCTATTCGCGATGGCGATCATTATGTGGTTAGCGGCAGTAAGACTTATATCACGGGGGGAATGCGCGCCAACTGGGTGTCAACGGCAGTGCGAACGGGTGGTCCGGGTGCCGCAGGCGTTTCGATGCTTCTGATTCCGACCGACGCGGACGGTTTTTCTCGCACGCCACTGGATCGGAAGATGGGGTGGTGGGCCTCTGATACCGCAACGCTGTATCTCGACGAGGTACGGGTGCCCGTGGCGAATCTTATTGGCGCGGAGAATGAGGGTTTCAGGGTCATCATGACCAACTTTAACAACGAACGTATGGGCATGGCGGCGGCC
Organism: Halieaceae bacterium; assembly: GCA_002683395.1. Taxonomy (GTDB): domain Bacteria; phylum Pseudomonadota; class Gammaproteobacteria; order Pseudomonadales; family Halieaceae; genus Luminiphilus. The sequence goes on along the minus strand of NYTG01000019.1, from coordinate 2,335 downwards.
ATGGAGGCCTACGCCCGCGTCTGTCTCGAAGAGGCGGTGGCTTGGGCGACCGAGCGCGAGACATTTGGCAAGCGTCTTGCAGACCATCAGGTGATCCGCCATAAAATTGCGCAGATGAAGCAGCAACTCAATGCGACACAGGCCTACATTCGCTTGTGCTACGAGTCGATCGAAGCGGGTACGCCCAACCCGGGCGATATTGCGTTACTCAAGGTTCAGGCCAGTGAGGTGATGGAGTTCTGTGCCCGCGAGGCGATGCAGATTCTCGGGGGCCTGGGCTACATGCGAGGTAACCGGGTGGAGCGAATTTATCGTGAGGTGCGGGTGAACGCGATTGGCGGTGGTTCCGAGGAGATCATGCGTGATCTTGCGACGCGGCAATACGGCCTCTGAGCGGCCACCTGATATCTGAGTAGACTGATAATTTGATCTGCCTTGCGCCATTATGCGCCGGGCTTTGACCCTATAATTTGGGGCTGGCATAGCAGGAGACACACCATGAGTGAAAGTAAAGCAGCGTTGAGCGCATTTCGGGAAGAAGTGGCCGCGTGGATGGCGGAAAATGTGCCGGCCGATCCCGGTTTCCTCCTGCCCCTCACGTTCTTGGAGGTGGGGACCGAGCAGCAGCTCGATTTCCTGCGAGAGTGGCAACATAAGCTGTGGAGTGCCGGGTACCTGGGTATGCACTGGCCGACCGAGTACGGCGGGCAGGGGGCGGACCCCGCCTATCAATATGTCGTGGACAAGGAACTGGGTAAGCACAGGGCCCCCATTATCTTCAACACGATCGGTCTCAACTGGGTCGGCCCGTTATTACTCGACATGGGCACCGACGAAGAGAAGGCCCAATACATCAAAAATATCCTCTCGGGTGAAGAGATCTGGTGTCAGGGCTTTTCCGAGCCCGATCACGGGTCTGATCTGGGGGCTGTGCAAACGCGTGCAGTGCGAGACGGCGATGACTATGTGGTCAATGGCTCGAAAATTTGGACGACACTCGGTAACTACGCTGACCACATGATCCTGCTGGCCCGCACGAATCCCAAGGCTGAGCGAAAGTATGATGGTCTCTCGTTCTTCCTCTCGCCCATGAAGATCGACGGCGTGGAGGCGCATCCCATTCGAAAGGTGACCGGGGAGTACGGTTTTAACCAGACATTTTTCACCGATGCACGCATTCCTGCGAGCTGCCTGATGGGCGAGGACGGGGGTGGATGGAGAGTGGCCATGAAGACCCTTGAGTACGAGCGAGGCGTCACGGCAGGTCAGGCCAGCGGTTACTGGGGTCTCACGATTCAGGTCGACGACATGATCGAAGCGCTATCGAATTTCGAACACGACGGTGAGCCCTTGTTGTCCGATCCTATTGTTCGGGATGATCTGGTCGGATTTATCATGGAGTCGAAGGCACTGACGCTCTGTGGTCGCCGCATGGCCGTTCCAGCCCTGAACTCAGACTATCCCATGGGACTGGCGCTATCGGTCAAGTATCGGGGGACCGAGTATGAGCGACGCATGAAACAATATACCGCCAGCAAGCAGGGGGCTCAGAGCGCCCTTTATGTCGGCGATGCGGATGCGGTAAGCGGCGGTTTCTGGCAGCGCGCCTACTTCAGTAATTTTGGCGCCACAATCGGTGGTGGTACCACGCAGGTACAGGCCAATATCATCGCTGAGCATGTACTCGGCTTGCCAAAGTAAGGGGACCTGAGATGTCATTAGCGCAAAATGTAGCGATCAGCGTTACGGAAGAGCAGGGCATGCTCCTTGATGTTGCGAGGGGATTTGTCCGTGATCAGGCACCTATCGAAGCGATTCGTTCGCAACTGGAAACTGATACCGGATTTGATTCGGCGATCTGGCAGACCATGGTCGAGATGGGATGGACCGGCATTGCTTTACCCGACAGCGTCGGCGGTGCGGGGATGGGTGTCGGTTCAGCGGTCCCCGTCTTTGAGGCGCTCGGGGGTGGTTTATTGGGTACGCCCTTACTGAGCACCACGCTCGCGGGGCAGCTTGTCTGGCGCGCGGCGGGCGAGTCTGCGGCGGAGTGGCTGGGCCGTCTTTGCGGTGGCATGGTGGGAACCGTGGCATTTCTTGATCATGCCGACTGGGGTGCTGCCAATATGGGTGTGACGCTCGATGCCGCCGGCAAACTGGTGGGCAGCAAGCATTTTGTCGCTGACGCGGGCGTAGCGGATAGCTTTGTCGTGGTGGCCAGCGAGGCGGGCATGCCGGTGCTGGCGCTCGTGGAGCGCACTGCCATCGGGGATAGCGCGATCTCGGACAATGTGCTGATTGATCTGACCAAGCGGGCTGCGAATGTCGATTTTAC
>NYTG01000018.1 GCA_002683395.1 Halieaceae bacterium | reverse complement strand
CTCTCAGATTACAACATCCAGAAGGAGTCCACTCTGCACTTGGTCTTAAGATTGCAGGGTCCGACAGGTGTCCCGGCCCTGCCGATCACGGCGCTAGTTTTGTTATGTCTCGGCCTGCCGCTTGCGCGCCGGATTTTTGGCGCTTTGCCGTAACGACTGAAGCCGCGCTAACGACCTAGCCTGTCCCGTAAGCTATAGAACAGCATCCCGGCCACCAGCCCGGGCCAGCGCAACAGGGTGCCTCCCGGAAACCGGTGGGTCGGCACCGAGGCCATTAGATCAAAGCCGGTCGTATCGCCGTCAATCGCCTCGGCCAGCAGGTGGCCCGCCATGGTTGCCGTCGGCACGCCATGACCGGAAAAGCCCTGCGCGTACCAGATGCACTCGCCGATGCGACCAAAATCGGGCATGCGGTTGAGTGTGATGCCCACGGCGCCACCCCATCCGTACTCAATCTCGATGTCTTCCAGCTCGGGATAGATTTTGAGCATATGGGGCCGCACAAAGGCCTTGATGTCTGGGGGGAAGCGGCTCGAATAGTTTTCGCCTCCTCCAAACAGCAGTCGCCCGTCTTCCGAGAGCTTCCAATAATTGATCACGAACAAGGTGTCGGACATTGACTGATTGTCGCGGTTAATCCGCGGCAGCAGGTGGGACGGGAGCGGCTCTGTGGCGATCACAAAGTTATTGATCGGCATGATGTTGCCCGCCAGACGCGGCATCAGATTGCCGAGGTAGGCGTTACAGCCGAGCACAACGTGCCGCGCCCGCACGCACCCGTGTGGAGTTTTCACTTCACCCGATCGGCCATCGGCCGCGGGTTGGCCGCGGGTGCCCTCATAAATTCTGACCCCCGCNTNTGCCGCAGCACGGGCCAGCCCGAGTGCATACTTGAGCGGGTGCAGGTGCCGACAGCCATCNTCTAACAACGCNCCATAAAACCCCTGGGCGCTGGTGCGTTCTGCGACGGCCTCGGGTGNCAGATAGGTCAGCTGCTGATACCCATAATGGNCCTCGAGGTGCTCGANTTCCTCCTGCAGCTCCGCGACGTCGCGCGGCTTNGCCGCCAGATGCAGATTGCCCGAACCCAGCTCGCAGTCAATCTGGTGCTCATGAATCAGGTCNCAGACTTTTTGNACCGCGTCGAGTCCGATCTGCCACAGCCCCTTGGCGGCCTCNAGGCCGACCCAGCGTTCAATACTGTGTTGATCNGCGCGCTGGCCGGTACCCACGTGNCCGCCATTGCGACCCGAGGCGCCCCAGCCNACCCGCTCGGCTTCCAANAGCACCACGTCATANCCNTTTTTCCGCAGGTGCAGCGCCGCAGACAGACCGGTNTAGCCNCCACCGATAACGCAGACGTCGGCCTCTATTTCCCCCTCAAGAGCGGGAAAAGCAGCGAGCATTGGCGCCGAGGCGGCATACCAGCTCGGGGGATATTTGCCTGTTAGATGGCTTGTCGAGGGGTTACTCATAGGTGGCATTATGCCGCTTGCCGGTGCGCAGATGCCATCCGATACTGTGCGCGTGTTGAGCTGCCCGCGGGGCGTTATGAGTAAGCCGAACCACAAAACGGCATCCAATCAAGCAGGAGCGTACAGTCCTGAAGGCGTCAGTGACGCCTCACAGGTGCCTTCTGCAGACATGGCCACCATNGAGGCGTGGCTAAAAGAGCACAACATCTCTGAGGTGGAGTGCCTTGTCCCGGATATGACGGGCAATGCTCGCGGTAAATTTATTCCCGCGCACCAGTTTATTGCCAACCGGGAAATCAAGTTACCCGAGTCGATCATGGTGCAGACCGTGACGGGCGAATACACCGACGACCACTGGGATTTCGTCGAGCCGACCGACACCGATATGTTGCTGCGCCCCGACGCGTCGACCTTGCGGATGGTGCCGTGGGGTCGTGAACCCACTGGCCAAGTAATCGCCGATTGCTACAAGCCCGACGGTGAGCCACATCCGTTGTCCACCCGCAACGTCTTGCGCTACGTGCTGGGCCTTTACGAGGAGGCCGGTCTCAAGCCTGTGGTCGCACCGGAGGTCGAGTTTTATCTCGTGAATAAAAATACCGATCCCGATTACGAGCTGATGCCTCCCAAAGGACGCTCAGGTCGCCGCGAAGTGGCGCGACTTTCATACAGCATCGATGCGGTCGCAGAGTTTGAGGACTTTGTCGAGGACATGTANGACTTCGCCGATAAGCAACAGCTCGATGTNGATACCCTGATTCANGAAAANGGGGCNGCNCAGCTGGAAATTAACTTCAATCATGGTGACCCGCTGGCAATGGCGGATCAGGTCTTTGTTTTTAAGCGTACGGTGCGNGAGACGGCGCAGCGATACAACATGTATGCAACGTTCATGGCNAAGCCCATGCAGCGCGAGCCCGGTTCGGCCCTGCACCTTCATCAGAGTGTGCTCGACCTTGAGACGGGGCAAAATATTTTTGCCACCGCCGACGGTCAGCCCAGTCAGGCGATGATGGAGTATATGGGTGGCCTGCAGCGCTACACCCCTGAGCTCATCAGTTTTTATGCACCCAACGTGAACTCCTATCGGCGGCTTGCNCCCGATATTTCAGCGCCCATTAATCTCAGCTGGGGCTTTGATAACCGCACGACCGCNTTCCGGGTGCCCAATTCGGATCCNGCCAATCTNCGCATAGAAAACCGTTTCCCCGGTGTCGATGCNAATCCNTATCTGGCGATTACCGCGACGCTGGCNAGTGGNCTTNTGGGNATGCGCCAGCATATCCAACCGACCAAGCCTCATAAGGGGACCGCNAACGAAGANNGCGTAGGCGTNGCGAGAACGNTGGAAGAGGGTGTGCGCAAGCTCAACGATACGCCTGAGCTTCAGGCGATGATCGGTGAGCTATTTATGCGCGCNTATGCCGCAGTGAAGCTCGACGAATTNGAGGAGTTCAACCGCGTCATCAGCTCTTGGGAGCGTGAGCACCTCTTACTTCAGGTATAGGTCAGGTATAGGTCAGGTATAGATTGGTGCGATCAATCACTCTTCATCCTCGACTGGGCACCCACTCATGACCGACGCGACCTTAAGCTATCAGGTGTTCCGGTGGGTGAAGTACGCCACCTACGCGTTGTTGTCGCTCAACATCTGGTTTTTTCTAGCTGAAGAAATTGCCAGTGCGCGCTTTGCCATCGAAACCGGTGAAGACGTGGCGATGGGTATCCAGTTGTTCTCAGCCACCCTCGACACGCTCGCCTGGGTCATTTTGCTGCTGCTCTTTGAACTGGAGACTGCTGTCATACCCGATGACCGTCTCAGGGGGGGGCTACGTTACGGCATTCATGGTGTGCGCATGCTTTGCACACTGGCGATCGTCATGGCATTTCTGGGTTATTTCGGCGAATGGCAAACGCTACTCCCCAGCGAGCCTNTGATCGGAGAGGCCTGTTCACGAGTCAGCGAGGGTTGGTCNGTGATGCTCAAGCTCGACGANTTTGTGCNANTAACGGCTGAAAACTGTGTCCAGTTTGGCGGCGACACGCGGCTTGTTTCTGGCCTGGAGCAGGTGCTGGCCTCGCCGGCCGGTTTGCTAGAGGGTCAGCGGTTGGCGCTGGTGGATGTCATTAATTCAGCGGCGTGGATTCTGGTGGTGATTCTTTTGGAGNTCGAGGTCAGGGTCCTGACGCGCTGGGGCGGGGCCTCTCGCCAGATGGCGCGCATCGCCAACAGCTTCAAGGTGNTGCTGTATGCCACCCTTGTGGTCGCGGCCATCTACTGGGGCTTCAAAGGTGATTTCCTGGACTTNTGGGATGCCGCACTGTGGTTATTTGCGTTCGTATTTATCGAGCTCAATGTCTTTGANTGGCAGCANGAAATCCGCGATCAAACCGCTNACAGCTCAGNGGTCTCCTGAGTCAGAGCTCCTCGCCAAAGTCGAGGTCGTAATCCCCAAGCTCTTCTCGCAGTCTCAGCACTTCAAGGCGCTCTTCTGCCCGTCGACGCTTGGCTGCTTTCAGCGCTTTTTCGGTCACCTCCTCAGCAAAGTCCAGTGACTCAAGCTCCTCCTCGCTGAGCTCCCCCAGGGCCGGTTCAAAAAAGTCTTCGCCGGTATCCCCTGTGATTGCGATTGTGTCTCTCTCACCCATAAACCACCCCCCGATGATCCTGAACAAAAGGCCAGCACTCGCTGCTGGTTCGTGTCATAAGAGCGCAGCGGCCTAAATGTCACAAGAAATCTTTTGGTCTGAAGCGGTATACCGCACATAACTAATTAAGCTAAGCGCGATGCCCACTTTGGATGTATAAAGGTGAGTTCCCCTAGACGATTTTCCCCGTGGCGCGCGCCAACCGATGGATACAGCTCTGCGAATGGCAGCGTGCTATCTCCCGGACGTGAAGCGGCAGATGGGGTGCTCAGCGCAGTCGGGCAGAAATCGTTTCGGCGATTTCTTCCGGAGTGGCTTGATCACAGTCGATGACGATTTCACCATAACGCTCGTATAGCGGCACCCGCTCCTCATACAGGTCGCGCAGGGACTGATCGTTATTCGATGCGATGCCCCGATGTGGCGCCAGCGATACGCGGTGCTCGATGGTGTCGAACCTGGCGCGCAGATACACCACACTAGAGGCAGCACCCAAGCGCGCCATAATTTTTTCGCTGTAGACCACCGAACCGCCGGTGGAGATGACCGAGGGAAAGAGCGGCATGCTGGTCAGCACCTGTTCCTCGATCTCCCTGAATATGCCGTTCCCTTTGCCGTCCATGATTTGCTGCAGGGTTTGGTTTTCCTGAGCTTCAATCAAACCATCGGCATCGACCAGTTCCAGTCCGAGCTGTTTAGCCAAGGCAGCGCCCACCGTGCTTTTGCCACTGCCGGGCATTCCGATAAGGGATACAAGGATGTTGGATGTCACGCGGTGAGTACTCCTCGGGCTGGCTGGGGCGGACGCTGTGTAATTTATCGAAGCGCAGGACAAAGGCCAACCTACTGCCGTTCCTTACGCCAAGTCAGCTCGCCCAGTCGCGCTCGGCTTTGAACTGTTTTGACAGGTACTCCATTTGATCAATCAGGACCCGTTCCTTGGCCAGATAGTGCCATTCGAAGGTATTGGGTCTGAACGGGACGGCGAGCAGCGGCATGTGGGCCTCCTCGGGGGTCTGGCAGTCCTTGAGCCAGTTGCAGCGCTTGCAGGCAGCGACCACGTTTTCCCATCTATCGTTGCCACCCCGCGAAATGGGCAACACATGATCCCGGGTGAGGTCGCTGCGACTGAACTGGTCGCCGCAGTAGAGGCAGCGATGATCATCCCGTCGAAATAGGGTGCGGTTGCAAAGGGGTGGGGTGAAATGACTCATCACCCGGCCTTCCAGGGCGACAATGGGCTGCAGAATAATTTCAGAGCGGATGCCAGAGAGACGTTGGATGCCCCCAAATACAGGGGGAAGGTATTCCCCGATGCCATAGAGGACATCGCCGCGGGCGTAGGCGGTCACCGCCTCGTTCAATGTCAGCCAACCTCTGGGTTGACCCGACACGTCCAGCTTGAGAATCGCTTGCATGGGTCTCGCTCACTGGTTTCTTTGACGTTACTGAAAAAGCCAGCGCGTGACAATCACTGAAACACAAATTTTATATCAGCAGATTGGTTATAGTCATATTGATCATAGAAATCGCGCTATCAAGGTGAGACAGAGTGCGCGGCCATCTAGCTGACCGCGGCTTCTTTTATGGGTGGGATCAGTACGCAGCTCCCGCCTTTTGTCATATTCCGGAGCGTCCAGCGACGTCGAAGACATCAATACGTAAGCGAATCTTCATGTGACGGGAGGTGACGACTGTGCCACTTATGTGTTGTTAGAGCGTTCCAAAAAAAGGGAGAAGTCTGCAGGTGAGTCAATTTCTCAGGGAGAGTCCAATCGGAACGCGTTGATTCCTCTCATCTGGCAACAGCCTTCAGGCCCATCGCCTTCCCCTCGGCAATAAAGTGCCCCAGTCCCGTCTCGTACCGCCCTTGCTCAACGGCCTCCCGAGCCTCTTTGTTATGGAGCAGATAGTAGATCTCGTTGAAATTTGGCTCGCCCCATTCAGCGGAGTCTCTTCCATTCGGGCCAGTGCTGTAAGGATAAGCAGCGGTAACCACGCGGGCCTCGACATCAGACGAGCCATGCTTTGGTTGGATGCGCGTAAAACGCAGGAGACCATCTGAAGTGAGGGATGGCACATGCGTATCTGTATGTCCCACACCCTTGTGGATTTGATGATGCGCCACAACGAAAAAGTGCCCTGTACCATCATTTATCAGTACCCGAGTAGCGCCGCCAATACCGTTTTTACCGTAAGAAAAATCCGTACTGTCTTCTAGGTGCTGCAACACGTCGTTCGTGTCTGACACAAGGATATCCACTGCGCCATCACCGTTAATGTCCAAGAAGTCGAGCTGGTGTACCGCCCCGGACGCAAGTATCCAATTGAAGAGACGATCGTCAGTCTCGTCCCGAAAGCTTCCATCATGGTTGATAAGAATCTGTAATACTGAAACGGGGTTTGTGTTCGACCAAATTTTTGAGGCAATAACAATGTCTAAATCTGTATCTCCATCAAGATCAACCGCGCGAGCGGCTACGTCGTGCGATAACCCCTCGTTACCCTCCCATTGTGGTACCTTCGACTCGATGCCTTCAAACACCGATCGCTCAAAGTACGGCAGGGGAAGCTGGCTAACCCCCAACGGCTCCCCGCCCAATTCAGCATAAGGGTATGTGATCAGGATATTGTGCTCAGCTTCAATCCCCCAACGCTCCCTCCCTACTGAGCCGACTGCGTCCGTCACAATTAATGTGAGGTTACCGTCGCCTTGGTCTAGCGGCGCGACAAACATACTACCTACTAGCGTATCTCTTGGGATCTCAATGGGAATAACATTGAAACCGTCACCCGTGTTCTCCAGGATCACAGGGATAGGCCCATAGGTAGCTCCTTCCCAATTCTGTAACAGCAAATCTTCGTCGCCATCGCGGCCATAATCGAAGTCAATAGCACCGTGAGAGGCCGTATCGAGATCGGCCGTAACCCACTGGTCCGCTGCCTCATCCAGCAACATGACTGGCGCGGCTGGCGGATTGCCCGAGTCAGAGAAAAGCTCACCCTCGTCCACACCAGGGATGACGAACGAGAAGCTATCGTCACCATTGTTCAGGGCGAACACCCGCGTACCCCCCTTTATCTTTTGGTGCTTCAGTTCACCGGGGGCTCCGCCGACCACATCCAGGCGAAAAGCGTCACCATCATTCGGGCCAACAGAGGACCAGGTGGCAACAAATACAGTAAAGCGCTCGGCCGATTGTTCATGAAACGTGCCGTAACCGACGCCCGGTGACAGCTCGCTAGAAACTTGGTAACTCGCGGAAACCTCGTCAAAGGCAGAGGACGGGTACGCGATTGATCCGTACCAGATTTCATCGGCGTTGATGGATGTCGGTAGCGGCGAGTAGTGCTCAGTGACTGAGTTCAGCGACTGCTTGTACTGCAGCCAATCATCCGCCATGCCCTCAGGCAATTTCGGCAGTGACGCAGCTGGCACATCGTTACCAGCGTTGTCATCGCCGCCAGAGTTGCCCTCGTCAGCAGGCGCCGAGGTATCGACGATCTTTTGTATCTCGNACCCTTGCGTCGCCGTTATCCATTCCAATTCAATATCAAAAACTCTACCGCCGTTTAAACGGACGCCTTTCAATTCTATTCGCTGACCGGATGCTGAGATTGAGGAGGAGGCCGAATTTAGCAATGGCGAAGCCACAGCGGGAATGAAGGCGTCGGGAAACGAGACTACCTCGAAATTTGAGGAGGCCTCTGCCGACTCACCGTCCTTGGCAAATGCTTTTATCGAAAACGTATGTTGCCCGGGGCCCAGGTTGCCGTAGTTAAATGTTTGCCCAAATCCAGACAAGCCAGCGTCGGGGAAATTCGGAAACGCTCCAGCCACGTCGCCTCTGTCGCCACCGTAAGGCACGTCAGAGTGATAAGCGCCATTGATAAACACTTCAACGCGTTCAATTCCCGAGTCAGCTACTGCCCAGCCTCTGAGATTGGCTACACCCGACACGATGGTGCCGTCGCCCGGCTCCTCAAGTGCCAGCTTCACCTCCGCTGAAACGCCCCATGAAGTCGCTACTGCAGCAGCAGTAATCAACATTCTAATTTTCGCTGTTCTGGCACAAGCCACAAAAGATTTAAAAATGACCACGCCTACCTCGTTAGAGAAGTAACCTAAGCCGCGTAGCGGCGGGCTCACCAACGCTATATCGCTATCTACAACGAAGCCTGTTCATGGCAGCAGTTCCTCCTCCAACCCGACCCTCTGGATGGGCGTCAGAGGCGGGAGCACACTGAGAGGGCAAGGGAACCGCTTGATGCCCGTGCCATCTAATACAACAGCAGCGTCAGCCCCGAGCATACCCGCGAAGGTATAGAACCCCATAGAGAAAACCTCTCATTCGAGGGGTGAGATTTTCTAGAATTGCACCATCACGTAAAAAAGTAAATACGGACATTTGCGTGGTGCCCGGGTCCGGACTTGAACCGGCACGGCCGCAATGGCCACGGGGTTTTGAGTGCCAAGTGCCTTAGTCAATAACGGCTTCCCTCGGTGCTGATACCCCAGTGCTGAAGCGCGCGGCAAAAACACTTAGCCTTACTGTGCGAGCCACGCGCCACTGACCAGTTCCTGCTCGCCATGGAGCACTCGGCCACAGAACCGCTCTCCCGCTTGGACTGCACCCACGCCGGCTGGGGTGCCGGTCATGACGATATCGAAGTCTTCCAACACCAGAAACTGATTGAGCTCATCAAGAATCACGTCGGGTGGGTAGAGCATCAGGCTGACATCGCCTTTTTGTCGCACGGCATCGTCGACCACTAGTTCCACGCCGAGTTGCGAGAGGTCCTCGGGCGCCGTGACGAATTCGCTGAACAGCGCTGAGCCGGTAAAGGCTTTGCTGCGCTCCCAGGGCAGGCCCGCTGCTTTGAGCTTGGCTTGGATTTCGCGCTTGGTGAGATCCAGACCAAAGCCGATGCCGGCCACCTGGCCCCCTTGCATCAACAGGCAGATCTCTCCTTCGTAGTGCAGCGGCTCATCGAGCGCTGCGAACAACTCAGTGCCGATCGACGTTGCGGGCTTCATGAATACGACCATATTCTCGGCGGGGACCGACGCCATTTCCTCGATGTGGGCAGCGTAGTTCTTGCCAACGCACACCACCTTTCCGGGGCGCACCGACTGCCCCTTGAACACCACTGATCCCATGACGATTCCTCCAGAACAGGCTGCACTATAAGCCTCCGGCGGGCGGCTGTCCGCATCGCCAATCGCCGCCTGTTCGGGTAGGCTTGCGCCCCTCAAATTCATGACAACAACATCACAGGGGAACAATATGATGCGTCTGTTTATTCAGCTCAGCGCGCTCACGCTCGGGTTGGCGAGTGCATCCGTGACGGCAATGGAGCGCCCGAATATTCTCGTGATTTGGGGCGACGATATTGGTTTTTGGAACCTCTCCACCAACAATATGGGCATGATGGGGTATCACACCCCCAATATTGATCGCATCGCCAGAGAGGGTGCCAAGTTCACGGATTATTACGGGCAGCAAAGCTGTACCGCGGGTCGTTCAGCCTTTATCACCGGACAGTCGCCCATTCGCACGGGTCTCACCAAGGTGGGTACACCCGGAGCGGATCTGGGTATTCGGCCTGAGGATGTCACCCTTGCGACGCTGCTCAAAGAGCAGGGTTATGCGACCGGGCAGTTTGGCAAGAACCACCTGGGCGATCGCAATGAGTTTCTGCCTACCGAGCACGGATTTGATGAGTTCTTTGGCAACCTGTACCACCTGAATGCGGAAGAAGAGCCGGAAGATCCGGATTATCCGAAGAATCCCGCTTTCAAGGAGCGTTTTGGTCCCCGTGGGGTGGTGCACAGCTTTGCAGATGGCCGTGTGACCGACACAGGACCCCTGAACAAGAAACGCATGGAGACCGTGGACTTGGAGTTTCTCGATAGCGCGCAGCAGTTTATTGAGCGTGCGGCCGAGGAAGACAAGCCGTTCTTCGTGTGGTTCAACTCCACGCGAATGCACTTTTGGACACACACCCCCGAAGAAGAGAACGGGCTCTCGGGGCAGGGCTTTTATAACGACGCCATGGTGGGCCACGACAATCTCGTGGGGCGCCTGCTGGACCAGCTGGACGAGCTCGGTATTGCCGATAACACCATCGTCGTTTATAGCACCGACAACGGCCCGCACTTCAACACCTGGCCGGATGCCGCCATCACGCCCTTTAGAAGCGAGAAGAACACCAATTGGGAAGGCGGCTTCAGAGTGCCGGCTATGGTTCGCTGGCCGGGTAAAATCCCCTCGGGCACCATCTTGAACGATGTCATGTCTCACGAGGACTGGGTGCCCACCCTGATGTCCGCGGCAGGGCGCCCGACCGTAACGGAAGAATTAAAGGCCGGGGTGAACGTCAATGGCCGTGACTATCACAACCATTTGGACGGCTTCGATTTTTTGCCTTATCTGACGGGTGATTCGGGTCAGGGCCCTCGCAACACGTTTTATTACTGGAGCGATGACGGCCTACTCACAGCCATGCGAGTCGGTGACTGGAAGGTGGTTTTTGCCGAACAGCGAGCCAAGGAATTTGACGTGTGGCGTGAACAGTTCGACACCCTGCGGATTCCCAAGGTGTTTCATTTGCGCCGAGATCCTTTTGAGCGCGCCGACGAGCACTCTAATACCTATAACGACTGGTGGGTCCGCACTGCGTTGCCTCGTCTGACGATGGCGCGGGTGGAACTGCAGGGCTTTCTTGAAACGCTGAAGATCTATCCGCCGAGGCAGCGCCCAGCCAGTTTCACCATTGATCAGCTGATGGAAGGACTGTATCAGCGCAGCGAGTAGCGCTGGCGGTAACGACTGAGACTGGAAAGAGGGCAAAGAAAGCGAGCCGAGCGGCTCGCTTTCTTCTTGGAGCAGATTAATGACCACCCGCGGGGTCAATCTCCCAGCTCTCGGTCAGGAAAGCGTGCACCACGCCGCCATCTACCGTGATGACATCGCCCACCACATAGTTACCCGATCGCGCCGCGAGATAGATGGCCACACCGGCCATATCCTCTGCATTACCGATCCGCCCGGCAGGGACATGCTTACCCACAATATCGCCTAGGTCGCGCGCCGCTTTGTTCATTTCTGATGCAAACGCACCGGGCGCAATGCCTGTGACGAGAATACCGTCTTTGACCAGGCGCGCCGCAAGCCGCTTGGTCAGGTTGATCACCGCTGCCTTGGAGGCCTGATAGCTGTAGGTCTCCCAGGGGTTTGGGCGCAGCCCGTCGATGGAGGCGATATTGATCACCTTGGCGGGCTGCTCGGCGGAGGCCCCCGCCTTTAACAGCCCATGCATGGCCTGCGTCAGGAAAAAAATCGACTTGACGTTCAGGTCCATGACCTTGTCCCAACCCGCCTCAGGGAAGGTCTCGAAGGACTCACCCCAGGCGGCGCCGGCGTTATTAACCAGTATGTCGACAGCCGATTCGTGCTCGGCCATGGTCGCTGCCAGCGCCTTACAGCCATCCACCGTAGCGATGTCCTGGGGCACGGCGATACAGTTAGGTCCCAGCTCGTCGGCCACCGCCTCGCAGACATCAGCCTTGCGGCTGGAAATATAGACTTTGGCACCCTGAGCAATAAAACCACTGGCAATCATTTTACCGATACCGCGGGAGCCGCCGGTGACTAGCGCCGTGCGCCCAGCGAGTGAAAAGAGGGATTGGGTGTCCATAGGGTTGTCCTGTGTGGAGTATCACGAGCGAGCCTGAGCTCAATTGGCAC
>NYTG01000002.1 GCA_002683395.1 Halieaceae bacterium | reverse complement strand
TGACGTGAGAGTTCAAGTCTCTCCTTCCGCACCAATTACGCCACCGCTCAAGATGAATGGTGCGTATGAACCGCGATCAGTCTGGGTGCGAATAAAACGCAACGCATACCCCACACCTCAATATTTTAGGATTCAGGAGCAGGACCATGAGGGTCTCAGTAGAAACCACCTCTGGATTAGAGCGCCGCTTAACGGTTGGCGTGCCGGCCGACCAGATAGATACGGCTGTCGACAAGCGATTGCAGGAGGCTGCTCGGAACGTAAGGCTGCCTGGTTTTCGGCCGGGTAAAGTGCCCATGCGGGTGATGAAGCAGCGTTTTGGGGCAGGGGTGCGTCAAGAAGTCCTGGGTGAGGTCATCAGTCGGTCCTTCCAGGAAGCAGTGATGTCCGAGAACTTGCGACCAGCCGGTCAGCCCAGTATCGAAGCCCGCAAGATGGACGCCGGTCAGGATGTGGAGTACACCGCGACCTTTGAGGTCTTTCCTGCTGTTGAAGTGAATTCGCTTGAAGATCTCGCTATCGAAAAGCCGATGGCAGAGGTTAGCGATGCAGATATTGACGACATTGTTGAAGTGTTCCGCAAGCAGCAGGGGCAGCTGGTCTCCGCTGAGCGGGCGGCGATAGAAGGTGACACCGTCATCATTGATTTTGAAGGTTTGCGTGATGGTGAGGTGTTCGAAGGCGGCTCAGGCGAGGGGACTTCATTAGAGTTAGGNTCGGGGCGCATGATCCCTGGATTTGAGGACGGATTGATTGGCGCTAGTGCNGGGGAAGAAAAGCGGCTCAAGNTNACGTTCCCGGAGGACTACCAAAAAGAGGATCTGGCAGGCGCTGACGTNGAGTTCAAGGTATCTGTGAGCGAAGTACAGGAGCTCGAGCTAGCCGCTGTCGACGCTGCATTATTCGCACAGTACGGCTTGGAAGAGGGCACGGAAGATGATTTCCGCGCCGAAGTAAAACAAAACATGGAGCGCGAATTGCGCAATGCGGTCGAGGCGTCGGTCAAGACGCAGGTCATGGACGCAATCTTAGCGGCTCATCAAGAACTTGAGTTACCCGCATCCTTGATCGCGCAGGAAGTGAATGCGATGCGGCAGCAAATGTTCCAACAATTCGGTGGAGCCGCTCCCCAAGAGATGGATCTGGCATCGATCTTGCCTGATGAGATGTTTGCTGAGCAGGCCGAGCGGCGCGTGAAGCTTGGGCTGGTGATGGCGGAAATGATCAGCCAGTNCGAGCTCACCGCGGAGCCTGCCAAGGTGCGNGAGGCCATTGANGATATCGCCTCNACTTATCAAGACCCTGAAGAAGTGATCAACTGGTATTATTCCGAAAACGAACAGTTGGCCGGCATNGAATCACGGGTACTGGAGGACGCTGTCGTAGACAAGTTGCTTTCGGAGGCTGCCATCGCCGAAATCGAGTGCAGTTATCAGGACGCTCTGGCCAAGGCCCGTCCAGATGCTCCCGCCTAACCCGCCACAGCAAGGAATCAGTATGAGCCAGCAAGGTTTCGATCAGGACCCCAGAGCCCTCGGTTTAGTGCCGATGGTGATAGAACAGACCTCCCGTGGGGAGCGCTCCTTTGATATTTACTCGCGACTCCTCAAGGANCGTGTGATTTTTATCGTCGGTGCGATTGANGATCATATGGCAAACCTGATCGTGGCACAGCTGCTGTTTCTAGAGTCTGAGAATCCGGATAAAGACGTGCACCTCTACATCAACAGTCCCGGCGGCTCAGTGACGGCCGGGTTATCGATCTACGACACGATGCGGTTCATCAAGCCTGATGTGAGCACAATGTGTATTGGTCAAGCGGCCTCGATGGGGGCATTCCTGCTGAGCGGGGGGAGTAAGGGGAAGCGCTTCATTTTGCCCAATGCCCGAACGATGATTCATCAGCCCAGTGGCGGCGCACAGGGACAGGCTACCGATATTGAGATTCAGGCCAAAGAAATTCTGTTCCTGCGTGAGCGGCTTAATAGCTTATTGGCAGAGCATACCGGTCAATCCATGGAAGTGATTGAACGCGATACCGAGCGCGACCGCTTTATGAGTGCAGTGCAAAGCGTTGAATACGGTATTGTGGACGAGGTCATTAGCAGTCGCTGAAGGGCAGGCATACCCACGTTCAGGTGACTTGCAAAAGCGTCTGAAACGTATCAAGGTTGTGGCGGNCAGACGATAATTCGCGGAAAAACCTTATGACAGACGAGAACACCTCGGGCGACAACGGCAAGCTGCTTTATTGCTCGTTCTGTGGCAAAAGCCAGAACGAGGTACGGAAGCTCATTGCGGGTCCGTCTGTGTTTATCTGTGACGAATGCGTTGATCTGTGCAACGACATTATTCGTGAAGAAATTCAGGAAACCGGCAGCGANGGGGAGAGCACCAAGCTGCCGATACCCGAAGAGATCAATGACATTCTGAACCAGTACGTGATCGGTCAGAAAAAGGCCAAGCGCGTGCTCGCGGTCGCCGTCTACAACCACTACAAGCGTCTCCGCAATGCAGGACCNGGCGCNCACGGCTCTGAAGACGTGGAGCTGAGCAAGTCGAATATTCTGCTGGTGGGGCCAACGGGTTCCGGTAAAACCTTGCTCGCTGAGACCCTGGCTCGATTACTGGACGTGCCCTTTACCATCGCAGATGCTACGACCCTCACCGAGGCAGGCTACGTGGGTGAGGATGTTGAAAATATTATTCAAAAGCTGCTGCAGAAGTGCGATTACGATGTGGATAGAGCCCAGATGGGCATTGTCTACATCGATGAGATCGATAAGATCTCGAGAAAGTCTGATAACCCCTCTATCACCCGCGACGTGTCGGGGGAGGGCGTTCAGCAGGCACTGTTGAAGTTGATCGAGGGCACCGTCGCGTCGGTGCCCCCTCAGGGAGGGCGAAAGCACCCGCAGCAGGAATTTTTGCAGGTCGACACCAGTAATATTCTGTTTATTTGCGGTGGCGCATTTGCGGGTCTGGATAAGGTCATCCGCAATCGCTCCGAGAAGGGGGGTATCGGCTTCGGGGCGGAGGTCAAGAGCAAAGACGAAACCCGCAACTTTGGAGAGACCCTGTCCGATCTTCAGCCGGAGGATCTGGTCCAGTATGGATTGATTCCCGAGTTTGTAGGCAGGCTGCCTATTATTGCNACCTTGGAGGANCTGGATGCCGAGGCGCTGATCCGCATCCTGACAGAGCCACGCAATGCGTTGACAAAGCAGTANGCCAAGATGTTTGAAATGGAAGGGGTCGANATTGANTTCCGCGAAGACGGCCTGCAGGCCGTAGCGGAGCGGGCNATGGAAAGAAAAACCGGGGCGCGAGGTTTGCGGTCTATTCTTGAGGGTATTTTGCTTGAGTCCATGTACAAGATTCCCTCGACTCCAGATGTGGCAAAGATCGTCGTAGACGACTCGGTAGTGAGGGGCGACACAGAGCCTTTGCTTGTTTACGAGACGCCCAGCGCAGCGGTAGCCGGCGCCGAAGACTAGCCGGNCATCTGCCGCAAAGCCGCGGCGGCCTGAAGTATCAATCCGTTTTACGCCTTCGCAGGTACTTATTNATGAATCTTTTTGCCCGGGGCCTTTAAAAGGCCCCGGNCAGGCCCCATATTGGCAAGAGCAACGGAGTGAGACATGACGGACCAAGACCAGCAATTGCCTTTGTTACCGCTACGAGATGTTGTGGTGTACCCCCATATGGTGCTGCCATTGTTTGTAGGGCGGCAGCGTTCTATTGAAGCCCTCGAGCATGCGATGCTCGACAACAAGCAGGTTCTGCTTGTTGCGCAGCGCAATGCCTCAGATGACGAGCCTGCGGCAGACGACCTGTATCAGGTCGGCACTGTCTCCAATATTCTGCAGCTGCTCAAACTTCCCGACGGCACCATCAAAGTGTTGGTGGAAGGCGGCTACAGGGCGGCCGTGCTGGCGATTGATGACGATGAGCAGTTTGCCGTTGCGTCGGTGCGCCAAATTGAGGCGGATCCGGTGCCCGAGCGAGACGCTGTGGCGTTGGTCAAAGCGACAGTAGAGCAGTTTGAAAAATATGTTGGCCTAAGTAAAAAAGTACCGGCGGAAGTACTGACATCGCTGTCGGGGATTGATGAGCCCGGGCGTCTGGCAGACACAATTTCGGCGCATATGGGCGTTGACCTTCAGGAGAAGCAACGGATCCTTGAGATCGCTGACGTGCGCGGGCGTCTTGAGCATCTTCAGTCTCTCATGGACGCCGAGATTGATCTTTTTCAGGTCGAGAAACGCATTCGTGGTCGCGTGAAAAAGCAGATGGAAAAGAGTCAGCGTGAGTACTATCTGAATGAGCAAATGAAGGCTATTCAGAAAGAGCTTGGCGAGATGGACGACGCGCCGAATGAAGTTGATGATCTGCAGAACAAGATTAATGAAGCACGCATGCCCGACGAGGCGCTTGAGAAGGCTAACGCAGAACTGGGCAAGCTAAAGATGATGTCACCCATGTCTGCGGAGGCGTCGGTTGTTCGTGGCTATTTGGACTGGATGGTGAGCATTCCCTGGTTCAAGCGCAGTAAAGTGAGGCATGACCTCAAGCGCGCCCAAGCCGTGCTAGATGAAGATCACTTTGGTCTTGAAGAGGTCAAAGAGCGAATCCTCGAGTACCTCGCGGTGCAAAAGCGCGTGCGTAAGTTAAAGGGGCCCGTTCTTTGTTTGGTCGGCCCACCCGGCGTCGGCAAAACCTCACTGGGAGAATCGCTGGCTCGATCAACCAATCGTAAATTTATCCGAATGGCACTGGGTGGCGTGCGCGATGAGGCAGAGATTCGCGGTCATAGAAGAACGTACATCGGTTCTATGCCGGGTAAGCTGCTACAAAAGATGTCCAAGGCGGGCGTGCGAAACCCACTGTTTCTGCTGGACGAAATCGACAAGATGGGTATGGACCACCGAGGGGATCCGGCCTCTGCCATGCTCGAGGTGCTCGATCCCGAGCAGAATCATGCGTTTAATGATCACTACCTCGAAGTCGACTACGACCTGTCGGATGTGATGTTTGTGTGCACTTCCAACACCATGAATATTCCCGGGCCACTCCTCGATCGCATGGAGATTATCCGGATTCCTGGCTACACCGAAGACGAGAAACTGAATATAGCGCTGCGTTATCTGATTCCAAAGCAAACCAAGCTGAATGGCCTCAAGCCGGATGAGATCGATCTTTCTGCGGAGGCTTGCCTCGACATCATCCGTTATTACACCCGCGAGGCGGGCGTGCGTGCGCTGGAACGCCAAATTGCCAAAGTCTGCAGAAAAATGGTCAAGGCCTTTGCCCTGCAAGAGCGGGAGCCTGGCCAAACGATTACGCCGGAAGTCCTACCAGACCTGCTCGGGGTGAGAAAATTCAATTTTGGCACTGCTGAGCAAGAGAATAAGGTGGGCCAGGTGACTGGCCTAGCTTGGACCTCCGTTGGGGGAGAGTTGCTGACGATAGAAGTCGCCTCGACCAGAGGTAAAGGTCGCGTAGTCAAGACTGGGTCTCTGGGTGATGTCATGCAAGAGTCGATACAGGCCGCGAACACAGTGGTGCGCGCCAAATCGCAAACGCTCGGAATCCCCGCGCGTTGCCATGATTCACGAGACATACACATCCACGTTCCTGAGGGCGCCACGCCCAAGGATGGCCCAAGTGCGGGTATTGCCATGTGCACCGCATTGGTAAGCAGCTTTACCGACATCCCCGTCAGAGCCGACGTGGCGATGACCGGAGAGATTACGCTGCGCGGAGAGGTCCTACCCATCGGCGGCTTGAAAGAAAAGTTGCTTGCCGCACGGCGGGGTGGCATCGGCACTGTAATCATTCCTCACGAAAATGAGAGAGACCTGCAGGAAGTGCCGGATAACATCAAGGAAAACCTCGATATTCGGCCTGTGAAATGGATAGACGAGGTGTTGGCGATCGCGCTTGAGCATCCTCCCGAGCCATTGGACGATGAGGCTTACCTCGATGGTTCGGCTGCGATGGGCAAGAGCGAAGAAGCCGACTCTGAATCCGTAGGCGACAATCGTCCCAGATCCCACTGATTTCAGGCGTTTCACGCGTTGACCGAGGTCGGCGTCAGGAGTAGGCTACCTTAAGGCTCTGAGATATGAGCCGATGAATATTTAGCGCAAACCACTCGAGGGGTAACAACGTGAACAAAAATGACTTGATTGACGCCATCGCCGCAGACGCGGATCTTTCTAAAGCTTCTGCCGGTCGTGCACTTGATGCTGCGATTGGTGCGATTACCGGCGAGCTCTCAAAGGGCGGCGGTGTATCGTTGGTAGGCTTCGGAACCTTTTCCGTTAAAGCGCGAGCGGCACGTCAGGGACGCAACCCACGCACTGGAGAGACCATCCAGATCAAGGCCTCGAACACGCCTGGGTTCAAAGCCGGTAAGGCGCTCAAGGATGCCGTTAATAAGTAATTGAACCTTTTTTGCCGTCTTGGGGCGGCACTGAGGAAGGCGCCTTTGTGCGCCTTCTTTACGTCTAGCACCTGGTGTTTACGACGCCACGGTTAAGAGAGCTCCGAATACTATGCTTCAGTCCATGCGCCAGAGTACCCAGAGTACCGCCGCCAAAGTCATTATTGGTTTGATCGTGCTGTCGTTTGCCGCCTTCGGCTTAGAGACGTTGCTTCCTGGTGGCGCCGGCACCTCAGTGGCCGAGGTCAATGGCGAGGAGATCACGCCGTTCGCACTGCAGGAGGCGGTCACTCAACAGAAGCGCCAATTGGTTAGTATCCTGGGCGATAGCATCGACCCGGCCATGCTCGACGATGAGCGGTTACAGCCAAGAGCGTTGGATTCGCTTATTCAGCGAGCGCTGCTGCTGCAAAAATCGACGGAGCTGAAGCTCGTCGCCTCCGACGCGCAAATCGCGAAGTCGATCACCTCCGTAGCAGCGTTTCAGCTAAACGGCATGTTTTCCCCCGATGCTTATAAGAGTGTGCTGGCTAATGCCGGTTTTACCCCGGAGCGCTTTCGTCGGGCGCAGGCAGAAGATATTGTGCTCACTCAACTGCAGACGGCGGTCAATCAGACTGAATTTACAACCCCGCTTGAGCTGTCAGCCATCGCTAACCTGATCGCCGAAGAGCGCGATGTGCGATATATGATGATCCCCGACAAGGATCTGGTCTCTGATGACGACCTGTCCATGGAGGCGCTACAACAATACTACCGCGACAACGAAGCCGCTTTTTTTAACCCCGAGCAGGTGGTCGTTGACTATATCTTGCTGGAGGGTAGTGATTTTGAAGTGTCCGTAGACGAAGCGTTGGTCAAGGAGCAGTACGAGGCCGTAAAGGACGAGTATGAGGTATCTGAGCAGGCCAGAGTCTCACATATACTGCTGATTCAAGCCGACGACGAGCCCGACGCCGCCTATGCTCAGCGTATTGCCGATGCGGCTGAGCGACTGGGGCGTGGAGAGGATTTCGCTGATCTAGCGGCTGACATATCTGACGACCTCGGTTCGGCCAGTCTGGGTGGGGAGCTGGGCTTCACCGATGGCACGGCGTTCCCGGATCAGATGGAGTCTGCGATTGCTGATCTTGTTGCGCCGGGAGAGATCTCGCCGGCGGTGCAAACTGATGCCGGCACGCACTTTATTCGGCTTGAAGAGCGGATCGCCGGGGACGCTGTCGATTACGAGTCGGTTCGGGAGGAGTTGCGCGCCTCGATCGAGGCGGCNGAGGTCGAGCGCACTGTGTTGCTGGCTGTGGAGGAGCTAAGAGATCTGGCATTCAACGCAGCCGACTTGAACGGTCCTGCGGAAGCCTTGGATGCGCGCGTGCTGCAGTCCGANCCGTTTTCGCTCGATGAGGGCGTCGGCTTATTTNCAGACGAGCGGCTGCGCGAGCTTGCTTTTTCTGATGATGTGAANGAGGCAGGCAACAATAGTGAGGTGCTTGAGCTATCGGGTCAGCGCTTTGTGGTCGTNAAAGTGAGAGAAGTCCGAGTGCCGCAGGTTGCTCCCTTTGGCGAAGTCAGAAAGGTTGTCCGGGCGGGTTTGAAGGCCGATCTTGAATCGGCTGCGCTGGCTAAGGTGACTGCCGATGCAGAAGGGATGCTGGCTGCGGGTGAGCCACTTGAGGCAGTTGCCAACGCGCTTGAATTGGAGTGGCGGGTGGAGCTGGCCTCCACTCGGTTAGCCAGTCAGCTGCCACGCACTGTTCTTGATGCTGCTTTCACAATGCCTCAGGGGCAGGCGAATGCGTTACGCCGAGTTGCGCTCCCTGGCGAAGGTTATGCGTTGGTGCAGCTTGTTCGCGTCACCCCGGGCGATGNCGGGTCTTTGAGCGCCAGCGAGACGCAGCAGCTGTNAGATCTGCGGAACAGTGAGCAACAGCAGTTGAGTTTCGATGAGTTTCTGTTGTATCAGCGTGACTCGGCTGAGATCGTGATTCGATAGCATGGCGCTGGATTGACGGGAAAATTATTCATGGCCAATGAACCCGATGGCGATGGAAATGCGCTGCACGCCTTGTTGGGGCAGGTGCCTGACAGGCACCACGCGCCGACTCGAGCCAGCGCTCTCTTGTCGGTCAATGGGCGGCATCCTGCGCCGTTGCATCTTTGGCATCCCGATTACTGTGGTGAGGTCGATATGGCGATCTCTGCTGACGGCACCTGGTATCACGAAGGGGTCCCGATCAAACGCGCCGAGCTATGGCAACTGTTCGCGGGGATTCTTCGAAGAGAGGCAGACGGCGAATATTACCTCGTTACCCCGGTTGAGAAATGCCGGGTTGAGGTGGCGCTGCATCCGCTAATGATCACTGATATCGAGGCGATTGAGGTGGGTGGGCAGGTGGAGCTCGTCGCGACCCTCAATGCAGGAGGCGTGTTCCCGGTTTCAACAGACTACCCCCTTCAACGCGAGGCGGAGGCCGGCGGAGCGGCCTATATCGAACTGCCCAATGGTTTGTCTGCACTCTGCTCAAGAGCGGCCTGGTACCGGTTGGTTGACCTNGCCGACGACGCCCACAGCGTCGTCAGTTCAGGCACNCGGTTCTTNTTGAACTGACCCACNCCATCCCCGCTACATANTGGGGTAGTTCGGTCCCCCGAAGCCCTCGGGACTCACCCAGNTAATGTTCTGCGACGGATCCTTGATGTCGCAGGTTTTGCAGTGAACGCAGTTCTGGGCGTTGATCTGGAACCGTGGCCCCTCAGCGTCCTCGATAATCTCATACACACCTGCGGGACAGTAGCGCTGCGCAGGCTCGGCAAAGCGGGGCAAGTTAATGGTAATCGGAATTGAATCGTCTTTAAGTGTTAAATGACAGGGCTGATCTTCCTCATGGTTAGTGTTGGACATAAACACCGACGAGAGGCGATCAAAGGTGATGCTGTTGTCGGGCTTGGGGTACTCGATGACTTTTGCGCTTGATGCGTCATCGAGGCAGGCGTAGTCGGGCTTCGTATCATGCAGCGTAAAAGGCATTCGGCCGCTAAATAGATTCTGGTCAATCCAGACCATTGCAGCGCCCAGCAAGGTGCCAAATTTATGCATAAAGCCCGAGAAATTTCGAGAGCTGTGGAGTTCTTTGCCCAGCCATGAGCGCTTCACTCGATCGCNGTAGTCTTTGAGCACTGCCGGGNCGGCNTCGTCCTGGAGCGACGCCATAATGCTCTCCGCAGCGAGCATGCCGCTCTTCATGGCGGTGTGATTGCCCTTGATCTTGACGCTATTGAGCGTGCCCGCATCACAGCCAATGAGTAACCCTCCAGGGAAGGCCATTTCTGGCAGTGAATTTTGCCCGCCTTTGGCCAGCGCCCGCGCCCCGTAAGCGATGCGTTCTCCGCCCTCTAGCACTTCGCGTGTTTTTGAATGTGTCTTCCAGCGCTGAAATTCCTCAAACGGACTCATATAAGGATTGCTGTAGTTAAGATCGGCGATCAGCCCCAGATAGACCTCATGATTTTCCGCGTGATAGAGAAAGGCGCCGCCACTGGAGTTGGATTCAGAGAGCGGCCAACCGATACCGTGGACCACCAGGCCCTCCTGATGCTTTTCGGGAGCGACCTTCCAGACCTCCTTAATCCCGATGCCGTAATGTTGGGGGTCTTTCCCTGCATCCAGCGCATAGTGGGCGATAAGCTGTTTTCCGAGGTGGCCACGGCAGCCTTCCGCAAAGACCGTAAAGCGGGCATGCAGTTCCATACTTGGAACGTGGCTATCCTTTTGCTGACCGTCTGCACCGACGCCCATCTCACCCGTTGCAATGCCTTTTACCGCACCGGCATCGTCGAAGAGGACCTCGGCTGCGGTAAAGCCGGGATAAATCTCGACACCCAGGGCTTCGGCCTGTCCGGCCAGCCAGCGACAGACGTTGCCCATCGAGACGATGTAGTTGCCATGGTTATGCGTCGGACGGGGGATAGCAAACCCGGGCAGCTTAATGGCACTTTCCTGCCCGGTGTAGAAGTAAAACGTGTCACCGCTAACGGGGGTGTTGAGGGGCGCGCCGCGCTCCTGCCAGTCGGGGAAAAGCTCTTCCATAGCGCGGGGCTCGAGCACGGCCCCAGATAGAATATGCGCCCCGACCTCCGAGCCTTTTTCGACGACACAAACGGTCGTTTCGCGCTCTTCGGCTACCGCTAACTGCATTAGCCTGATAGCCGCCGATAGACCTGCAGGCCCTGCCCCGACGACGACAACGTCAAATTCCATGGATTCTCTTTCCACACTGCACCTCGCGAGTTTCGGTAGCTGCTTCTTGGTTATCTCCAACATCACCAAAATCCATTAGAATCTTGGCGCGTTGGGTGCTTTACTTTGGGGCGGCATGATACACTAAGCAGGCCGTACGAACAGGTTCAACGAAGTAGCAAAAGAGGGCTTAGCCGGCGCAACAAAGGGCTTTCGGGGGCGGATCGCCTAGGGTGTGAAGCACTCTTCGGGCACCGGGCACCACCAGCCGATCCCGATCCCGAGCGCGGCAATCAGACAATCTGCATATAGATCCATATTCTACTGGAGACACCATGAAAGCATTGGTCGCGGTAAAACGCGTGGTTGATTACAACGTCAAAGTGCGTGCGAAGGCGGATGGCACTGACGTCGACCTGAATAACGTCAAGATGGCTATCAATCCATTTTGCGAAATTGCGGTCGAAGAGGCCGTCAGACTTAAAGAGGCGGGCACCGTTACTGAAATTGTCGCAGTGTCAGTCGGGGAAGCCAGCTGTCAGGAACAGATTCGTACGGCTTTGGCACTCGGGGCGGACCGAGGCATTCACGTAGAGGTCGAAGGCAGGCCAGAGCCACTGACCATCGCCAAGCTCTTGAAGGGCGTGGTCGGCCAGGAGTCCCCGGATCTCGTCATCATGGGTAAGCAGTCCATTGATGGTGACAACAACCAAACTGGCCAAATGCTGGGTGCGCTGACCGGTATGGGGCAGGGCACCTTCGCCTCTGAGGTGAAGATCGGAGAAGGCTCCGTTGAGGTCATGCGGGAGGTTGACGGCGGCTTGCAGACCGTATCCTTGACGCTGCCGGCGATCATCACGACGGATCTCAGGCTGAATGAGCCGCGTTATGCCTCGCTCCCAAATATCATGAAGGCCAAAAAGAAGCCCCTAGATACGTTGACGCCCGAACAGCTATCGGTGTCGATACAAACCCACGTCACCCAGGTGGGCGTGACGCCTCCGCCCGAGCGGGCCGCAGGCATCAAAGTTGAAGATGTCTCCCAGCTGGTGGACAAACTGAAAAACGAAGCGAAGGTGATCTGATGAAAACACTAATCGTTGCAGAACACGATAATGCCGCACTCAAAGCGGCGACCCTCAACGCCGTAGCAGCGGCGGCTGCGCTCGGCGGTGAGGTAGATATCCTCGTTGCGGGCGCCGGTTGTAGCGCTGCGGCTGACGCCGCAGCGCAGGTTGCGGGCGTCACCAAAGTCATCTGTGCAGATAACGCTGCCTACGAGCACCAGCTGGCGGAGAACGTGAGCCTGTTGGTCGCTGAGCTGGGCGCTGACTATGACAATTTGCTGGCACCGTCGACGGCCAATGGTAAAAATATCATGCCCAGAGTGGCGGCGTTACTCGACGTAGGCCAGATCTCTGACATTTTATCGATCGAGAGTGCGGATACTTTTACGCGCCCGATTTATGCGGGCAACGTCATTGCGACCGTTCAATCGTCAGACGCCAAAAAGGTCATCACCGTGCGAACGACGGCTTTTGATGCGGTCGCGGCGGAAGGGGGTAGCGCGACCGTTGAGGCTTGTGCTGCTGCTCACGATGCGGGCGTATCGCAGTTCGTTCGTGAAGAAGTGGCTCAATCTGACCGTCCCGAGCTCACCGCTGCTTCGGTTGTGATATCGGGCGGGCGCGGCATGCAGAACGGCGATAACTTTAGCCTGCTTGAGGGCATCGCTGACAAACTCAATGCGGCGATTGGTGCGTCTAGAGCGGCAGTCGATGCGGGTTTCGTCCCTAACGATTATCAGGTCGGCCAGACAGGGAAGATTGTGGCACCCGATCTGTATATTGCGGTGGGCATTTCCGGGGCCATTCAGCATTTGGCTGGCATGAAAGACAGCAAGGTCATTGTCGCGATTAATAAAGACGAGGATGCACCGATCTTTCAGGTCGCCGACTATGGGCTCGTGGCTGATCTGTTTGAGGCGCTGCCAGAGCTCGAAGCCGCTATCTAGGCTTTTTCGTCGTCCGCCGACGGCTTCGTCGGTGGTCGCCTTTCAAGGCCTAGTCGCGGCGTAAATCCTCTTTAATGGCAATGGGATTGGGGAGCGTGAGCACTACGAGGTAAGACGATACCAGCAGCGTCAGGACCGTGCAGGCCTGAATGAGCGTGGCGGCAGGCGCTCCCAATAACCCCTTTGACAATCCCAAGAAGGCGATCAACAGCGCAAATTCGCTGCACTGCCCCAGTCTCAGCCCCAGATTCCAAGCCAGTTTTGGCTCATCGAATACGCCTCGAACCAACACGTGGAATACCGCAGGCTTCAGCGCTAGAAAAACACCGGCCATTACAAGGGCGGGAACGGCAATCTCCGGCAAAAGCGTCATATCAAGCCCGCTACCCACGGAAAAGAAAAACACCACTAGGAAAAAGTCTCGCAACGGCTTGAGGCTGATCGCGATGTATTGCGCTATCGGGCTGCTGGCAATACTGACGCCGGCAATGAAAGCCCCGATCTCGGCGGATAATCCCAGCCAGACAGACAGCTCCGCCATGCCGAGACACCATCCTATCGACAGCAGGAAGATATACTCGTGGTAGCGGTCAAAGCGTCGAATCAGGGTGAGCAGCAGCGTTTTAACGCTGAGCCAGCTTACCAGTCCCAGCAGCGGCAATGTCAGCAGCGGTTGAAGCAGCGCACGCCAGGTCAGGTCCCCGATCCCCGCGCTCTCCATCATCACCAACACAATGATGGCAAGCAGATCCTGAAATAGCAGCAGAGCGATCATCATCTCTCCCAAATGCCGGTGGTGCAGCACAGTGGTGGGCAGCAGCTTGATGCCAATGATGGTGGAAGAGAACACGAGCGCGGCGCTGATCAGCACTGCATCCATTCCCGCAAAGCCAAATAAACGACTTAATCCGTAGCCTGTTGCGGCGAAGACCAGAGCACTCAAGACCGCCACCAGCGTGGATTGCCTCAGGCTGTTCCAGAGGGCGATCGGTTTCATATCCAGCCCGAGCAGGAACAGCAGCAATATGATGCCGACGTGGCCCGCTCCGGAAACGAGCTCCATATCGGACACCACACCGAGCCCGAAGGGCCCCAGGGCAATACCAAGCGCAATATAGGCGATGATGATTGGCTGGCGGGCATAGAGGGCCGCAGAGGACAGTATGGCCGCGCCCAGAAAAATGGCGGCGAAGGTGAACGTAATCCCTGTTTCCATGAACTAACCCATTTCGATTGAGGTCCTTGTGGGGCTCACTACACCCCGTTAGCCAGCTGGCAAGCCGGACCGTGACACTATTTTGACACACCCTCTCGTTGGGTCAGAGTGCTTGTTTTCACTCAAACGAAAAGAAGTAGTGAAATGATCGCCTAAACCGTTACAATTCCGCCGCCCGTTGAGGGGCAAATCCGTCAAATAACCGCCGGGCTGGCCTGTTGCGCGTCCGTAAAGAGAATGTAATGTCTAAAAGTAATCTGGAAGACGGGGTCGCTGACGCCATCGCCGCTACCGCGCTGATCAGCGTAGCACTGGTCACGTTAATGATCTGGCTAACCAGTTTACCCAGCTAAGTCCAGCGCCGTCTGGAATCGTTGCTCGTCAACATTTCCACCGGTGAGGGTGACCAAAACCCGCTGCCCCCTGAAGCGCTCAGGGTTCGCTAGCAGGCAGGCCAGTGCGACCGCTCCGCTGGGTTCGAGTTGCAGCCCTAATCTATACCACGCCAGCCGCATCGCGCGGAAAATGCCCGCTTCAGAGGCGCAGAGCCCTTCAGCGCCATTCGCTTGATTAATGGCAAAGGTGAGTTCACCAGGGGTAGGGGCGAGCAGCCCGTCGCACCAGTCTGAACCCGTCGCGGGTGCGGGTAGTCGACAGCCCTTTTCTAGCGACAAGCGGTGGTCATCCCACCCCTCGGGCTCGGCCGTGTAGAGGCAGGTTTGTCGGCTTTTTGACTTCAGATAAGTGCCGATCCCTGCCGAAAGACCGCCGCCCCCCGCGCAAATTATCGCGGCGTCTATCGGATGCTCAGTCTGTTGGACGATTTCTGCTCCACAGGTGCCCTGACCCGCAATCGTGTGCCAGTCGTCGTAGGGCTTGATGAGCGGCGCGGCGCGTTCGGCCATTAGGGCTTCGGCGACCTGCTCACGCTCCTCGTGTTGCCGGTCGTAGAAAACGATCTCGGCACCCAGTGCCTTGATGCGGTTGATTTTGGCTTCAGGGGCATCGCCTGGTAAGACAATTGTGACGCGCATATGAAGACATTTGCCGGCATAGGCCACACCGATGCCGTGATTTCCTGAGGAAAAAGCGATAGCGTAATCGGCCTGTTGTTCGGTGCGAAGCAGGGTCATGGCATTGAGGGCGCCACGGATTTTGAAAGATCCGGTCGCTTGGAAGCACTCTGCTTTGAGCAGGACTTCACCTTGAACCAGCGCATCCAGATCCGACAGCCGAAGCAGCGGTGTCGGCGACGCGAAACGATGTACTCTCGGGAGCGCTGACTCAATGTCGCATACCAGAGGCGCTAGTTCGGCCTCTGACATCAAGGTAGAGCCATCCTGACGATGACGAACAGCGTGGCGACCAGCAGCACCGTCAACACTAATCCTGCTGCCACGAAGCGGCCTGCCGATCCCTGCTCAAAGTCTCGCTCGCGATGGGCTCGACTTTGCACCCCTAGTCCTGCAGCCAGAGCGGACCTGATCACTTGTAGCCAGCTTAATCCCACGCTGGGCAATTCTGGGACCGGTGGAGGGTCAGCAGGTTCCGGGTCCGCGTGTCGATCATTCCTCACGCTGTATGCTCACAATTCAGTAAAGACCGAGAGTGTAGGCACTCTCGACGTTCGCCGAAAGGGCGGACGGCGCCGGATAGGACTGATCCTGTCAAAACGACTTCATTGGCAGCGTCTTGGCGATCAGGGTATTATCCGACTACTCTGGTGGGGTATTAAT
The DNA here is from genome assembly GCA_002683395.1 of Halieaceae bacterium. Lineage (GTDB taxonomy): Bacteria > Pseudomonadota > Gammaproteobacteria > Pseudomonadales > Halieaceae > Luminiphilus. The sequence goes on along the minus strand of NYTG01000002.1, from coordinate 22,959 downwards.
TGGGTAAACGTAGCATGATCACCATTACGGAATCAGCACAGGAATATTTGGCGGAGTTGCTCTCCAAGCAAGAGGATGCGCTGGGTGTGCGCGTGTTTATCAACGAGCCGGGTACGCCGCGGGCCGAGACCTGCATCGCATACTGTCGCGAGGGCGATAGGGAAGAGGGTGACGTCGAGCAGGCCTATGAGCGCTTCACCGCATGGTTTCAGGCCAGAAGCATCCCGTTTTTAGAAGACGCGCTGGTGGATTACTCGTCCGACAGAATGGGTGGGCAGCTCACTATCAAGGCGCCGAATGCGAAAATGCCGCGCGTTTCAGATGACAGCCCCATCGAGGATCGCATCAATTATGTGTTGTACAACGAGGTGAACCCCTCTCTGGCAGCGCACGGTGGTGAAGTCTCCCTGGTGGAAGTCACGGAGGACCAGTTCGCAGTGCTTCAGTTCGGCGGCGGATGTCAGGGCTGTAGTGCGGTTGACATGACCCTCAAGGGCGGCGTAGAAAAAACGCTACTCGAACAAATTCCACAGCTTGCGGGTGTGCGTGACAATACCGATCACACTGACCGGAGTCAGGCGTACTACTGAGGCGCCCGGGCTTTCAGCGCGGGCGCTACGCGGCCAGCGAGGTCCGTGATCAGTGCTTCTGTGGTGTTCCAGTCGATACAGCCATCGGTAATCGAGACGCCATAGCGAAGTTGTGACAAGTCTGCCGGGATCTTCTGACTGCCTGCCTCGAGATTGCTCTCGAGCATTAAACCGATGATCGATGTATTGCCGTCAATAATCTGTTGCGCCACGTCTTGTGCCACAGCGGGCTGAAGCTCAGGGTTTTTATCTGAGTTAGCGTGACTGCAATCGACCATGATATTAGCGCTCAGATCTGCTTGTTCGAGCGCCGTCTCGCAGTGAGCGATGTGCTCCTGAGCGTAGTTAGGCCCGTTGCTGCCTCCCCTCAACACCATATGCCCGTAGCGATTGCCGCGGGTTTCAAACACAGACACTTTTCCCTCGGAGTTAATGCCGAGAAAACGGTGCGGGTGGGCGACAGATTGCAGTGCATTGATCGCCACCCCTAGGCCGCCGTCGGTGCCATTTTTAAAGCCCACGGACGAAGACAGGCCGCTGGCCATCTCTCGGTGGGTTTGCGACTCAGTCGTTCTGGCCCCGATAGCAGACCAGCTGATCAGGTCCTGAAGGTACTGCGGTGTAATGGGATCTAGTGCTTCGGTTGCCGTGGGGAGGCCGATATCGAGAATCTCTCTCAAGAGCTCCCGCCCAATCCGCAGGCCACTCTCGACCTCAAATGAGTCATTGAGCATCGGATCGTTAATCAGTCCCTTCCAGCCGACGGTGGTACGCGGTTTTTCAAAGTAAACACGCATCACCAGATACAAACTGTCACTGACTTTATCGGCAAGGTTTTTAAGTCGTTTGGCATAATCGATTGCCGCAGCGACGTCGTGGACTGAGCAGGGCCCAACCACGACAAACAGTCGATGATCACGTCGGTCAATGATGCGTTCAATCGTCGCTCGGGACTCAGCGACGAATTCAAATAATGACGCCGGGATGTCAACCTGTTCGCGAAGCTCGGCGGGCGACATCAGCACACGCTGATCAGCCACGTTGACGTTATGTATTTGCGGGTTTGACACCTCTGATTTCCTCATCAGGCCCTACAGTGCAAGTAGCGGGTTATTGAAGCAGCAGCGAGTGTACAGGCTCGTCAGGGCGAAATCAGCTGATCCGCATTAGCTGCGCTCGATTCAGCAATCCGCAGGCCATTTAACAGGTAGTCTGTTTGAGTGGGTTTTCGGGAGCTGAGTGGGCATGGGATACTGCGTGGCATGCGAGCGGCTGTCGACCTTCCCCTGTTTTTTCCCTTTTTAGAGTCGGGGCGTCCCATCCTCACGCCAGGTAAGCGGTTAGCTCGCGACATCACGAGTAGCTGGGTGATGCACGAGGCGTCAAAGGCGTCGGTAGTCTCTAGGCCAGCTGTCGAGCCTGTCGATAGCTGGCTGGAAGACCTGTGGCGCGGAGCAGTAGAAAAAGGGCAGCTGCCCCCTCAGCGTTTACTGACGCCACAGCAGGCGCTTGCGGTGTGGCAGCAAATTATCCGGGACGATCTTGCCGACCGCGTTGGCTTTTCCCTGACCCATCCGCGCATTGCCGCTCAGCGTGCGCAGTCGGCATGGAGCACTTTAGTACTGAACGGTGGCGCTGAGCTCGCGGATTTGTGGTCTTATTTTCAGTTCGACGAGGATTGTCAGGTCTTTTCAGAGTGGGCTCGACAATACAGCGCGCGATTAGACGATCTGGGTGCGGTATCTCGACACGGCGCCTATCAGCAACTCCTGTCGCTACCAGAGGAACAAAAGCCTTCAGTAGGGCTTTTCGCTATACCGGAACTACCGCCACTGACTCGCAAGGTACTCGATCATCTTGCCAGCGTCACGCTGATTGAGCCCGCGAGGCGGGATCATCAAAAACTCAGGGTCGCCTCTTTCATCAATCGTGAGGAGGAGCTGGCGGCGGCGGCGCACTGGGCGTATGAACGATCCACTGAGTCGGATGGCCGCACCGCAATTGTGCTGCTCGACATGCCAAAAGATCGGCAGCGGCTTGAGTACTTTTTAAGGGAAGCGTTCGACTGTCTCGACGCGCAATATAACGACCTTCCGGTAAACTTTTCGACGGGTATGTCTCTCGCGAGCACGCCAATGTACCGCGACGCACTGACCGTTCTCGAGTGGGAGTCGGGAGCCTTGAGCCGAGCAGATTGGTTGGCCTTGATGCGTTCACCGTATCTACCTTTGCACGAGAGTGGGCAGGGGGGTCTGGGGCTGATCGAAGCGCAGTTTCGCGCAGGCAGCCTGGAAGTTTCCCTTGAAAGCGCTTTGCACGTTGTGACACGAGAGCTGCCGGGCTCCGGGCTGGCAGGCATATTGCGAGCGCTGAGGTCCAGTCGGACGCAGCGGGGGGTCAAAAATCTGGCTGACTGGTCAGGCGTTATCCGCGAGCGCTTGGCGTTATGGCAATGGCCGGCGAGGACGCCGCTTGATTCGATCGAGTACCAGCAGTTTCAGCGATTTGAGGCAAGTCTCGATGCGCTGAATGAGTTGTCAGGGGTGCTACCGTACCAAAGCTATGACGCTGCAATAAGACTTTGGCGTGACTGCCTCGACAACATCGTCTTTCAGCCCAAAACGCCGCACGACAGTATTCAGGTGCTGGGCCCGGTTGAGGCGGTGGGGGGGCAATTCGATGCTCTTTGGCTGTGTGGGGTGCAGCACACCCTGCTGCCTGCGAGAAAGCGAAGCGACCCGTTTTTGCCGGCCTCTGTGCAAACGATGCTGGGTCTCCCTGACCTCGATGAGAGGGTTTTGCAGGAGCAGGCCATCGGCCTGCTGCAAGTCTGGTCGGCAGAGAGCCCAAGCACGTTGGCGAGCTTCCATTTGTCAGAGCAGGGGCTGCCGGCTCAACCCAGCACCCTCTTGCCTCCGGTATCTGAAGCGCATGATGGGATCTGGTTCCCGCCCCCGCGATGGCTGACGAAGGCTGGTATCGAGGTCATGCCGCCGGATGTGCCGATGCGCAGCGGTTCGGCTACCCGCTCGGGTGGTTCCAGCCTGATCAGAGATCAGGCTGCCTGCCCGTTTCGGGCCTTTGTCAGACATCGACTCAAGGTGCCTTCGCTTCAAGAGCCGATCGTGGGCATTTCTGCCGCTGAAAGGGGTGGGCTTTTGCACGAAGCGCTATTCAGAGCCTGGCGTTCGATCGGGTCACAGGATGCCCTGATTGCGCTCGAAGCAGACCAAGAGCGTCAACTGGTAAGGACCGCAGTGACCGAGGCGATGGCGCACGTAGAAGCGGGCTGCGAGGCGAGGGGGTACAGCCTTAGGGAGCGGGTGGGCGGTGCATGTTGGCAGCTGGAGCAGCACGTTTGCGCCGATTTATTAAGCGAGTGGCTGAGCTTGGAACGGAAGAGGGATATTTCATTCAAGGTGTTGGAGATGGAGCAGAACCACACCCTCGACCTCAACGGGCTGATGCTGACTTTAAGGCCCGATCGTATTGATGAATACGACGATGGCCGGCGTGTGGTGATCGACTACAAAACCCGCGCACCATCCAAGAACAAGTGGCTCGGTCACCGCCCCGAAGAGCCTCAGCTACCGCTGTATGCACTGCTGGATCAGGCTATCGAGGGCATTGCTTTTGGTGCCTTGCCGGCCGGCGACCCCGTGAAGTTTGTTGCCATGGGGGAGGATCTGGGGATGGGCAAGGCGGGAGTGAAGCCTCTGGATCAGCAGACGACCGGAGCCGCCAGTACGTGGCAGGAGCTAGTTGGGCAATGGCATACGGTACTTCACCGGCTTGCCACGGACTTTCTCGAGGGTGCGGCCGACGTCGCGCCTCAGCGGGGTGCCTGCCAGTACTGTGACCTGGCCCCCGTGTGCCGCATCAATCAACTGCGTGAGCTATCGGAGCTAGAACAAGAGGAGCCTGCCGAGTGAGCCTTACCGATCAGATCGCGCGGTCTTCAGCGATTGATCCGACTCGCAGTTTCTGTGTGAGTGCGCCCGCCGGATCGGGAAAGACCGAGCTACTGACACAAAGGCTTCTGGCCCTGCTCGCTAGGGTGGATCGCCCGGAACAGGTACTCGCCATTACCTTTACGCGTAAAGCGGCGAGTGAAATGGCGCTGCGGGTGCTGGAAAAAATCGATCAGGCCAAGCAGGACGCACCTATTTCGGCAGAGCATGAGAGGCAAACCCGTCAACTCGCGCTCGATCTCATCGCCCATGCGACACGCAAAAACTGGCGCCTCGACGATACGACCCTGAATATTCGTACGATCGATAGTTTTTGTCATGAGCTGACGCGTCAGATGCCCATACTCAGTGGTACGGGCGGTCTGGTCGAGCCCGTCGACAATGCACAGCCCCTTTACGAGGCGGCTGTTCGCAATTTTCTTGCCCAGGCCGGCGAGGGTGAAGTCGGAGAGGGGGTCGTCGACTTATTGCGTCAATTCAATAATCGCTGGTCCAAGGTGAGCGAGCTGCTGATTGCCCTGTTGGGCCGCAGGGGCGATTGGGGCAAGCTCGTCAGTCAACATCATGACCCCGCCGGCGCAGAAGCCGGGATCATGCGCACGCTCGAGGATTTAACAAGCCACCGGTTGGCGCTTATTGAGGAGCGATTGGGCGCTCAATTTCAGCCGCTGATAGCGATCGCCAATGAGGCGCAGGCAGCGCTTGATAAGGCGCCGTTGTCGTTGGGGGGAGGCGCCGAAACATTGCGCGACTGGCAAGCGCTAGTGGGTATGCTGCTCACGGTGCAGCATGACTGGCGCAAGCCGGGCGGCGTGACGATTAGGCAGGGCTTTACCCCGAAGAGTGAGGCCAAGGCGCAGTTCCTCGCAGTTCTTGAATCCCTCAGAGAAGATGAAGTGTTGCGGGAGGCGCTCATTGAGCTGGCCCACTTACCTGACACGCAACAGGATGGCGCTGCGTGGGACCTGGTCGTATTGATCTCGTCATTGCTGCCCGTTTTGCAAGCGCACCTGCTGCTTGTCTTTCAGCAAGCGGGAGCCGTGGACCATACCCACGTCTCACTCGCCGCCATTCAGGCGCTGGGGCCCGACGAGTTACCCACTGCGCTTGCCCAAAGGCTCGACTATCAGATCGAACACATGCTGGTGGATGAATTTCAGGATACTTCCGCCTCTCAGGCCGAGCTGCTGAGCCGCTTGATGCGTGGCTGGATGGACCACAACCAAACGGGCGCGGCACCCCGGACGCTTTTTGTGGTGGGCGATGCCATGCAGTCAATCTACGGTTTTCGCTATGCGGACGTATCCCTGTTTCTCGAGGCTAGGCAGGGTCGCATGGGTGGCATGGCGCTGGAGCCACTGACCTTGACCCAGAACTTTCGCTCACAACTCAAGGTGGTCAAGTGGGTGAACGAAGCGTTTTCTGAACTTTTCGGGAGCGAAGATAGCCCTCATTTCGGACGCGTAAAACATGTGAGTGCTTCGAGTCTCGTGCCCGACACGTCTAGCAGCCATTCCGGTGTCCGAATTCAGCTATTTCAGGAGTCCGAAAATGACGGCGAAGCAACCGCTATCGCGAGACAAGTCAGTGAGATCCGTCGCAACCATCCCTCTGCGTCGATAGCCGTTCTTGTCCGTGCGAAGGGTCATGCGGCCAGTATCACGGCGGCATTGATTGAGGCGGGTGTGCCATTCGCGGGCGATGCCCTTCAGTCATTGTTTGAGCAGCCGGCGATTGAAAGCCTGATGAGTTTGTGTCGCTGGCTCGCGAATCCGGCTGACATGGTCGCAGCGCTGGGATTGCTGAGGGGTCCATCGTGTGGCGTTAGCCTCGCGACGATATCTGCATTACTAAATGCCCATCCGGAGCGTCCGCTTCATCTTCTCAATGCGCTGCTGTCCCCGCCCGATTCGCTACCGGACGACGAGCGAGGGCGTCTTACACACCTGGCACAGGCCNTGGACTGGGCACAAGCCAAGCGTGACCGCCTGGGGTTGCCGATCTGGGTAGAGCAAGTATGGCTCCGCCTCGGTGGTGCTGACTGCTTATCGGACCAAGAACTGCGGTGCGTCGAGTGCTTTTTCGGCATGCTACGCGTGGCCGAGCAAACGGGTAGAGGCCTTGATATCAGCTGGTTGCAGCAAGAGATGTCCATGGCGGTGGTGGAGTCTGCCGATACGGTCAACGGGGTAGAGATCATGACGCTTCACAAGGCAAAGGGGCTCGAGTTTGACTATGTGTTTATGCCCTGCCTGAACAAGCGAACGCGGGCCTTGCAACGAGACTTAATTCGCTGGCATTGGCACGGTGAATCCGCGCAAAGAGAGCTTTTAATTGCTGCTAATGATGAAGATAAGGAGTCAAGAACACTCTATAACTATATGAAATGGATGCAGAAAAAAAAGGATGAAGAGGAACTCAAGCGGCTTTTGTACGTCGGCATTACGCGTGCGCGATCAGGCGTGATGTTAAGTGCCTCTGCCGACTGGGCGACCGACGATCTTCCGCCCGATGCTGCGGCAGGTTCCCTTCTAGCGATGTTGCTGCGTACCAGTAAAGGAGCGGCCACGCTGGAGATCTGTCCGGCGGGCGATGAAGAGGGGAGTTTTTCCCACGATTCACTCGCGAATGGNGTCGAAACGTCCAGCCTGAAGCGCCTCGCGCAGTCGGCACTCTGCACGCCTTCTCCAGCGGGCAGAGAGGCTGAAACGGCGCCGGCATCGGTGGCGGTGAGCAGCGTAGGCAATCGGTTGGAGCGCGTGACGGGGACCATCTGTCACCGAGTACTCGAGCTGATAGCGGGGGAGCCCTGCCTGCCAGAGGCAGATGCTCCGCGCGTTCAGGCATGGATTGCCAACAATATTGCGCTCCACACACTCACACCNGAGCAGGCCGAGCATACGGGGCAGCGTGTGCAGCGACTCATTGCTCTTGCNCTCTCGTGCGAAGTGGGGCGCTGGATTCTGTCGGCGCGAAACGAGGCGGCTACCGAGCTGGCCCTGAGCCGCCTTGAGGCAGGTGAGTGTAAAACCTACGTGATTGATCGCATTTTCGTGGACGAAGAGACGAATCTTCGTTGGATTATCGACTTCAAAACCAGCCAGCCCGGAGATAGTGAGACCATTGAGGCCTTTGAGGCGCGGGAGTGCGAGGCGCACCAGAGCCAGCTTGCCCGCTACGCAGAGTTGGTGCGTGGAGCCCAGTGGGGACGCGACGTCCCGATTAGGACGGCGCTGTATTTCCCGGCTATCCAGCGGCTCGCAGTTTTACAATAAAAAACCCGGCTAGCGCCGGGTCTTTGTGGGGCCTGAGTGCTGCACCCAGAACTTTTTTGATTACACCTCTTTCAGTGACAGCACGAGCGCCTCTGTAAAGATAATGACAACGGTGTCGCCCAGACGGACGTTATCCATCTTCGCCATTTCCACGCCACCCACGGTATGCATACGACCTCGGGCATCTTTAATCATGACATTGCCGTTGCTATCCATTGCTTCAATGGTGCAGACCGCTCTAATCAAGCGCGCGGCGCCTGCGGCAGTCATTTCGGAGTCGGCTTCGGTATTGCCCATCTCTCCCAGTACGACCCAGGGGTTGGCTTCTTCCTCTTCGGTTGGAGCACGAACCTCGGCTTCAATAGACGCCACATAATCGGCGACGATCGTATCTCCCGGCACAATCTTCGAGAGATCAACGCCGTCTTCACGGGCCGTCAGGGTCACAAAGTTGCCAGCCGGTCCTCGCACAACGACTTCGCGAGTCTCCTGGTCAATCGCAATCACTTCACCTTCTACTTCAGCCACGATGGCGCGCCCGCCAGAGGCCCACACCACGTCATCGCCGCTCACCTCGGCTGCCACGGCGTGGTCGCCTCCTTCGTGATGCGCTGCAAAAACGGAGGCCGGCAACAGAGCCAGCGAGACAAACAATGAAAGTGANGTTTGAATTAGCAGTTTCATATTTCGTTCCTTATCGACNGNTTCGCGCTGACATCACTCATCGCGCTAAGTGGCCGCACGATACATCAATCGGCTCCAGGCTAACAGTGAGTAAGTCACAGTGTCACATTATGAACTTTCAGGCGTTGTTCTTCCATTCACGCACGGCCGTAAAGACCCCGTCAGGCGTGTCATCCATTAATCTGCCTGTATCCGCGAGGGTCTGGCGAACGGCCGGACTGTCCCAGCGCAAGAAGGGATTATAAGTCAGCTCCTCGCCGATCAACGAGGGCACCGTGGGCTGGTCATTCTGGCGCCGGTCCTCGCAGGCACCGATGAAGCGGGCGAGATCAGCGTTATCGGGTTCNACGAGCTGCGCGAAATGCAGATTCGCTAGGGTGTACTCGTGGGCACAAAAAATGCGCGTATCGGCCGGCAGTCGAGCGAGCTTGCTCAGCGAGGCGCGCATCTGCGGCGNGGTCCCTTCAAACACACGCCCGCACCCACCGACAAACAGCGTATCNCCGCAGAAGAGCGCCTTTTCCCCGCCGCTGTGATAGGCAATGTGATCCAGTGTGTGGCCAGGAACCGCTAGCACGCTAAAGTCGACGCCTAGCACGGAAACCGTTGTACCCTCGGCCAGAATATGGTCGTAAGGACCCGCGGGGCTCTCCGGAGGGCCCCACACATCACAGCCCGAGGCCTCCTTTAGGGCTTTCACTGCACCCGTGTGGTCATAATGATGGTGCGTGACGAGGATGCCAGCAAGCTGCAGCCCTGCCTCATCCAGCGCGCTCAGCACTGGCGCGGGCTCTCCGGGATCCACCACATAAGCCTGATTTTCTCTGGAGATCAGCCAAATGTAGTTATCGCTGAAGGCGCGGATCGGCGAAATATTCAGTACACTCATTAATGACACTGTCCAGACGTTTTTTGCGAGGCTACCCTTTGGCGATGAATGTGACCAGCCCCCTTCCGGAAGAGTCGAATCACCACAGCAGCCTGCAGCGATGGTATCGCGACAAAACGCTTGGCCAACGCCTGACAGGGCAGCTCACTCAGGCCCTCGATGAAGCGCTTGAGCAGGTGTTCGGTTACCACATGCTGGTGACCGGGGCTGACATCGGCCTCGAATTTAGTCGAATCGGCAAGACGCAGCGCCTTTTCAGGCTGATTACGCGTGCCTCGACAGAGCATCCTTGTCAGCCCGTTCTCGGGATGAGCAGCGAGCTACCCTTTGCCAGTGATTCTCTTGATGCGCTGGTCCTGTGCCACACTTTGAACGCCTCGCCCATTCCGCATCAGGTGCTACGGGAATGTCAGCGCGTGCTGGTGCCAAACGGGCATTTGTTCGTTATTAGTTTTAATCCGTTTAGTTTGTGGGGGGCTGGCAGCTTGGTTCGCCGCCTGCTCGGGCGAAAACGACGTCACGTCCGGGCGGTGAGTGGTCGTCGGCTGGGTGACTGGCTTTCATTGCTCGGCTTTTCCCACGCGGATCCACAATATCTGGCCAATTTGGCGCCCATTGGTCGCGGGCGCGCCGGACGATTACTGGACCGCTTCGATCGCTGGCTTGTCAGCCATAATGCGCCCACGGGCACCGCGTATTTGTTACACGCGCGCAAGCGAGTCGCCGCCCACATGGACAGCGGCGTGAGAGCGACGAGTCGCCCTAAGCTCATAGCGATCCCTCTCGGCAAGTCTCAGGAGGGTGTGCCCGTGCCGCGACAGGTCAGCCGCACCCGCCGGGATAGCGCGGAAACGCCTTGATGAAGCAGGTTCAGGCGTTTACTGACGGGGCGTGCAGTGGTAATCCGGGTCCAGGGGGCTGGGGAGCCGTACTACAGTTCGGGGATCGCGAGCGAGAGCTATACGGCGGGGCGGATGACACAACCAATAACCGCATGGAGCTGACCGCCGCTATCGAGGCACTCAAAGCGCTGAAAGAGCCGTGCGAGGTCAGCTTGACCACTGACTCCACCTACGTGAAGGACGGCATCACCCAGTGGTTGGTCAACTGGAAAAAAAACGGCTGGAAGACAGCCGCCAGAAAACCCGTCAAGAATCAGGATCTCTGGCAGCAGCTGGACGATCAGGCCTCACGGCATCGAATTGAATGGCGGTGGGTGAAAGGACACAGTGGTCACCCCGAAAACGAGCGCGCCGATGCGCTGGCGAATCGGGGTATGGATGACGTACGGGAGAGCGCAGATGGATAGACGACAAATTGTGCTCGACACCGAGACCACCGGGCTCGAAGTCAATCAGGGGCACCGCATTATCGAAATTGGCTGTGTTGAGCTGGTCAATCGACGCATCACGGGTCGGCACTATCACCAGTATATCCAGCCAGAGCGTGAGATTGATGCCGGTGCGCTGGAGGTGCATGGCATCACGGCCGAGTTTCTGTTGGGAAAACCCACCTTTAGCGAAATTGGTTCGGAGTTTCTCGCCTTTGTGGAGGGCGCTGAGCTGGTGATTCACAATGCGCCTTTCGATGTGGGCTTTATTGACGCCGAGCTAGATCGCTTGGAGCCGCATGCGGGCAAGTTAGAAAGCGTGTGCGGCGTAGTCGATACGCTACAAATGGCCCGCCACAAACATCCCGGGCAGCGGAATAATCTAGATGCCTTATGCCAGCGCTACGAGATTGATAACACAAGCCGGACCCTTCACGGCGCATTGCTAGACGCTGAAATCCTCGCCGAGGTGTATCTGGCGATGACAGGAGGGCAGGCGTCATTAGGTTTAGGAACTGAGGGAAGCACCGACGACGCGGGAGCATCAGGTACCGCTGCAGGTATTCGCCGCGTGTCTGCTGAGCGGACACCGCTTCCTGTGGTGCGGGCAACCGGCGAGGAGATAGAGCGGCACGAGGCCAAGCTCAAAGAGCTTGACCTCAGCGCAGGGGAGGCACGCTGGCGGGCAACAGTCCGTCATTAACCGTCACAGGTTAACGATAACTGCAATCAGGCCCACGGCGGTTAGCACGACGGTGTAAGGCAGCGCCATCACTACCATGGTCCCGTACGACAGACGAATCAAAGGCGCCAGCGCCGAAGTGAGCAAGAACAGGAACGCTGCCTGACCATTTGGCGTCGCGACAGACGGCAGGTTTGTGCCGGTATTGATTGCAATCGCCAGCCGATCAAATTCTGCCCGGTCGATCTCGCCAGCCTTCAGCGCCGCATCGATCTCTGAAATGTAGACAGTCGCCACGAATACGTTGTCTGAAATGGCAGACAGCAGCCCGTTGGCGAGGAAAAACATTGCCGGGCGTACGTCACTGGACATCGCCAACACGGAGTCGATCACCGGCGTGAAAAGATGCTGCTCGTGGATCACGGCAACGATGGCAAAGAAGACCACCAGCAGAGCGGTGAAGGGCAGAGCCTCTTGAAACGCGTGGCCGATCTCGTGTTCGTCGGTAATCCCGTTAAAGGCCGTCAGTAGCACAATGACCAGTAGGCCGATCAGGCCAACAGCGGCCAAGTGGAATGCCAGGGCACCTACCAGAATGACCGCGACCAAGGCCTGAATCTGGAGCTTGGCTCTGGATCTGGGCGTGGCATTCGCTTGCTGCCCCTCGTCGAAATCCATGAGCACCCGGCGAACATTTTCCGGCATTAGCGCGCCGTAGCCAAACCAACCCGTGATTTCCAGCAATACGCAGGTCATGAGGCCGCAAACCAACACCGGCATGGTGATGGGCGCCATCAACATAAAGAACGTCTGGAAGTCCCACCCAGCCACTGTTGCGATCAGCAGGTTCTGCGGTTCACCGACAAGGGTGCAGACGCCGCCAAGCGCGGTGCCTACAGCGCCATGCATCAACAGACTTCTGAGAAATGCCCGAAACGCTTCGAGATCTGCTTCGGCGTCGGCCTGCACCGCGTTGTCATGGGTGTAATCGTGGCTGGTATCCGTTAGGCCGGCACCGGATGCGACACGGTGAAACACTACAAAAAACCCCACGCCGACGCTGATAAGTACCGCGGTAACCGTCAGCGCGTCAAGGAATGCCGACAGTACCGCAGACACGATAGAAAATAGAAATGCCAACATTTTCTTCGAGCGCACGTTTAAAAGAATTTTGGTGAAGACGAATAGCAGTAAATCCTTCATGAAGTAGATGCCTGCCACCATGAACATTAGCAACAGGATCACCTCAAAGTTGGCCTCGGCCTCGTGGAACACGCTGTGTGGGTCTGCTAGGCCCAATAGAATCCCTTCAATCGCAAGGAGGCCGCCAGGCTGCAGCGGATAGCAACGCAACGCGAGCGCAAGAGTGAATATGAATTCGGCAATGAGCGCCCAGCCTGTGACGACAGGACCTGCGACCATCAACAGAATGGGGTTAATCGCAATGAACGCAATGATCGTTTGCTTGTACCAGGTGGGAGAGTCGCCAAGGAAGTTGCTCCAGAAGGCGCTCAGAGAAGAATCACTCATGTCGATTAGCCCGTGTCGTTGTTTATCGCTTATTGTCGGCGGCATGCAGTTTGCTGCTGCCCCGCTGATTGAGCACGTCTGCCTGATCCGTCGGTTGTGTAATGCTCAGAGGCAAACGCTCGCACTTTACACCGGATTTAACGTTACTGGATATACGACGATGTAGGGCACTTGGTTCTTGTGCTCGGCCGAGCGTATTCCTAGACTGTGCAGTCTATTCTGAGGATGTTCTCTCTGTGCTCGATATTTCTGTTCTGCCGGCCGCGCCCAAGGCAGACGATTGGGGCTTCGTGTTCGCCGGCCGAGATACCGTGACATCGCTGCGCGGTGAGCCAGGCATGCCGTGGCGGGTCAGCGAGGTTATCGCGCAATGGCATGTCGAGACGAACTCGGCGGTGCCGGTGGGTCACTGGCAAGGCAGGGGCGTGTGGGCATTTTCGGTACCCGAGGACAGTGTCGATTTGAGCACCCAGCTATCGGGCAACCTATACGGATTGCTCGGACGGGTCGATGACGGTCTGTTTCATGCCCATGGGCGGGCCTATCAATTACTGCACTGGCGAGAAACTCATCGCCACTGCGGTCGCTGTGGCACCCTGACGCAGAGCGTTGAAGACGGCAGGGCGGTCGTGTGCGAGCGGTGCGCTTTGCGCGTTTACCCGAGGGTCTCCCCCTGCGTGATCGTGCTGGTTAACAAAGGAGACAAAATGCTCCTCGCTGCCGCAGCCGGATTTCAGAAACGCTTCTACAGCACGCTNGCGGGATTTATGGAACCGGGTGAAACCTGCGAAGAGGCCGTGATCCGGGAGGTNCGGGAGGAGGTAGGGGTNGAGGTAGCAAATGTACGCTATTTTAGATCCCAGCCATGGCCGTTTCCCAGCCAGGTGATGCTCGGTTTTTTTGCCGAATGGCAGTCGGGAGAACTGAAGCTGAGCCCGGAAGAAATCGAGGATGCTGACTGGTTCGATGCCAGNGCGATGCCGCNCACGCCACCCAACGCCTCAATATCGGGGCAACTNATATCACATTTTNTTGAGAGCCTATAACCGCTATGGATTTTATTCTGGATATCGCCGCGTTTTTACTTCAANCCATTATTCTTCTTGGCGTCTTTTTGATCGCCTTTGCAGGGGTTATGGCCATTAGCCAACGACGGCGCGGTGCAGGNGAGGANGGTAGCGTCGAGGCCTGCTCATTGAATGAGCGATTTGAGCTCCAACAGGAAGCTATCCGCTCAGTGGCTGAGGATCCGGTCGCGCTGAAGGCGCGTGAGAAAGATCGCAAGAAAGAAAAAAAGCAGAAGCACAAAGCGGCGAAGCAGGCGCTGAAGTCACAGGACGGGAATGAGCCTGCGCGCCCCCGTGTGTTTGTGCTGGACTTCGACGGAGACATGCAGGCCAGCCAGGTTGAGCAACTGCGCGAGGAAGTCTCGGCTATTTTGCCTGTGGCAAGCGACGCAGATGAAGTGCTCTTGAGGCTAGAGAGCGGCGGCGGTGCCGTTCATGGCTATGGCCTGGCCGCCAGTCAGCTGGTGCGCCTGAAGGATGCGGGCATCAAGCTCACCGTATCGGTAGACAAGGTGGCGGCCAGCGGCGGTTACATGATGGCCTGCGTGGCTGACCANATCATTGCAGCCCCCTTTGCGATTTTGGGCTCCATCGGTGTCGTGGCCCAGATCCCTAACTTTCATAAGCTGNTGAAGAAAAACGATATCGATTTCGAGATGCATACGGCAGGCGAGTACAAGCGCACCCTNACGTTTTTTGGTGAAAACACCGACAAGGCGAGAGAAAAGTTCCAGTCGGATATCGATGATATTCACGTCTTGTTCAAGGAATTTGTCGCAACCAACAGACCCGTATTGGCCATTGATGAGGTGAGCACGGGGGAATACTGGTTTGGGCAGCGGGCGCTCGAGAAAAACCTCGCCGACAGGTTGTGCACCTCTGACGGCTTTTTGCTTGAGCACCTCGAGGGCAGTGATCTGATCGAGGTTCGTTTTCGCGCCAAACGGAACTGGCAGGAGCGTCTCGGCATGGCCGCTGAAACAGCCGTAGAAAGAGGGTTTCGCAGACTGCTTAAATCCGAGCAAGACCAGCGCTACTTGTAGTGGGTCCCCGGGGCGGCGCTTAACTGATTATCTGCCGCGAACTGCGACAGAAAAATGTGGCCTGTCAGNCTGGTGAGAAACTCGCTGCGCTTGAGCGCATCCATCACCGGGCCTTTCACCTCGCTGAGGTGCAGTGTGATGTCGCGCTCCGCCAAGCGCGTATTAATTTGCTCCAGCGCATCGAGGGCGCTGAGGTCAACAACATTAACAGCGGGGCACATCAGAACGACGTGTGCCAACTCCGGCTTCAGGCGGGCCTCTTCAAATACGATGTCCTCGAGNTANGTGGCGTTGGCAAAGTACAGCGACTCATCGACTCTGATAGACAGAATATGCGGGTACGTGATGACTTCGTGGCGTTTGATGTTGCGGTAGTGCTCTGAGTCAGGGACCCGTCCCACGACGGCAAAGTGCGGGGAGCTNGTTTGGTAAAGGTGCAAACCGATCGAAACTGCGACCCCGGTNAGTACGCCTAGCTCCACACCCGCCGCGAGCGTCACCAATATCGTNAAGCTAACGGATGCAAAATCTGCCGCGGAAAACCGTCGGGCCTGCCTCAGTATTTTTACATTAACGAGACTCAAAACCGCCACGATAATGGTCGCAGCGAGCACAGCCTTAGGTAAGTGAAAGAGCAGAGGTGCCAAAAACATCGCCGCTAGAGCAATGCCCAAAGCCGTCAGTATCGAGGCCATCTGGGTGTCGGCGCCCGCATCGAAGTTGACCACCGAGCGAGAAAATCCGCCCGTCACGGGAAAGCCACCAGACAAAGCCGCCGCCGTATTAGCGGCGCCCAAACCGATCAGCTCCTGATTCGCATCAATCCGCTGCCGCTTTTTGGCACCCAAGGTTTTGCCCACAGAGATGGATTCGACAAAGCCAATCAGCGCGATTAAAAACGCGGGCATGGCGAGCTCGGCGATGAGTTCGTAAGTTACGTTCACTGCGCTGAACGGGGGTAATCCAGTGGGGACATGTCCCACCACTGAAACACCGAGAGCGGCGTAATTCTGCATGGCAGACAATGGGATCACCACCAGCATTACCAGTATCGGAGCTGAGCGGACGATTAAGTGAGCCTGGCGATCAGAGAGGCCCGCTGAGGTTAGCAAGCTGGAGAGCTGGAAACGCGCGAACANTAAAAAGGCGGTTGCTGACAGGCCGATTCCGGCCGTCACCAAATGGAATTCGCGCCAGTCCGNGGCCAGACCACCCAGAAGATCTGGCAGCGTGTCGCCCTGCAGCGACACACCGATAAGCGGTCCCAGCTGCCCCAGCGCAATAATAATGCCCGAGGCAGTGATAAAACCCGACACCACGGGGTGCGACAAAAAGTGGGCGACGAAACCAAACTTTAACAGCCCCATAACGATCAGCATTACGCCCCCTAAAAGCGCCAACGTGGTGGCCGCTGTGGCGTAATCCACGGTTCCCTGAGCGGTTACCGATCCGACCGCCGAGGCCGTCATGAGAGAGGCTACCGCTACGGGTCCGACGGACAGTGTGCGGCTGCTGCCAAACAGCGCGTAAGCGATCAGAGGCAGTATCGAGGCATAGAGACCCATCTCGGCNGGCAATCCGGCGAGGAGTGCGTAGGCGAGGGACTGTGGAATCAGCATGATCGTCACGACGACGGCGGCCAGGCCATCGTTAATCATATTCTGCCGGTGATAGCCCTTAAGCCACTGTGTTGCGGGGATCAACATGTTCACTCGTCACAGGCAAAGCGATTGAGCTTGTTAGCACCAAACGCGTTGATAGGCACCTTAAGAAACAGGTTGCCCTGATCGTTAGTCGGGGGCAGGTACCCCGCGCGCATGTTCACCTGAAGCGAGGGCAGTATGAGCGAGGGCATGTCGAGGTCTGCGTCGCGCGCCTCGCGCAGGGTGACGAAGGCCTCTGCGGTAATCTCGGCCCCGACATGAATATTGCCGCAGCGTTGCTCCAATACCGTCGATTCAAAGGCCAGTGCGCGTCCGCTGGGCTGATAGTCATGACAGACAAANACGCGCGTCTCGTCGGGCAGTGAGAGCAGCCGCTGACAAGAATCGTACAGCGCTCGAGCATCGCCACCCGGAAAATCGCAACGTGCTGTACCGGCATCGGGCATAAACAACGTGTCGCCTGCAAAGAGCGCGTCGCCAATTAAATAGGCCATGCAGGCGGGGGTGTGGCCCGGTACGTGCAACGCCNGTGCTGGCAGCCTGCCGACCTTGAAGGTGTCGTCATCAGAGAGCAATTGATCGAACTGACTACCGTCGCGACGGAACCCTNCGCTTTCATTGAAAATGGCGCCGAAGGCCTCCTGTACCGCAGTGATATGTGAGCCAATCACGATCTGTCCCCCTAGCTGCTCTTTGATGTAGGGGGCGCTGGAGAGATGGTCAGCGTGGATGTGGGTCTCGAGAATATGCGTGAGCTGCAGTCCATTGCCCCGGATGTACTTCAGTATACGGTCTGCTCCCTCAGTGGAGAGACTGCCGGAGGCGTAGTCAAAGTCCAATACGGGATCAATTACCGCACATTCTCGACTGTAGTGATCCTCCGCCACATACGAGAGTGTCGAAGACTGGGCGTCAAAAAATGGGGTGACTTGGAGTGTCATGGTAGTGCTCAGCGTGATGCCTATCTGAGGCGAGACGCCGCAAGGGTAACACGAAAGGAAATAACCATATATCTATTAATGCTAAGGGCTGTTGCCTGATAAGGGAGCTACAGCCCAATTGATCATTGGTATGGCTCCGTTAGGTTATTGGGTAGCGGGGGTCCGTTGGCCTCATTGTGTCAGGGGGTTGCCACATAACTTCCTTAAATGTATATTTACGTCAGTTAGAGCAACCTTTATGGGGTGCGGGCTACCGTGGACACAAAGAAAAAGACGGCTAATCAGGAGATCNGCAGTTGGCTGACGACAGTCGGTGGTGATGCCCCCCTCCAGCATAGCAATCCCGCCTCTCTTTATCTGGCGTCACTGCAGGGCTCCGAAGCGAGCAGAACCACTGCCAAGTCTGTGATGAAGCAAATTGCCGTCCTGTGCGACCAGACCCCCGACACCTTTCCATGGCACCGACTGGATCGGGCCACCGTGCTTGCGCTGCTAGAAAAACTCAAACAAAAAGGCCTCGCTGACAACACACGCAACCTGTATCTCTCCATTATTAAAGGTGTGACCCGCGAGGCTATGCTGCATCAGCAAATGAGCGACCACCAGTTCAGCCTCATAGAGCAAATTCGCGCGGTTAAGCTGCAAAGGCTCGCTGTGGGGCGAGCGCTTCATGTGGATGAGATCGCCAAGCTGATTGACCATTGCCTGCATGCTGAAGGCGCCGCAGGCGTCAGAGACGCCGCGTTATTGGGGATTTTATTTGGCTGCGGGCCGCGACGCGCGGAAGTGGTCACGATCGACATTAACAAGCTCAACTTTACCGACCGTTCGATCAAGGTGATCGGTAAAGGCAATAAAGAGCGTGAGCTCGAAATGCCGCCCAGAACGATCGATTTGGTCAAAACCTGGCTTGAAGAGTCTGGGCTGCAGTTTGGTCCGCTATTTAGGCCGGTTAACCGCTGGAATCAGGTTGCAGAGGACCGGCGATTGACCGCACGAGGTGTTTACGACATTGTCACCAGGCGCGTAAAACAGGCCGGCCTAGATAAAGCGTCTCCCCATGATCTCCGGCGGAGCTTTCTGACCTATCTGCTTGATAATGGAGAAGATTTAGCGACCGCAGCTGATATGGCCGGGCACGCTAGCGCCGACACTACGCGGCGCTATTTGCGCCATCAAAAACGCAGAAATCGCGCTGCGGCGGATAAGATTGATTTTTAACTGCAGTAGCTGAGCTCGCCTAGCGGATTTCGACGATCTCAACCCCCTGTTCGGCTACCCGCCACTTGAGGGTTACGCCCCGGCCTTTGCCATCCATGAGCGCATCCAACAGCGCAATGCTGTCATCTTCCAATTGGCAGCTTGCGCTATCCAAAGAGACCGCGTCATCACCGCCAAGAAATGCACTTTCAAATCGGACAATTTCGAAGTTGGCACTCGAGGCTACTGAAGCGCCCGAAGCGGTGTGTGCTACTGCAGTGATAGAGTGCTGACCGGCTGTCAGATCACTGTAATTAAAGGCCAGACTAAAGCCAGAGGAGTCGCTACCGGGAACGTCCGGAAAAGCGCCCGCGACGTCTCTCCTGACGCCCCCATAGGGCGCATCGAATTGGTACGCACCATCAATTAAAATTTCGACTCGGCTGATCACTTCTGTGGCGACCGCCCAACCGCGGAGATTACCGACGCCCATATGTACCTGATCCTGAGCGGGTTCTTCGAGCGCTAGTCGTAACACCTCAGTAGAGGCCGCGCCAGGAAGGGAATTGCTATCTAACGGATCGGAACCTGCATCAATCTCATCTTTGTCGGTTACTCCATCGCCGTCAGTGTCGCTACGTAACGGGTCTGTTCCGGTAGTAAGTTCCTGATCGTCTGTTAGGCCGTCGCCATCATCATCTGAATCACATGCATCACCGGAGGCATCGGAATCGGTGTCCAGTTGGCTCGCATTCGTGTCCTGCGGACAGTTGTCGTCAGCATCCGCAACCCCATCCGAATCCTGATCAGCGGCGCTGCCCTCATTAAATAGTGACAGGATCGAGTCAATACGACCCACGATCGTGTCGGCCATCTGTTGATCGAATTGCTCGAGATACCAGTCCATGCGAATCATTACCTCTGAATCAGGCCGATGGAGCTGCGCATGCACTGCGCGCACCGCCTCAAACTCCTCGAGTGTTTTGGGCGCGATGTCGCGATAGTTGAGCAGGCGACTCCTAAAAGCCTCTGGCAGCGGAAACGACAGCAGCCGCTCGGAGAGCTCGGTAGAAGGCGGTACACCCCAGAAATCAAAGACAGGCCCCAAATTTCGATTTAAAGCGCTCGAGGCTGTCTCGATGAAGTCGTCATCTTCAACGCCATAATTGATCGCTGCGCCTTGCTCTCGCCCTCTGAGATAAAACGCTTTGTGGATCTCTCCAACCGCTTCCCACCCATACAGGCCAGCGATCTCAACAATTCTCGCCCAGCTCCGAGTCTGGTAGCGAAGCTCATTGTCAAAAATACCGTAAGGCTGCTCTCCTGAAGACAGGCGCTGCCCTGCTTGCCAGTTGGGCGAAAACATTGTGTCCAAGGCAGCCTGATTGCGGTCAAAAAATTGAAACCCCGAAAACTGCAGGGCCGTGTCAATATCTGTGCCCATAGTGCGATCATAAAAAACGCTCCCCAACAGATGCACATTCGATTCGATTTCCTGATACTCCAGGGTCGGCAAGTTGTGAAGATGCCCTAGCTCGTGAAGCCAAGTGTTGATGTACCACTCATCCTCTCTGCCGACGGCTTCTTCTGCTGTGATGTCGAAAAAGTCGGGGTCCATGTAACGAATTGGAGACGCCCAATTCTCAGGAGCCACGAGAAACTCACCAACGGATTTCAAATTAACCATTGAGTAGGCGGGGTAACTCGCAGCCATCGCTGTTCCTTGGTAAGTGATGAAGCGGTCATAACTTAGCCACTCGGAGCGAAAGCGCTCCTGAGGCCTTCCTGCCATGAGATTAATATCGTCAAACCCTCGATTGAGCAGTTCAATAAGATCGCTGGGTTCCGAGTAAAGCCGGCCCTCCTCCATGGGTAGTGTTGCCGAGAAGTTCGGGCTGTGCAGCTCAAACCAGGGGACGAGCCACTGGTCAACCCGGTTCTGGTAGGTCTCCAAGTCGCTAGAGTGCCCTTTGAGCGGCAGGGTTGAGAACATCGGCATCCTGACAGCACCTGAAATCTCAGCCTCAAACACTCCAAGCGCGGCGCCCTCTGCGACCTCAAAATAAATCCCTCCGCCAAAGGGGTTAGCCACAGACACGGTTGCGTCCGACACGTCGTAAAGGCTGGAGATAACGGGAATGCGATTAAACTCCTCCCAGGTCCCTGCTCGCATGTCGGCTCGGTGAATCCCAACTCGAATAGATAACTTGTCAGAGACCGCGGTGTCAGGAATCGAAATAGTGACTACCTCGCCGGGGGCCGCATAAAGCCCTGTAGGACGAATAACGGTCTCTTGGTCGTTCAGAAAAAATCCCGGATCTGTCTGGTAATCGCCGTCGATCTCCACAGTGGCGCCCGAGACTCTATCGGCCATGGCGCTTACGGGGCCCGGGAACAAGGCGCTCTCTTCAAAAGCCCTCGCATCTGCCACGTCAAGCTCACCCTGAAACACCGTGCGTTGCACTGCCTCTTTCAGCGCAAACTGAATGAGCCCCTCCGGTGACAAACCGTCCTCGGGTCGCACTAATTCTGGTTCACTGAATAACGGCTCGCTCTCAGCCTCATAAAGCGCTATGAACGCTGTCGCGTTGGCTGCAATCTGGGCCCAATCCTCCCGCGCAAAAAACTTCAGCTCGTTGTTAATGAACTGTGCCAACTCCGCAAGCGCCGTTGACTCAAGCGGCTGTGATCCGTCTAAGTGACTCACCGCAGATCCCAGTTGACCGCCAAAATAGGCAGCACAGATCCCTCGATCGGCATACAGCCGCATGACTTCACCCTCATATGGGCCATCGACCTGAGTTACCGTCAGAGCCTCAAGATCAATAGACATCAGCCAGCTCACATCACCATCGTTGGTCCAGCGGTATAGCTCCCCCTCCTGCTCAAGCGTGCCGCCAGAGTAAAAATTTACATATTCAATTAGTTCATAACGTCCCTCCACATTCGCACTGGATTGAGGTTCACCCGCTCCATTGCGTTTCATCCACTTTGCGTTATCGAACCCAAAAGCCTCTATAACGATTTCAGTGGCGCTTCCGTCGGGGCAAGTGTGAGTCGCTTCCTCTGCAATTGAGGGAGCGGACGCGAAGATAAACGCCGTTGATAGGAGTAGTAATCTCAGAAGCGAGGCACTCTGCAAAGCAGTACTCGAGGGACTCATATTTGCGTTACTTACGAAATCGTTCATTGGATTTCAACCACTTCAAATCCTTGTTCGGCGGGACGCCATTTCAAGACTAAGTTATAGAATGTACCGTTTATCACTGCATCTACGATCGATATTTCATCACTCGTCACACTGCAGGTACCCTCGCCAAGATTCACTGCCCCCTCGCCGCGAATGAAGTCAGGAAACCTCACGACTTCAAAATTAGCTGTGCTCTCCGCGACGGCGTTCAGCCCATCATATGCCACTGCAGCAATGTTATTGGGACCAGCGGGCAATTCACTGTAGTTGAAGGCCAACGAAAACCCCGAGCGGTTCGAGTCGGGAATGTCAGGAAACGCCCCTCCCACATCGCCGCGGGCCCCGCCGTAAGGCGCCTCGAAAGCCGACACGCCATTAATCATTATTTCGACTCGCGTAACGCCTTCTGTAGCCACCGCCCAGCCACGCAGGTTACCCACACCTGTATGGACCTGTCCCGCCACCGGCTCCTCCAACGCGATACGAAGAATAGCCTCCTCTGCGGCCGCGCTAGAGAACGGTGAATAGCTCATATTCATTTCTGCGAACCAGGCATCCAGCACCGACGAGCGCGCTGCAATACAGTTCGAGATCTTGTCTTGATCGACGTTGGTTACCCTGTCCGTGAGAAACTTCATGGCGAGGTAGGGACCTAGCGTTTCCGCCACATCCTCTCTAATTGGATTTTTTTGCGCATAATCCGAGATAAAACAAGGGTCTGCCTCCTGCGCGTCGGCCCAATCAGCATCCTCGACCCTCGGCTGGAACACCGCATGACCTAACTCGTGTAATACCTCTTCTTCCGCCCAACCATTAGCTAGGTTGGCCGCCCCATGATCTTCATGAATCAGCACATGCGTCGGATTGGTAAATCCGTTTCCACCCATCAACTCATTACCAGGC
>NYTG01000017.1 GCA_002683395.1 Halieaceae bacterium | reverse complement strand
TCATGAATCAGCACATGCGTCGGATTGGTAAATCCGTTTCCACCCATCAACTCATTACCAGGCTGAATGTGTAGCTCGCCAAGATAATCAATTAAACCCAGCGGTGTCTGCCCCAGAACGAAGCCCCACTTGTCGGCAAGCTGGGAAGCTGTTGGCTCGTCAAATTCTGTATTCACTCGAGCGACCACGACTACGCCGCTCCAGAACTCTAGCCGATAGCTGTGTGCGTCGACGTCGGTAAAATCCGCTACTCTCCGGTCGTACAGCGTCACCCGCTCGATACCAAGGGAGAGTTTGTCGATAAAAGTCGAAGTATCGGCGGGGGTAATCCAGCCGCTGTCGACATAGACGGTACCGTCGTATGGCGGCTGAACACTTTGCTGAGTTTTGCCCGCAGGGTGAAATAGCGCGGCTGCTAGAAGTAGCGAAACGTTAAGGTACTGAAAGCGCATCTATCCTCCTGCTTTCTGAGCTTAGCCACCGCAGCAGATATGGTTGGGCACGCCAGTGCCGACACAACGCACCGCCACCTGCGCCATCAAAAACGCAGAAATCGCGCTGCGACGGACAAGATTGATTTTTTATGGTATCGGCGATCTCATCTTGGAGCAGTCATGCCACCGGCGGTGCCGCAGAGATCACGATGACATCACGAAAGGATCAAACAAAGACACTGACTCAACGTCTCGCAGCCCAAAGCCTGCATCAGATGCCAGGGCATCAAGGCCCAGGTACTTTTGCAGGGCCTTGTGGATATGCGACGGCGTCATCAGCACGCCGCTAGGACTCTCCTTGAGCGTTTCGGGATCGATGGCTTTCGCAAAGTGCAGTTCGTCGGTTAGACCAACCACCCTATCTCCCCAAGGTGCACCCTGCTCCATCACCATGTACGAGCCAATAGGCCAGTGATCCTTGCCATTGCCGTCGTTGTAAAAATTCGTGCGGCTGAAGTCCGAACCGATCACCAATGTGATGCGATCTGAAATGCCTAGCTCTTCCGCATAGTTCCAGAAGAACTGCATCGCTCCAGCGAAATGAGAGAGCAGGGCCTCGCTGACGACATCGTGATCCTCATGAGAATCAAATCCACCGAGCGATAGATCTGCCGCCGAGCCGAGACCCGATTTGAATACCAGTAGCGCCCCCTGCATTTGCTGCTTCAGACTGCTCGAGAAATTCATGCCACCCGCATTTAACTCTTCGCGAGGCATAATATTTTCTTCAGTGGGAATTAACTCTGCAAGGCGCTGGAGGCCTTCTCGACTCTCCCGAGCCTCCACAAAACGCAGCACACTTTGCCGCTGGCGGGCGCTCATGTCTGGCTGCATCAGCAGCGCTTCGATCCCATCACGAACTAGATTCTGGCTTCTGACAACGTCCGATTCAGCTCGCTTGAAATTCCCTGACCACGGGTCAACATTGGGTTGGATTAGCGCCCCTATATTGGACAGATTGTCGAAGCGGTTGTAACCGATTAGTCCAGCCGTTCGCGAAAAGCCCTCGAACACCGAGTACGCGAGAGGCTGATCTGGTGACTGCGCGGCAGCGAAAAGGGCTGAAAGCGAGGGCTTGCCCTCTGCATTACTTCCCGTCCAGTTGTACAGCTGGCCCGTCTCATGAGAGTTGGTTTGGGAGTCGACGCCATTGATTACCAGCATGTCGCGCCCGAAGCGATCAAAAAACTCGAAGTTATTCGCGACCGGCGCGAAGTAGATATTCCCCGCCTGATCAGGCTCAAGCTGATCCGCCCAGCGGTTAATCTTGGGCTCGCCTCGAACATTAGTCTTGGGGTCGCACAATTGCGTAACATCTACCCCGCCATCTAACTGCATCGTTACCAATAGCTTGCCAGCGTAAGGCTCTTTCGTAGAGTTACCCCAAACGCGGCTACTCATTAGGCCTGCNAGACTACTGCCGCCCAANGNAGCGGCCCGCAATACCTGTCTGCGGCTCAGGCCGCCCCGTGTGTTTTTTCTGAGCCTAGTCATGGAGATACTCCCAACTGGTCATCACGCCATGAAGTAAAGTCGCCCAGCCGCGCATCATGCCCTCGGAGTCACCGTAGCGAACTCGATTTTCCTCATGAGTTAGCTCCNCGCCGGGCCAAATGGACCACGTATCGCAATGACTGTCTTGGTCAAAGAACCAATCTCCCCTGTCGGTCGCATCACCCGCAGACTCCATGAGTACGCCCATCAGCTGAGCCACTGTGGCGTCGCTGGCAGGTCTCGCTAGCGCTTGCTCCAATAGAGTCGCAATCTGCTGTCGGAACAATCGACCCGAGTCTGTCTCGTCAACATTTTCCATCGCGGAAATCACGATCCTAGCTGACATGGCATCATTTACATTGTTACTGAGCAGGCTAGTACCTAATTCCGCCTCTAACTGATACTCGCCGGGGGCCAGCCTAGTAGTAAACTCCACCCAAGCGCCGCCATGCATTCTCCAGCCCACGCCTGGCTCGGGGTCGCCTCTCCGATGCTTACGCCCACTGTCATCGGTATGCACATCAACTCGAAAACCCGCGTTGTACTGTAGGCCTGAGCCGCTAAAGGTTCTTACAACCCGCCCCCCCTGACGAATAACGATGGTCTTAACCGTCAGCGCTGCCGCGCTCCACTCGTCGTCTACACTGCGGTGCGCATCTCGCGTTAAATCCGCCACTTTAAACCGGACCGGTCCCCCTGCTGCCGCAAACTGCCCCCTAATGGTGTGGGTTTTCAATCGGTCCATATCAGAGACCTTGCCAGGCAGTTTCTTTTGAATATTCAACAGTTGACCGGGCACGCTGGTGCGGTCAACGAGCGTGAAGAGCTTTCGCTCTCCTTGAGGGCGATTGAAGTCCTGCACCACGATCTGGCATGCCAGATCAGTGGCCATACTCTCCGTCAAGTTGGACATCAGCGCGGTAAACTCACGGTTCCGCGCGGTTACCGTCGCCCCGTCTATACCGCCGTAAAAACCCTTGTAATCGGCTTGCGGGCCGGTCAACGCGGTTCGCATCGAGAATTGATGTGGGTCGGCTCCCGAGCGCCACTGTCGCCAAGTCCTGCCAAACAAGGCGAGGTTTTTACGGTCTAGTTCCTCAGGCCCTAAAAGTCGACCGCGCCCCACCGTCGCTAGTTCGACAGCTTTCGTGTTCGCTAAAACAGGGTCAACCACCGTGGAGTGCCGGTACCAAGGCGACATCACCATATCGACGAATAATTTTTTTGCGTTGAATCCGGAGGCTTCAAAATTGTTCGCAAGTTCACTAACCAAACTGTCTTGCTCGTTATAAGCACGCATCTGTGACTCATAATCGGGAAGCCGCTCATCCTCGGGCATCTCGATAGGATCGGTCCCGAAAATCGCCGGCCACCAGAACCTCACTGTGGCCGCAGCAAAGCGGGGGTCTCGGGATACCCGGTACCCAAGCCACTGCAGGCTGTCTCTCGCCCCGCCTGCCGCCTTCCCGGCAAAACCCGGTGCTCGCATGTCTCGGTACCAGGTGTCTCCCTGCTCGTAGAGCGTGTCGCCGAATTCGCCACCGTAGCACTCCGGACATTTGTACGAGTCGGCCAACGAGTCATTACCGCCGAATTGGTCTAAATAGTGCCCGAGATCGCCAAAACTTTGATAAGCACCAGCAACGGGGTCGAGCCGTTCATGGCAAACTGTGCAAGCGCTGTTCTTCATGGTGGGATTGTCGGTATCCGCCAACGCGATTGGGTCTGTGGTTCTGGGGGCAGACCTCTCTATGTCGACACCCAGAAAATGAAGGTAGGTCCAGCGAGCGCGGGCGCGATTGCGGTTCGTATCGGTAGAGGGGTAACGCGCAAGCCAACCCTGGGTGCTCAATATCCCTGCGTGCGGCCATTCCTGATAATTACTGAAGCTTACAATGCCCTGTTCGTCATTGGCCTCAAACTTCTCATCGTGAGGGATGGCGCCATCGTTATAGCCGGGGACGAAGTGATTAAACTGACTGCGATCGTAAAAGCCCTGTTCGTCGGCATAGTTGTGACTCAGGCCGCTCATTGATCGGTAGGCCAAATCACTGAATGCGTTAACCATAGTGTGATTTGCGGTCAGTACCTGCCGATAAGGCAAGTCATTGATGATCACGTGCGCAATGATCTCCAGCGGCTCACGGGTGATAGCCCAGCGAAATGTCCAGTCTGCATCCCCTCGGGTAAGGAAAGGCTTATCGTGATAGTCATCAAACTGCTCCGGTCTGCGCTCCGGCAGCGTCTTGAGCAAATCGGCTAGCTCAGGGTAGCGATTCCGCGTGTCGATATCGAAGTTGATTCCATTCAAAAGGCCTTCTACTAGGAGACGATCATTGGCGCCCCGCAAAATAAATTCTTTGAACCCCGGCCCTATCAGAGTGCTGCTGATCGCTTGNCTCAAGCCCCTCTCAGACTCAGTCGCCAACCCGATTGCTTCCTCGTCTGGGATCAAGCCACCAAACAGGAGTGCTGCCCGTCGCAGAGTCACCACTCGCGGCTCGGCAGCGGTTCCCTCCCAGAAGCTCACGGTGCCACCATCGGATGAGCTGCCCTCACCCAGGAGGGAGAGGTACTCTTGTAAAGCCCCGTATAGCGCNGCACTCTGACTCAAGACTGCGCCGCCGCCGTGGTCTAGTCGACCCTCTACCTTTGCTAGGACCCAATCCCCATCAACGTTTTCGAGCGATACAAATTCGGAAAAAGCCCCATGATTTGCCTCGGCGGATCCACTCAGTATCAGCCGAGCGCCGCTCTGAGGTGCTGAGCCTCCTGCTTTATGACAGATCAAGCATTCCCGCTGAACGCCCGGGTCGACCTCGGAGACATAAAAAGCGTCTGCGGTGTCTCCAGCCGCGGCTGCATAGTGTTGAGGTGAGGAATTGGACCCCGATATTGCGCGAGCACTGCCGCTGGCCTGATGGTCNGGCCAAGCTTGAGTTGCCGGGGCCGCCAACATCACTAAAGCCAACACGACAGCTGCTAGCGCCACCTCGACCACGTCCAATCTAAACTGAACGGGCATTTGTGGGCGCTGTCGATACATTATGCTGACATGCGATAGCACCTGCGACTCCCTGCGCGACATATTACTGCCAGAACATTACCCCGCTTTTATAGCATTGGCCATAGAAACGAAGGCCAAAAAAGTACTAGCGGGCAATGATCTCTGTGCCCTTGAAGCGCTTACGGTCATTAGACTTCGACGATTCAAAAGCTCTGCCCCATCGCCTGAATTGTTGATCACCAAGAATAGCCGTAAGCTAANAATGCCTGGTATCCGAGCCAAAGGAAAAGAAAATGCGCTTTAGCCAACTCCGCGTGCTNNCCGTTNTAACNACTCTACTCACNACGTTATCCATTAGCGTCTTAGCGGCGGATCAAGGTCGAATAGGTAATCGGCCTGCTGGCATCGACAAGACGAATGCACAGTTTCCGCCCAATAACCGTTGGGCTTTTAGCCATATGCGCGAGCTGTATCCCACTGCCTTAATTCAAAACGACCCCAACGGTAAGCGTCCACTCCAAGGTGCGCCAGCTCACCCATCTGAAGTCTTGATTGGTTTCCGAGGCAAGCAGACCAGCCTCGATGAACTCGCGAAACGCTACTTCACCGACGCAATCGCTGTTTATAAGGATGGCGAATTGCTGGTCGAAGGCTATTACGGAGAACAAAACCGAGCGCGGCCCCATCTTATGATGTCTATGACCAAATCCGTTACGGCCGTTCTGATCGCGAAGTATGTGGCTAAAGGCCTGATTGATCTAGATAAAACGGTTGCTGAATATTTGCCGGAGCTCACCAACAGCGGCTGGGGCCCAGACTCACTGAGAGTCGTCTGGGATATGCGCGATGGAGCGGCGTACTCCGAGGTTTATGACGATCTTACCAGTACCGTATGGCAGCATTCCTGCGCCTCAGGTTGGCTGGAATTGAAGGATTGTGCCGATGGTGCCATGCGGTCGACCTATGAGTTTTTACCGACGGTTCAACGTAACGAAAGTATTGTCGGTGAATTTCACTACAAGTCAGCGAGCACCGACGTATTGGCTTGGGTGCTGGAACGCGTTACGGGGAAGTCCTTCGTAGAACTTGTGAGTGAAGACGTATGGCAAGCTATAGGCGCCGAATATCCGGCTGATATTACGGTTGATAGCGACGGTTATGGCTGGGCTAGTGGGGGCATGAGCGCGACGTTACGTGACCTCGTCAGGTTTGGC